>NZ_JBEZFO010000017.1:0-175507 GCF_040649495.1 Micromonospora sp. NPDC048947
TCAACCCCATCCGGCGGGCTGGGGCCCGGGCCGCAGCGCCGGCCCCACCCGCTTTTCCACCGGGCCGGCGCCCCCCCCCGCCGGGGGGGCGCCCCCGGACGGGGATCAACTGGTCGTCGTACAGGAGACCAGCGGAACCGGGTTGCTGCCGTTCCACGAGCCGAGGAAACCGAACGTGGTGCTCGCTCCGGCGGCAAGGGTGCCGTTGTGGTTCGCGTTACGTGCGGTGACCAGCGTGCCGTTGGCGCCGACCGTCGCGTTCCACGACGAGGTGACCTGCTGGCCGTTGTTGTAGTTCCAGCTCACCGACCAGCCCCGGGTCGGTGAACCGCCGGCGGTCACCTTCACCTCGGCCTGGAAGCCACCGGACCACTGACCGGTCACCTGGTACGTCGCGGTGCAGGCACCGGCCGGCGGCGGGGTGCTCGGCGGGGGCGTGGTCGGCGGCGGGGTGGTGGGCGGCGGGGTCGTCGGCGGGGGAGTGGTGGGCGGCGGCGTCGTCGATCCGCCACCGAAGTCGACGTCGCTGCACAGGTAGTACGACTGGTCGAAGTGGCTGGCCTGCCAGACGGTGTAGACGATGTGCCGTCCGGTGCGTCCCGGCGCGCTGACCGGGATCTGGATCGAGACACCACCGGTGTCCTGGTCCCACTGCGAGGCCGGGGTGTTGCCGATCTGGCCCGCCAGCTCCAGGTTCCCCCAGCCGAGCGGTTGGGTGGCGGAGTTGAAGCCCTGCTTGGTCACGTACACCCGGATGTAGTCGGCGCCGTGACTGGCCTGGTCGAAGAAGCGCAGCCGGAAGTTGTTCGACACCGCTGTGGTCTTCCAGGCGCCGACGGTGTCCAGTGCGTTGTAACGAGGGCTCTGGGTGCGTCCGCCGCTGCACAGTTGGCCGTCGGGGACGGCGGCCTGGTGGTTGCCCCCGACACCCTCGCGGAACAGGCCGTTCCAGTTCCACATGGCGGCCGGGTCGGCCTGCCAGGCCTGCCAGCACATCGGGTCCTCGGTGGCCATCCGAGGGTTCTGGAAGTCACCGCCCCAGCGTTGCCAGCAGCTGTAGTTGCGTGAGGCCGGATCGACGACCGAACCATGCGCGGAGGCGGGCTTGGCCAGGATGGTGGTCAGTGCGGTCGCCGACAGGAGCGTGGCGGTCGCCGCGATGGCGAACAGCCAGAGCGCACGTCGTGATCGGGTGAGAGTGAACATGGAGCCCCCGGGGGGATGAGGTCGGACGTCGACACCCGGATCGTCGGGAGTTGCCCACTCCCGTGCCTGATCGCTGGCTCCCGCGACGGCGCTACCCGGCACCATGCCAGTTCGATCGTCAGCCGTCAATGGCCTCGCGTCGCATGGGCGTGTGCGGGATGCCGTCCTCGACGTACTCGGGGCCGCTGACCGCGAAGCCGTGCCGGGAGTAGAACGCGACCAGGTGCGACTGGGCCTC
The DNA here is from genome assembly GCF_040649495.1 of Micromonospora sp. NPDC048947. Classification (NCBI taxonomy): domain Bacteria; kingdom Bacillati; phylum Actinomycetota; class Actinomycetes; order Micromonosporales; family Micromonosporaceae; genus Micromonospora; species Micromonospora sp. NPDC048947. The sequence continues at coordinate 1,445 of NZ_JBEZFO010000017.1, forward strand.
CAGCACGCACTGCCGGTTGCCCACCACCTCCAGCGCCGCCGTCATCAGCCGGCCGGCGTGTCCGCCGCCGCGCGCCGCCGGGGCCACCACGACCCGGCCGATCCGGGCGACACCGTCCGGGTCGGCCAGAATCCGCAGGTACGCCAGCGGCGCGCCGCCGTCGGTGAGCCAGATGTGCCGGGTGCCCGGCTCGACGTCCCGCCCGTCCAGCTCCGGGTACGGGCAGTTCTGCTCCACCACGAACACGTCGATGCGCAGTTTGAGCAGGTCGTGGAGGGTGCGGGCGGTCAGGTCGGCGAAGGAGGCCGTCCGGAGTTCGGTGGTCTGCTGGGGCACCCACCGATGGTAGGTCGGGCGTGTTCGCCTGGGTCCGCCCGGTCGGGGTACGAGGTAGGTGGCCGCGCGGGCGCGGTCAGGCCGGGCGGGCGCCGACGGCGTCGCGGATCTCGGCGCCCACCGCGCCCTCGACGGCGCGGGCGCAGTGCGCGCAGCAGAAGAAGCGGCCGTTGACCTCGACGCCGTGCCCGACGATCTTGACCTGGCAGTGCTCGCAGATCGGTGCCATGCGCTGGATCGCGCACTCGAACGAGTCGAAGGTGTGCACGTCGCCGCTGACCGTGTGCACCTCGAACGCCATCCAGTAGTCGTTGCCGCAGACCTCGCAGGTTGCCACCGAAAACCTCCGTTAAGTGGACAAGTGCCTACATAATCCCCCAGGCGGCTCCGCCCTGAGGGTGGAACGTCGATGCCTGGCCACTGCGGCGGCGTGTCGGCGTCGGCGTGTTGCCCGTTGTGCCAGGTGAACCGCCGCAACCCCCCGGGAGGATCACCGTGATCAAGCGCAACAGGCTCTTCGGCAACCAGACCCGGGTCACCTTCTGTCTGCCCCGCGATGTCCCGCCCGGCCCGGTGAGCGTCGTCGGCTCCTTCAACGGCTGGCAGCCTGGTCGACACGAGCTGGTGGCCCGCCGCGACGGCACCAGGACGGTGACGGTGAAGCTGCCGCCGGGGGAGCACCGATTCCGCTACCTCGGCACCGGCGGCGTCTGGTTGGACGACGAGTCGGCCGACCAGGTCGACGACCGGGGCAGCCTGCTCCGGCTCGGTTAGAAAAACTGCCGCCATCGATGTATTTATCGATGAGAGTCTTTACTGTTAACAATGTTTAAATTACTTTGAGGGGCACCTCACCGCACCTGGAGAAGGAGCTGCCCCGATGCGTCGAAGAATCACCATCCCGCTGGTGGCGGCGGGCGCCGTCGCTGCCACCCTCACCGTCGCCGCCCCCGCGCAGGCGCACGGCTACGTCTCCGCCCCACCGAGCCGGCAGGCGCTCTGCGCGCAGGGCCGGGTGCCCGACTGCGGGCAGATCAAGTACGAGCCGCAGAGCGTCGAAGGGCCCAAGGGCCTGCGCAGCTGCAACGCCGGAATCGCCCAGTTCGCCGTCCTCAACGACGACAGTCGGGGCTGGCCGGCCACCTCGGTGGGCAGCTCACTGACCTTCACCTGGGTGAACACCGCCCGGCACGCCACCAGCAACTGGGAGTACTGGATCGGCAACACCCGGGTCGGCGTGGTGAATGGCAACGGCCAGCAGCCGGGCGCCACTGTGTCGCACAACGTCAATCTCGGCGGCTTCTCCGGCCGGCAGAAGATCCTCGCGGTGTGGAACATCTCCGACACGGCGAACGCCTTCTACTCCTGCATCGACGTGCAGATCGGCGGCGGAGGGTCGAACCCGACACCCACCCCCACCACCTCACCCACCCCACGGCCCACCCCGACCGCGACGCCGACCACTCCGCCAGCGCCGGGCGGCAGTTGGACGACGGGCCGGGCCTACCAGGTCGGTGACCAGGTCACCTACGGCGGAGCGACGTACCGCTGCCGGCAGGCGCACACCGCGATCCCGGGCTGGGAGCCGCCGAACGTACCGGCGCTCTGGCTCCAGGTCTGACCGCACGGGTGCGGCCCCTGGTCGCACCCGTGTCGCCGCTCTCGCGTGAACGGAGCAACCGGCATGCCCCGCCGTACCCCGCTGGTGTCCCTCGTCGCGGCTCTGCTGCTCACCGGAGCCTGCGCCGGACCGCCCACGTCGAGCCCGCCGGCCCCGCCGCAGCCGGCCCCCGCGTCCCCGGCCGGATCGACCGCGGCCGGGGACGCGGGCGTCGGGTCCCCGGGTGCCGGGGCCTCGATCGAGGCGGACGCGATGAGCGGGATCGACGTGGTGTTCCTGAGCACCATGGTCGGGCACAGCGAACGCACCCTCCAGATCGTCCGGCTGGCCCGGGACCGGGTGCGCGACGACGCGCTGCGCACCCTGGCCGCCGCCGTCGAGGCGACCGAGGCCGACGAACTGGCCGCCATGCGCGGCTGGTTGCCCACGAGCGGGCCGGGCGCCAGCGCGGCAGCACACCACCACGACGGGCACGGCGACGACGCCGCGCTCGACCGGCTGCGGACCGCGCCGGACGCCGACGTCGACCGCGTGCTGCGCGACGTGCTCGCCGACCACCAGCGATCGGCCGCCGACCTGGCCCGATCCCACGTCGGCGTCGGCCGCAACGAGCGGGTCCGCGACCTGGCCCGGCGGATCGAGCAGTCCCGGACCGCCGAGGTCGAACTGCTCAGGGGTACGCAGTGAGCGCAGTCACGCCCTGACCAGCGCTTTGGTCAGCGGGGTTCCAGCTTGATGGAGACCGAGTTGACGCAGTGCCGGGTGTCCTTCGGGGTGAAGCCCTCGCCGTGGAAGACGTGCCCGAGGTGACTGTCGCAGCGGGCGCAGCGGATCTCCGTACGGGCCATGCCGAGGCTGCGGTCCTCGATCTCCTTGACCCGGCCCGGGATGGCGTCGTCGAAGCTCGGCCAGCCGCAGTGCGAGTCGAACTTCGTGTCGCTGGAGAACAGCTCCAACCCGCAGGCGCGACAGTGGTAGACCCCCTGGGTCTTCGTGTCCACGTACTCGCCCGTCCACGGGCGTTCGGTGCCGGCCTCCCGTAGAACGTGGAACTCCTCGGGGGTCAGTCGGACCCGCCACTCTTCGTCGGTACGGGGCAGCTCGTTGTCGTCAAGACTCACCACTCAACGGTACGTCGAACGTCGGGGGCGTGGCATATGGTCGCGAGATGGCGGGCACCAAGGCAGCGGTCACCGAGGTCGAGGTGGCCGGGCACAGCGTACGGCTGAGCAGTCCGGATCGGGTGATCTTCCCGCAGCGGGGGTTCACCAAGGCGGACGTCTTCCACTACTACCTCGCGGTCGGCGACGGGATCATGCGCGCCCTGCGGGACCGGCCGACCACCCTCCAACGCTTCCCCGAGGGCGTCGAAGGCGAGGCGTTCTTCCAGAAGCGGGTGCCCACCCGGGGGGTGCCACAGTGGGTGACGACCGCGCAGATCACCTTCCCGAGCGGGCGGACCGCGGCGGAGCTCTGCCCGGCCGATCTGGCGCACGTGGCCTGGGCGGCGCAGATGGGCACCATCGTCTTCCACCCGTGGCCCGTGCGGGCCGCCGACGTCGACCGCCCCGACGAGCTGCGAATCGACCTGGACCCGCAACCCGGCACCGACTTCGCCGACGCCGCGCGGGCCGCCGGCGAGGTCCGCGCGCTCCTCGACGAGCTGGGCGCGACCGGCTGGCCGAAAACCTCCGGCGGCCGGGGCGTGCACGTCTACCTGCGCATCCAACCCCGCTGGACGTTCACCGAGGTGCGCCGGGCCACCATCGCGTTGGCCCGGGAGGTGGAGCGCCGCAACCCCGACCTGGTCACCACAGCCTGGTGGAAGGAGGAGCGCGGCACCCGGGTCTTCGTCGACTTCAACCAGATGGCGCGCGACCGCACCATCGCCTGCGCGTACTCGCTGCGGGCCAACGCGCGGGCCACCGTCTCGACCCCGGTCACCTGGGACGAGCTACCCGACGTCGACCCGGACGACTTCGACCTGCGCACCGTGCCGGCCCGGCTCGCCGAACGAGGTGATCCGCACGCCGGCATCGACGACGCGCCGTGGGACATCACCCCGCTGCTGGAGTGGGCCGAGCGGGACGCCGCGGCCGGCCAGGGCGACCTGCCGTACCCGCCGGACCACCCGAAGATGCCCGGCGAACCCAAGCGCGTGCAGCCGAGCCGTGCCAAACGCACCCCGGACGACGACAGCGCCTGACTGACCGACCGCTGCCTCACAGGCGCTGCCGACCCGTCCACGCCAGGAACCTGTCGAACAGCTCCCGTGGGTCGGGTCCCGGGTCGGGGTTGAGCTTGAGCAGGTCGGCTGTCACGTCGAACAGTTGGCTGGCCATGTAGATCGACAGCGCCACCCGGTCCCGCCGGTACTCCATGGTGAGCAGCAGCCGGGCCGGTGGGCACGGCTAGGCAGCCGCACAGACGCGGCACAACCACAGTGGGCGCATCGGAGTATGGGGGCGGATCGCCCTCCGCTGGCGGTGATGGGCCAGCGACTCGTTCGGCGAAGGCATCCCTCGATGGTGCGCCGCCTTGTTGCTGCTGTCAATAGACTCCGTAGTTGTCGGAGTCGGAGGACAGTGCCGCTGTCATTGTCAACGTGTGGACTTGGTTGGCGTGGCGGAGATCCGGGCGATGCTCGGGAACGTGTCGCGGCAGCGCGCCTCGGTGATCGCCAATCAGCGCAACTTCCCGGAGCCTGTAGCCGTGTTGGCGATGGGCAAGGTCTGGCGGAAGTCGGACGTCGAGGCGTGGCTGGAGAAGCACCGGCCGGAGACCTCGACCAGCTGATTGATCAGCGGTTCGTGTGACCCGTGCGTGGTTGCGCGGCGGGCGGAAGTTGTCGTACACCTGTTCTAGAATCTGTCTGTGATCGATGAGTTGGCGCGGGCGGAGAGTGCGGTGGCGGCCTGCGTCGACGCCCCGGCCTGGGCCCTCTCCGAGCGCGATCTGATCGCGGCGCTCGACACCACCCACCGGCTACAGCAACGGCTGGCGGCAGCGCAGTTGGCGGTGGTCCGTGAACTGGACGGTCGAGGCACCGCGCTCGCGCAGGGTGCCTCCTCGACGACGGTGTGGTTGCGTCACCGCCTGCGACTCGACGTCTCCGCCGCCCGTCGGCTGGTCGGTCTCGCCGCCTCGCTCGACGTGGCCCCGCCCGGCTTACGCGACGCCCTGGCGGGCGGGGTGGTCAGCCTGGAGCAGGCCCGGGTCGTCGCCGACACAGCCGCCACGGTGTCGGCCTCGGCGGGCGCCGAGGCGGCCGACAAAGCCGTCGGTGTGCTGGTCGAGTGGGCCGGGCAGTTCGACCCCACCCTGCTGCGCAAACTCGGCACCCGCATCCTCGACCACGTCGCTCCCGACCTTGCTGACGCCGCTGCTGCGGCGGCCCTGGCTGCGGAGGCCGCCCGGGCTGCCCGCGACCGGCACGTCACCATCTCCGAGCAGGCCGGCGGACGGCTCCGGCTCAGCGGCACCCTCGACGCGGAGGCCGCAGCACTGTTGCGTGCCGTCATCGACCCGCTGAGCGCACTCTCCGGGCCGGACGACACCCGCTGCGCCGGGCAGCGCCGCCACGATGCCCTCGCGGACGTGTGTCGGCTTGCGCTGCGCACCGGCGAGCTGCCCGAGAACGGCGGCGATCCCGCCCAACTCGTCGTCACCATTGACTACGACGGGCTGGCGCGGCAGTTGGGTGGCGGCACCCTTGATGTCGGCCTGCGGCTCACCCCCGACGCGGTGCGCCGGCTGGCCTGCGATGCCGCCGTCCTGCCGGCCGTGCTCGGCGGCGCGGGCCAGGTCCTCGACGTGGGCCGGCAACGCCGCTTGATCACCGGGCCGCTGCGACGAGCCCTGGTGCTTCGCGACGGCGGCTGCGCCTTCCCCGGCTGCGACCGGCCGCCGCGCTGGTGCGCCGCCCACCACATCCGGCACTGGGCCGACGGCGGCCCGACCAGCCTCGACAACGCGGTGCTGCTCTGCGGCCACCACCACCGGCACATCCACCAGGCCGAGTGGGTGGTCCGGCTCGGCGACGACGACCATCCAGAGTTCGTTCCGCCGGCCTGGCTCGACCCCGAGCAGATTCCGCGCCGCAACCACTACCACCGACGAACGTAGGGCGCGTTTCACCGCCGCCGCTGCAGCCGCAGCCGTCGATCAGTCGATCAGTCGATCAGGTGGATCTTGTCGTGCCGGTCTCTGCCGCATGGCGGTGCGACCAGACGAGTTCTACGACCGCGCGGTCGCTGCCGCCGACGGCGTTGATCGAGTCCCACGGTGGTCACCGGCTGTCGGACCCGGCGGATAGCTTGCGTGCATGACGAGCGCCGAGCTGGATGAGTTGGTCGTCGCGGACGCCGACGCCCTACGCGCGTGGTTGTCGGCAAACCACGCCACGTCGCCCGGCGTGTGGCTCGCCCTGACCAGGAAGGGCGGCACCGTCACCACGGTGACCTGGCAACAGGCGGTCGACGAGGCCCTGTGCGTCGGGTGGATCGACGGGCAGGCCCGGAAGCGGGATGAGGAGTCCTCCTGGATCCGGTTCACCCCACGCCGGTCCCGCAGTTCGTGGTCCCAACGCAACGTCGCCAACGTGGCTCGGCTGGAGGAGCAGGGGCGCATGCTCCCGGCGGGCCGCGCCGCTGTGGATGCCGCGAAGGCGGACGGGCGGTGGGCGGCCGCCTACGCCCCGCCGTCGGAGGCGGAGGTGCCGGCCGACCTGCTCGCCGCCATCGCCGCCGAGCCCGCCGCCCAGGCCATGCTCGACGTGCTCACCAAGGCCAACCGGTTCGCTCTCATCCATCGCCTCAACGCCGTCAAGCGGGCGGAGACCCGCGAGCGCAAGATCGGCGAATTCGTCGCCATGCTGGCCCGGCACGAGACGTTCTATCCCCAGAAGGCGAAGCCGACGTCGTCGTGAGAGGCGGGCGTCGACCCTGAAGCAGCCGATTGACTTTCGATAGGTAACGAGCGAAACTCGATGCATGGTTACAGAGCATCGAGCGGTTGCCGCTCTCAGAGTTTTCCTCGTGGTGCTGTTCGGGGTCCTGGTCCTGTTTCAGACCTTCTCCCTGCCCGGGCAGTTCGCCCACATGGCCCAGGAATCGCCGCAGGACGCCTACCTCAGGTGGCCGGCAACGGTCGTGGCGGTGTTCTGGGTGCTGTGCGTCCAGATCGTCATCGTCGCGACCTGGAAGTTGCTCAGCCTGGTCAAGAGCGACCGCATCTTCACCGAAGCGTCCCTGAAGTGGGTGGACGCGATCGTCTGGGCCATCGCCGCCGCGTGGTTGGTGCTCGTGGGTGTCTTCCTCTACGTGGGGTTCAACGCCGACGACCCGGGGCTGCCGCTGCTGCTGTTCCTGCTGACGGTGGGTGTCAGCGTGCTGGGGCTTCTCATGGTGGTGATGCGGGCGCTGTTGCGGCAGGCCACCACCCTGCGGACCGACATGGAAGCGGTGATCTGATGCCCATCGTCGTCCGCATCGACGTGGAGTTGGCCAAGCGCAAGATGAGCGTCGGCGAGTTCGCCGAGCGCGTCGGGCTCACCCCCGCCAACGTGGCGGTGCTGAAGAACGGCCGCGCCAAGGCGGTCCGCTTCAGCACCCTCGAAGCGATGTGCCGAGTGCTCGACTGCCAACCCGGAGACCTGCTGGAGTGGGTCGAGGAGGAAACCGGATGAAGTACGTCCTGACCGTCGCCGCCGTTCTCGTGGTCGCCCTCGGCGTCGCCGGAATCGTGCACGGCGAGGCCGACGACTCGCCGGGTCTCCAACTCCTCGGCGTCGTGCTCGTACTCGGCGCGGTGGTGTTCGGCATCCGCAACATCCGAGGCGGCAGTTAGCCGCTCAGGCGCGCTGGCCGGCCTGAGCTGACCCCTCCCGCAATAACGATCATGTAACGGGCGCGAACCTTTCCCGGTAGGTGGCCTGTCTTGATGGTCGTCGGCCCGCCAGGGCCAGGGGAGGCGTCGGATGAAGCTGGTGTGGAGGCGGGCCCGCGAGGCGCGAGGGTTGCTGGTCGCAGCGGTGATCGCTGCCCTCGTCGCCGTCGCGTTGGTCACTGGGCTGTCCGACTACAACCGTCGGGCGGTGGACGCCGGGCAGCGGGCACTGGTCGCGGCCTCGCCCGCCGAGGAGCGCGGCCTTCTGGTCACCGGCTCGGGCGGGCGGGACGCGGCCGAGTTCGCCACCCGGGACAAGGCGGTCCGGGCCGAGTACGCCACCGGGCTCGGCGGCGTCCCGGTCAGTGTCACCGCCGCCCGTTACGGCACCGGCCGGGAACTGACCGGCGACCTCGGGCAGATCCCGCGTACGGCCGACGAACCGGTCTTCGCGAACCTGGCCACCCTCGCCGACCTCGCCAGCCACGCGGAGCTGACCAGCGGAGCCTGGCCCAGCCCCGGAGCGAATCCCGTCCAGGTGAGCCTGCCCGAGCGGGTCGCCGGCGCCCTCGGCCTGACCGTCGGCGAACGCGTCCCGGTGCGTGACCGGGCCACCGAACGACGCGGGGAACTGGTGCTCGCCGGCACCTGGCGGCCCCGCGACCCGGCGGACGCGTACTGGCTGCTGGCCCCCGGCGTGGGGGCGGGCAGCGTCGGTTCCGGCACCTCGTACGGGCCGTTCACGCTCGACCCGGCCGACTTCGCGGCCACCTTCCCGGGCTCGGTGTCGGCGTCCTGGCTGGCCCAACCGGACCTCGGTGGCGTCGACACCGCCGACCTGCCCGCCGTTCGGAAAGCCCTCACCGAGGCGGTCTCGGCCGTGCCCGAGGCCGCCCAACTGGGCAGCTCCGGGCAGACGGTGACCAAGATGCCGCAGTTGCTGGACCGGATCGGCCGCGCCGACCTGGTGGGTCGCTCGTCGCTGGCCACCCCGCTGCTGCTCATCCTGGTGCTCGCCGGTTACGCGCTGGTGCTGGTCGCCGCGCTGCTGCACGAGGACCGCCGCCCACAGACCGCGCTGCTGCGCGCCCGCGGGGCCGCCCGTCGGCAGTTGGCCGGCCTGGCCGCCCGTGAGGCGACCCTGGTGGTCGCCCCCGCCGCCGTGCTCGGTCCGCTGATCGCCGGTGAGGCGTTGCGGTACATCCGACCCGGCGGGTCGGGTGACGTCTACACCGCCGGCGGCAACACCACACTGGTCTGGGCGGCGGCAGCGGCCACCGCGGCCGGTTGCCTCGTCGCCATGGTCCTTCCGACGCTGCGTGGCGCCGGTACGTACGTCGCCGACATGGCGGCCCGATCCCGGCCGAACCGGTCCGCGAGCGTCCAACGCGCCAGCGTCGACCTGGTGCTCGTTGCGCTCGCCGTGCTCGCCTGGGTGCAGCTGCGCCGGTACGCCTCCCCGCTGGCCGGCTCGGGTGGACAGCTCGGGCTCGACCCGCTGCTGGTCGCAGCCCCGACGCTCGGCGTGCTGGCCGGTGCCGTACTGGCGTTGCGGGTGCTCCCGCCGCTCACCCGGTTCGCGGAGCGGTTCGTCGACCGACGTCCCTGGACCGCCACCATGTTCGGCATGTGGCAGGCCGGCCGGCGTCCCCACGCCGGCCCGGTGCTGCTGCTCGCCCTCGCCGTCGGCGGCAGCACACTGGCCTGGTCGCTGATCAGCACCGGCGAGCGGTCCCAGGTCGAGCAGGCCGGCCACACGGTCGGCGCGGACCTGCGGGTGACCGAACGGACCGGGGGCGCACCACCGAACCGGGCCGCTGAACTTGCCGCGCTACCGGGCGTAAACCGGGTGCTGCCGGCGTGGCGCGACGAGATCCGGGTCGGGCGGGAGAACCTGCCGGCGACGGTGATCGGTGTCGACCCGGCCAGCGCCCCGGGCGTCGTCCGGCTCGCCGACCGGCTCGGCGACGGGTCGGCGTCGGAGCAGTACCAGCGCATGATCGATGAGCGCGGAGCCCGCGCCGGTGTCGAACTGCCCGCCGGGGCGCGGGCGATCACCGGCACGGTCCGTACCCCGGTGAGCAGCGCCGCCCGGTCGCTGAAGGTCGCGGTGACGCTGCTGGTCACCAGCTCCGACGGGCTCGCCCTGCGGCTGCCGGCGGCCGACGCCGACGGTGACGACCGGGCCACCCGGTTCTCCGTACAACTGCCCGACGTGGGCGGGGCGCGGCTGCGGCTGGCCGGGTTCGAAGCCGACGGCGGACTGGCGGCCGGCAACGCCTACCGACTCCAGGTGGACGGGTTGGCGGTGGTCAACGCCGACGGCACGACCCGACCCGCCGAGCTGAGCGGCGACTGGGTGCTGGCGGCCCCCGGCGTGGCGTCCACGCCGGTGCAGACCGCCGGGGCCGGTTTCGCGGCGGTCCACGCCGTTGAAGTGATTCCCGGCGGGCAGTTCGCGTACCAACCGCCCACCCGGTTCTCCGTCGTGGCGGGCGGGGTGAGCAAGCCCGCACCGGTGCTGATGACCCCCCAGGTACGCGAGGCACTCAGCCTGAACGTCGGCGACACCGTCGACCTCACGCTCTCCGGGGTGACGGTGCCGGTGCACCTGGTCGGCGAGTTGAGCGCCGTGCCGACGACCACCACCGCGGCCGGTGTGCTGCTGGACCTGCCGGCCGCTGTCGACGCGATGATCCGGAGCAGCGGCGCGGTGCGACAGGTACCCGAATGGTGGGTCGGCGCCGCCGACGCGAACGCCGCCGCCCAAGCGGTCAGCGCACTCCCGGGCGTCACGGTGCTCAACCGGGAGGCGGCCATCGAGGCGGCCGCCGACGACCCGTACTGGCGCGGCTCGCGTACCGGGATGCTCGCCGCCGCGCTCGGCGCGGTGCTGCTCGCCCTCGTCGGCCTGATGGTGGACGTGTGGGCCACCGCCCGGCGTCGGCTCGGCGAGTTCGCGGTCCTGCACACCCTCGGCGCCACGCCCCGGCTGATGGCCCGGGCGCTGCTCGCCGAACAGACGTTCCTCGCCGGCATCGGCGTGGGCGTCGGGCTGTTACTCGGCACCGCGGTCGGCGCGACGATGGCCCCACTGGTCATCCTCACCCCGGCCGCCGGCCGGCCGATCCCCCCGGCGGCGTTCGTGCTGCCCTGGGTGCCGATCGGCCTGACCGCTGCCGGTCTGCTGCTGGCGGCCCTCGCCTTCAGCGCGTTCATCGCCACCGGCATCCGTCAGCGGGTGGCGGCGGTGCAGCTGCGAATCGGGGGAGAACGATGAGCGTCGGGGCGGCCGTCCGGCGGGTCCGGGCGTACGGGGGTCAGTTCCTGCTGCTGGCGGTGCTGACACTGGTGGTCACGCTGCTGATCAGTGGAGTGCCCCGGCTGGTCAACCGGCTCGCCGAACAGGGGCTGCGAGCGCAGCTCAACAGCGAGCCGGCCGCCCGCCGGGACCTTTCGTACACCACCAGCATTGAGCCCGCGACCTCGCGGCGGACGGCGATGGGCGACGCCGCCGAACGGTTCGACGCCCTGGCCGCCGAGATGCCGCCGCCGGTGCGTTCGGCAGTGACCGAGCGGTGGTACAGCGTCGAGACCGCCGCGGCCCGGGTGGCCGGACCGGACCTGGCGGCCCGCAACCTGCTGGTCGACATGAGCCTGCGGGCCATGCCCGACATTCAGGACGCGAGCACCCTGGTCGAGGGGGCGTGGCCGAGCGAGACGTACGTTCCCGACCGGCCGATCGAGGTGGCGCTCGACGTCGACGTGGCCCGCAAGCTCAACCTGCGCGCCGGCAGCCAACTGCGCATCGGCAACGCCGACGACAAGGGCAGACTCATCAGCGGTGCCCCGCTGGCGGTGACCGGGCTGTTCCGCCCGGTCGATCGCGCCAACGGCATCTGGGACGGGCTCCCGCAGCTGCTGCGGATCATCGAACCGCAGGGTGATGGCCAGCCGTTCGTCATCGTCGGCGTCGTCGCGCAGTCGCCCCTCAACAAGCGTGCCGCCGAGGGCTGGCCGATCCAGTCCAACTGGCGGTACCGACTGGGCGTCGACCGGATCGACGCCCGCGAGCTGGACCAGATAATCGACGGCCTTCAGGTGATGCAGCGCAACCGGCCGGCGGGGATCACCCTGACCCAGGGCGCCGACGTTCCGTTGCGCGCGTTCGCCGCCCAGATCGACGCCGTCCGGACCCTGCTCGCGGTGATCGCGGCCGGCGTCCTGGCCACCCTGGCGGGGCTCATAGTGCTCGCGGCCAGTCTCGCCACCAGGCGGCGTCGCTCGGAGTTCGCGCTGCTGCGTGCCCGTGGGGGCGGGGTCACCGCCGGCGCCCGGCGCAGCCTCGCCGAGTCGGTGCTGGTGGTGCCGATCGCCGCCGTGCTGGGCTGGTGGCTGGGCACGCTGTTCCCCGGTGCCCCGGATCCCACCACGCCGTACGTCATCGGCGTGGCAGTGCTCGTCACGCTGGCACTGCCGTTGGCGACGCTGGCCGTACCGGCCGGGGGAGCGGGGCGCCGGGACCTGATCCGGGTGCGCCCGTCGGCACGTCGGCTCACCGTCGAGGTCTCCCTGTTGCTCCTGGCCGGGCTCGCGGCGGTGCTGCTGCGTCGGCGGGGCCTGACCCTCGGCGAGGTGGACCCGCTACTCGTGTCGGTGCCGGTGCTCCTCGCGGTCGCGGCGGCGGTGCTGGCGCTGCGCGCGTACCCGTGGCCGTTGTTGCTGGTCAGCCGGCTGGCCGCGCGGACCCGGGGTAGCGTGGCGTTCCTCGGCACGGCCCGCGCCGGCCGCGCGGCGGTCGCCGCCCCGCTGGTGGTGGTGGTGCTGGCGATCGGCACCGCGGCGTTCTGCGCGGTAGTGGCCGCCGGCGTCGACGCGAGCAGGGAACGGGCCGCCGCGCAGATCGTGCCCGCCGACGCGGTGATCCGTGGCGAACGCTTCGCACCCGACACCATCGACGAACTGGGCCGCCTGCCCGGGGTCCGGGCCGTCACCCGGGTGCTGTTCGAGGACGACGAGCGGTTCGCCTCCGACGAGGCCGGCACCGACGCCTTCATCGAGCAGACGGACGTGCTGCTTGTCGACGGCTCGGGGTTGGACACCGTCGCCCGCCAGTCCCAGGTGGACGTGTCGGTTCCGGCCGCGCTGCGCACCGCCGGACCCGGCCCGGGTCCGCTGCCGGCGATCGTCTCACCGGCGGTCGCCGCCGACCTGGCGAAGGCCGGTCTGGACGACTCCGCCTTCATCGTGGTGCAGGGCCAGCGGTACGAGTTCCGGGTGGCCGGCACCGCTGACGGGTTCCCGATGTTGGCGACGAACACCAGCCGGTTCGTGATCCTGCCCTGGCAGGCCCTGCCGACGCGTACCACCACACCCGTGCCGACCAGCCTGCTGATCGCCGGGGACTCGCTGGACGCCGAGGCGCTGCGCGTCGCCGGCGACCAGGGGCAGGAGCGCTACCAGCGGGACGGCACGGTCACCGGTCGGGAACGGCCGATCGGCGTCACCGTCGACACCAGGGCGGACGTCCGCCGGGACCTTGGCCAGGGCGGGGCGAACGGAGTGCTGGCCTTCGGGTTCGTGGCCGGCGCCGCTGGCGGCACGGTGCTCGGGCTGTTGGCCATCGCGTTCACGGTGTTGGCCGGCGCGCGCGCCCGGGGCCAGGTGCTGTCCCGGCTGCGTACCCTCGGCCTGTCCCGCCGGCAGTGGCGCGGGCTGCTGCTGGTCGAGTTGACCCCGCTGGTAGCGGTGTCGGTGCTGACCGGCGCGCTCGTCGGCGCGGTGCTGCCCCTGCTACTCAACCCGGTGCTCGGCCTGTCCGCGTTCACCAGTGGTGTGCCGGTTCGGGTGGCCTTCGAGCCCAGCCTGGTCGCCGCGGTGCTCGCGCTCGGGGCCGTCGCCCTCGGCTTCGCGGTCGCCGTCGAGGCCCTGAACAACCGCCGGTTGCGCCTCGGAGAGGTGCTTCGGCTCGGAGAGGAGAGCTGAGATGACCGCTACCGCCCAGACTCCACTGGTGCCTGACCTGGCCGCCCTGCAACAGCGGGCCGCACAACGCGCCGCCGAGCGGGCCGGCGGGCAGGACCGCCTACGCGGGCACATCGTCTGCGACGGCCTGGTGCGCATCTTCAAGACCGAGGGGGTGGAGGTGGTCGCCCTGCAGGGGCTCGACCTGGTCATCGACCGGGGTGAGCTGGTGGCGATCGTCGGTGCCTCCGGTTCGGGCAAGTCGACACTGCTCAACATCCTCTCCGGCCTGGACACCCCGACCGCCGGTATCGCCCGGGTGGCCGACTACGACCTGCTCTCGCTCTCCGCGAAGCGGCGGCTGAGCTACCGCCGGCAGTTGGTCGGGTTCGTCTGGCAGCAGACCGGCCGCAACCTGCTGCCGTACCTCAACGCGCTGGAGAACGTCGAGCTGCCGATGCAGTTGGCCGGCAAGCGCAGCGCCAAGGCCCGCCGGGCGCGGGCCCGGGAACTGCTCGACCTGGTCGGCGTGGGCTACTGCGCCGACCGGCGGCCGGGCCAGCTCAGCGGTGGCGAACAGCAGCGGGTCGCGGTGGCGGTGGCGGTGGCCAACGACCCGGAGGTCCTCTTCGCCGACGAGCCGACCGGTGAGCTGGACGAGGCGACCGGCGCGGACGTCTTCGCGGCGCTGCGCACCATCAACGCGGAACTGGGCGTCACCATCGTGGTCGTCACCCACGACCACGCCGTGGCCACGCAGGTCCGCCGGACCGTCGCGATCCGCGACGGCCGGACCGCCTCCGAGGTACGCCGGACCGCGCGGATCGACGCCGACGGCAACACCGAGCTGGTCAGCGAGGAGTACGCGGTGCTGGACCGCAACGGTCGGATGCAGCTACCCGCCGCGTTCGTCGACGCGCTCTCGCTGAAGGAGCGGGTCCGGCTCGACCTGGAGCCGGACCACGTGCAGGTACGGCCCGGCAACCGGGCCTCGGACGATCGGGGGGCGCGGGCATGAGTCAGCAGGACATGGTGGTGACCGGAGCGGCAGGTTTCGGCGGTGCGCCAGCGGCGCACCCCGACGAGGTGGTCCGGGTCAGTGGGGTCAGCCGGACCTTCGGTCGTGGTGAGCACGCCGTGCACGCGGTGCGGGACGTGTCGTTCACCGCCAACCGGGGCGAGTTGGTCGCCATCCGGGGTCGGTCCGGGGCCGGCAAGACCACGCTGCTGAACCTGATCGGCGGGCTGGACCGGCCGGACAGCGGCCAGGTGGTGGTGGCCGGGCACGAGGTCACCTCGGCCGGGGAGGCGGAGCTGCTGCGGCTGCGCCGGGGCACCGTCGGGTTCGTGTTCCAGACCTTCGGGCTGGTGCCGATCCTCTCCGCCGCCGAGAACGTGGGCGTGCCGTTGCGGCTGGCGCAGGTGCCGGCCGCGGAGCGGGAGGAGCGCGTCGCTGTGCTGCTGGAACTGGTCGGCCTGGGCGGGCACGCCGCGCAGCGCCCGTACGAACTCTCCGGTGGCCAGCAGCAGCGGGTCGCGGTGGCGCGTGCGTTGGCCAACGAGCCGGACCTGCTCATCGCCGACGAGCCCACCGGTCAGCTCGACTCGGAGACCGGCCGGTCCATCATGGACCTGCTGCGCGCGGTGGTGCACGCCCGCGGCATGACGGCGCTGGTGGCCACCCACGACCCGGCCCTCATCGATCTCGCCGACCGGGTGCTCGTCCTGCGCGACGGCCGCCTGGTCGACGGCTGACCGCCATCGAACTGCTGCCCGACGCTGTCCCACGCCCGCCGTGTGCGGCGGTTGGGCGGCGGGTGGTGGTCGGCGGGTGGCTGGGCGGCGGGTGGTGGTCCGCGCTCGCTGTGGAGCTGATGTCGTCAACGAATCGCCGGACGGTGACTCGTCTACGACATCAGCTCCACAGCCTACGTACGGCGGTAGGGCGAGGGAGTTCCCCTACTGCGTCTGATCGGGCCGGTCGTGTCCGGGCCGGTCGATCCTGGGTTGGTCGGTGCGCTTCTGGCCGTCGGGAAGAGACCCGGCGAGCGGGATCAGCAGGCAGCCCAGCAGGGCGAGGAGAAGACCGGCACCCGGCCCCGTCGAGATCAACTCGTGTGCGACGTAGGGGTCCTCGGCCTCGAAATACCAGTACGCCCCGGTGAGGCTGCCGCAGGCGAGCACGTTGGAGATGAGCATTCCCAGGCTGGCCTGCCGCCAGACCCAGCGGGCCGGGCCGGTGTTGGCGAGCGACAGCACCGCGAACACGGCGGCGGTCACCGCGAACGGCAGCGCCCAGCCGAGCACTCTCGAACCCGGAGTGGTTTCCGTCCGGTCCAGGTAGACACCGCGCCAGGCGGGCAGCCAGAACGCGACGATGACCAGGAGGACGCCGACCGCCAGGAGCGCCGAGCCGGTCTGCCGCCATGGCGAGCGCGAGGCTGCGGCGCCGGGCATCGTCCGCCTGTTCATGGCAGCGAACGTAACCCGGTCCGGGTGACTCCCGCCGCCCCGCCGGGTGGACGTGACGGCGGGTCAGAGCGCGAGTTTCATGCCCTCGTGGCTGGCCACGAAGCCGAGGCCCAGGTAGAAGCGGTGCGCGTCCGCGCGGGTCTTGTCGGTGGTGAGCTGCACCAGTGCGCAGCCACGCTCACGGGCCTGGTCGACGGCCCAGGTCATCAGCTGTCGGCCCAGCCCCTGACCACGCCGGTCGGAGCGGACCCGCACCGACTCGATCAGGGACCGTTCGCTGCCGTGCCGACCCAGACCCGGGATGTAGGTGATCTGCAGGCAGCCGACCGTCTCGCCATTCTGCTCGGCCACGATGAGCTGGTTGCGCGGATCGGCGCTGATGTCCGCGAACGCCTTCTCGTACGCCTCGTCGACCTCGGTGAAGTCGCGGGCCTTGCCCAGGACGTCGTCGGCGAGAAGGGCGATGACGGCGGGCAGGTCGGCCCGGACCGCCTCCCGGTAGGTCACGTCGCTCATGCTGGTGATCCTGGCACAGCGAAACCCAACCCAACCAGTCAGCGGGCCGGGCAGCGCTGCCCTTCCGGCGGCACGGTCAGGTCGATCAGGTAGGCGTCGACAGCGTTGGTGATGCAGGAGGTCTGCGGATACGCGGTGTGCCCCTCGCCCTCCCAGGTGAGCACCCGGCCGACGCCCAGCATCGAGGCGAGCCGTGGGGTCTGCTCGTACGGGGTCGCCGGGTCGCCGGTGGTGCCGACCACCACGATCGGCGGCGCGCCGTTCGCCTTGCCCGTCGGGTACGGGTCGCGCCCGCCCGGCCACTCCACGCAGCTCAGCATGCCGACCGCCAACGCCGGCCCGAACAGCGGGTATTTCCCGCGCCACTCGGACTGCAACCGGCGGATCTGCTCCCGGCTCGGCTTCTCCGTCTCGTCGGCGCAGTTGATGGCCAGGTTGGCGTCGAACAGGTTCGAGTAGTGCCCGTCGTTCTCCCGGCCGGCGTACGCGTCGGCGAGCCGGAACACGTCCTTCGGGTCGCCCTCGGCGAGCTTGTCGATCGCCTGGGCCAGCTCCTGCCAGCCGGATTCGGTGTAGAGCGAGGAGATGACGGCGTAGAAGACCCAGCCGCTGGTGGCCTCCCGCCCGTCGGCGCCGCGTACCGGGGAGACCTTGGCCTTGTCGATGGCCGAGGTGACAGCGGCGCGGGCGTCCGGTGCGATCGGGCAGCGGCCGGCGTTCGCCGCGCACCAGCGGGTGAAGTTGGTGAAGGCCCGTTCGAAGCCGCGGGCCTGGCTCTCCGAGCCCTCGACCAGTCGCTGCTGCGGGTCGACAGCGCCGTCGAGCACCAGCGCCCGCACCCGTTGCGGGTAGAGCTGGGCGTACGTGGCACCGAGCAGGGTGCCGTACGAGTAGCCCAGGTAGGTGAGCTTGTCGTCGCCCACTGCGGCGCGTACCGCGTCCATGTCGCGGGCGGCCTGCTCGGTGCCGTACAGCGGCAACTGGTCGCCGTAGCGGTCGCCGCAGCCGCGCCCGATCCGCTGGCTCAGGCCGACGAAGCCGTCGAATGCCGACTGGCTCGTCGGATCCGGATCGAAACCGAAGCTGGCGTCCAGGTCGGCGTCGGAGATGCACTTCACCGGGCTGGACCGGGCGACCCCGCGCGGGTCGAAGCCGACGATGTCGAAGCGCTCGGTGATCGAGGCGGGCAGCCCGCCGAACTGGGGGCCGAAGGAGAGGTAGACGGCAGTGTCGACACCGGAACCACCCGGACCACCCGGGTTGATCACCAACGAGCCCACCCGGTCGCGCTGCTTGGTGGAGCGGGCGCGCAGCAGGGCGATCTCGAAGGTCTGCCCGGCGCCTGGGCCGGCGCTCGCCCCGCCGCCGGTGCCCCAGTCACGGGGCACCGCGATCCGGGTGCACTCGTAGCGCATGTTCGGTGCGCTCCGCCCGACCAGTTCGTCGGGCACCTCCGGGCAGGGCCGCCAGTTCGGCGCGCTGCCGGTCGGGGCGGCCGCGCCCTCCACCTCGGTGCGCGGCGCGAACGCCGGCAGCGTGCAACCCGCTGTGAGCAGCGCGGCGACGACGAAGGCGGCCAGAGTGCGACGGACCCGGCGGCGGGACGCCATCCGAGGCTGGTCGGCGGTGCGGGTCACGTGGTCCTCCGGAATCGGGTCGACGGCCAGGCTACGCCGAGCCGGTGGCGGCTCGGTCCACGGTGGCCGTCGGGTCGCCGCGCAGCACCTGATCCACGTCGAAGCGGATCGGCCGGTCGAGCTGGTCGTAGCGGCAGGACCGGGGGTCGCGGTCCGGGCGCCACCGGACGAACTGCGCGGTGTGCCGGAACCGTTCACCCTCCATGGCGTCGTAGCCCACCTCGACCACCAGCTCGGGGCGCACCGGCTCCCACTCCAGGTTCTTCGTGCCGGTCCACCGGCTGACCCCACCCGGGATGCGTTGGCCACGCTCGTGGTCGCCGTGCACCCAGGGGTGCACACCGCCGGTGTCCCGATAGGGCGCCAGCTCGTCGAGCAGCTCGGCGCGGCGGGCCATGCTGAACGACGCGCTCACGCCCACGTGGTGCAGCACCCCGGCGTCGTCGTACAGGCCGAGCAGCAGCGAGCCCACCACCGGGCCGGACTTGTGCCAGCGGAAGCCGGCCACCACAGCGTCAGCGGTGCGGGCGTGCTTGACCTTGAACATCAGTCGCTTGCCCGGCTCGTACGGCAGATCGGCGGGCTTGACGATCAGACCGTCCAGCCCGGCGCCCTCGAAGACGTCGAACCAGCGCCGCGCCGTGTCCGGGTCGGTGGTGACCTGGGTGACGTGCACCGGCGGGCGCACCCCGGCCAGCGCTTCGACCAGCCGCTCCCGGCGGCGCGGGTAGGGCTGGTCGAGCAGTGCCTCGTCACCGATCGCCAGCAGGTCGAACGCGACAAAGTCGGCCGGGGTGGTCTCGGCCAGCATCTTCACCCGGGACGCGGCCGGGTGGACGCGCTGGGCCAGCAGCTCGAAGTCGAGCCGGGGCTGGCCGCTCGGCCCGTCGCGCCGAATCACGATCAGCTCCCCGTCGACAGCGCACCGCTCCGGAAGCTGCCGGCGGGCCTGCTCGACCACCTCGGGGAAGTAGCGGGTCATCGACTTGCCGCCCCGGCTGGCCAACTCGACCTCGTCGCCGTCGCGGAACACGATGCACCGGAACCCGTCCCACTTGGGCTCGTAGGTCACCCCGGGCGTGGTGGGCAGCTTGGGAACGCTCTTGGCCAGCATCGGCTCGACCGGCGGGTTGATCGGCAGGTCCACGCCGACCAGTCAATCAGACGGTGCCGACAGTCGTGAGGCAGATCACCGTGGACGACGGGGCGGCGTGTCCGCCTACGCGTCGCTCGTCCCCACCGGGCGAATCGAATAACCCCAGCTCAGAGCTACTTTCGCGAGGTGTCCGAGTGGGTCTGTGACTGCTGCGGGCGGTGGCGGGTGAGCGTCGAGCTGATCCGGGGCCGCTACCGCTTCCGGCTGACCCGCCGCTACCCGCAACGGTTCGGCGGCGGCCGGAACGTGCTCGGCGAGGTCGGTTCGGTGCCCGAGTTGGAGGAGCTGTTGCGTCGGCGTACCCCGCTCACACTGGCCGACCTGCGCGAGGCCGCCTGACCCGGGCGGCGGCGTGTGGCCGGGAACCACCGGGTGCCGGGCCCGGGTGCCTCCACTGAGGAGGGACGGACGGCGTTGAACGTCGGTGTCACACTGCTCCCGGCGGCCTCGTCTGCACCCGTGGTGGTGCCGAGCGGCGCCGCCGGGGAGGGGACGCCATGCGGTTCGAGGCCGATACCGAAATCGCCGCGGAGGCCGAGCAGATCTGGGCGGTGCTGGTCGACGTGCCCCGCTGGCCCGAATGGACGGACTCGGTGACCCGGGCCGAGCGGGGGGAGCCGGGTCCGCTGACCGTTGGCGCGACAGCACGACTGACCCAGCCGAAGCTGCGGCCGGCGCTCTGGCGGGTCACCGAGCTGACCGAGGAGCGGGAGTTCGTCTGGGTCTCCGCCGCGCCGGGTGTGCGGACCACTGGGGAGCACCGGCTGCTGCCGCTGCCCGACGGTCGTACCCGCGTCGAGCTGGTCATCGACCAGTCCGGCCCGCTGGCCGGCCTGATCGGCTGGCTCTACGGCGGGCTGTTCCGCCGCTACGTGCGGATGGAGGCCGCCGGGCTCAGGCGTCGCTGCGAGCGGAGCTGACGGCCGGCTTCTCCAGCACTGCCAACGAGATGCCGTTCGGGTCCGGGCGGTGCGCCACGATCCGGTAGCCGTGCCGCTGGTACAACCGCAGGTTGCGCCCGCTGTCCGCCCCGGTGAACAGGGTGAAGCGGGCCGCCCGGCCGGCGCAGACCCGCTCGATGGCGGTGAGCAGTTGCGCCCCGACACCCCGCCCCTGCTGGTCCGGGGCGACCGACAGACGGCCGACGTGCGCGGTGTCCCCGTCCAGGTGGGCCCGCACCGAGCCGACCAGCCGGTGACCCAACCGGGCGGCGAGCACGATGCCAGGACCGGTCAGCACCGTCACGACCTCGTCCAACGTCTCGGTCAGCGGAGGCAGGAACGGATCGTTGTAGTGCTGCGCCTCGCTCAGGTACGCGGCACGCTGCACCGTGAGGATCTCGCCGGCGTCCACGACACCGGCCGCAACGATGCTCGCCTCGGCGTTCATCCGGGCAGCACACCACAGCGGCCGTTGTCATCGACGGGCGGCCCGACCGCGCCGGCCGTACCCTGACCCGTGTCCGGTCGAGGTCGAGGGGGCAACGGTGGCCGAGCTGACGTACCCGGAGGTGGGGTCGACCCGGCACGGGCCGCTGCCCGGCGGGTACCACCACCTGCGCCACCGGTATCCGTTGCCCGGCGGCTGCTTCGAGACCGCCGCCGACGCGGTGCTGAGCTGGCGGCTGCACCGCGCCGCTGGCGTCCAGATTCGCACCGACGCGCCGCGGGCCACCACCGGTGTGCTGGTGACCTCCGGCCTCGGCGTCGGCCCGGCCCGCCTCTGGGGGCCCTGCCAGGTGGTCTGGAGCGCGGACTCGCCCACGCTCGCCGGTTTCGGCTACGGCACCCTGCCCGGGCACCCGGAACGGGGCGAGGAGGCGTTCGAGGTCGTCCGCGACGACAGCGGCGCGGTCTGGTTCGAGGTCCGCGCGTTCAGCCTGCCGGACCGCTGGTTCACCCGCGCCGGAGGCCCGGCGGTTCGGGCCGTGCAGCACGCGTACGCCTGGTGGCTCGGCCGTACCCTGCGTCGGCTCTGCGCGGGTCGCTGAAACACCTGGCGCTGGAGCGACTCAGAACCTGGCGAACGAGCGGATCGGGGCGCGCGGGCCGTACTTCGGCGCCCGGATGCCGGCCGCCTCCAGTAGCAGACAGACCCGGCCCCGGTGACCTCGGAACGGCTCCAGCAGGGCCATCATCCGGGCATCGTCGCCCCTCGGTTCGCCAGCGAGCGCCCAGGCCACCGTGTTCGGGATGTGGTAGTCGCCGACGCTGACCGCGTCCGGGTCGCCGTACGCGATCCGGACCACCTCGGCGGCCGTCCACGGCCCGATGCCGGGGATCGCGGTCAGCCGGCGGGTGGCGTCGGTGGCGTCGGTGCTGCGCTCCAGGCGGTCGGCGAGCGCGGCGGCGCGGCGGAGCGTGTCGGCGCGCCGCTGCTCCACCCCGAACGGGTGGAACACCCAGTACGGGGCCGCGGCCACGGTGGCTGCCTCGGGCGGCAGGAGCAGAGGCTGCAACGGGCCGGGAGCCGGCTCCCGGAAGTGCCGCACCATCGCCGCGTACGCCCGGTAGGCCTCCTTGCCGGTGACCTTCTGCTCGAAGACCGCGCGTAGCAGTCGGGGGAAGACCTCCCCGGTCGCGGGCATCCGCAGGCCCCGGTGCTCCCGGGCCAGCCTGGCGACCAGGGGGTGCGCCGCTGCCAGTTCGGTGAAGCCGGTCAGGTCGTCGCGCAGCCCCGCGATCGCGTCGGCGCGGGCGAGGACGTGCTCGGCGCCCGGCCCGTACCCCTCCGCGAGCAACTCTCCGCCAGCCGGTCGCAGCGCGAGCGTGGCCGGACCGTCCGGGGTGCGGGTGGCCCACCAGAAGGTGCCGGCCGCCACCCGGGCGCACGGATCGTACGGGCTGAAGGTGAGCGCGCGGACCGAGGCGGCCAGCCGGTAGCCGACCGGTGGGCGCAGCACCCTGGTCGCGGCGGGTTCGGTCTCGGTCACCCCGCTACTCTGCCAGGTCACGGTGGGGGTTGACGACCGCCGTACCGGTCCGGCCCGGGAATCGCCCCGGACACGACGGTGGCCGGCCGCGCCCTCCCCGGCGACGACCGACCACCGTGCCCTCGTGGGCGACCAGGCTCAGTACGAGTAGCCCGCGCCGCCGGCGTCGTTCGAGCCGCTGTCCGCCGGCGGTGCGACCGCCTTGGGCGTGCCCTTGGGCAGGCAGCTCAGGTTCTTCTTGCCGTCCGGCTGGACTACGAACCAGGTGCCACCGACAGCCTGGCCCTTCCACTGGCCGGGCTTCTTGTCACCGATGTAGCGGTAGACCGGCCAGCCGCCGACGGTGAGCTGCCGGGTGCCGTCCTGCCGGGTCACGCTGCTGACCTTGTCGTCCGAGACGCCGGTGAGCTCCGGGTTGCCGTCGGTCAGTGCCGGGGGCCACACCTCGGCGCACTTGTCGACGCAGTTCGACGACGGCGGGTCGGCGGTGTCCTTGTCGAAGCGGTACAGGATCCAGCCGTCCTGGTCGGTGACCACCTTGCCCATCCGGGCGACACTCTTACCGACCAACTTCTCGGTCAGGTCGACGTCCGCGGGCGGGGCGTCGGCGGCGGGCGCCTCCGCGGAAGCCGAGGCCTCAGGTTCAACCGTCGCGGTGGGCTCGGCCGCGGCGACGGCGACCGGCTCGGCCGCGCTCGAGTTCGCCCCGTCGTAACCCGCGGGAGCGCAGGCCGTTAGTGCGACCATCGCGCTCGCGACGATGACGGTCCGCTTCATCTGTGCCACGTGCCCTCCTCATTCTTGACAGTTCACCCATAGGTACGGCGGGCAGGCTGTCAAGGTTGAAGTAGTAACAGTGGTCAATTTCACGTAAACCGATTGAACCGTTTCCGGCCACCATACGTACGCCCCCGCGAGGGACCCTTCGCGCAACGACAGATCGGCGCCGGTCATTGTGACAATGACCGGCGCCGATGCGGTAGGCACGCTTACATGGGTACGGTGACCAGCGGACTCGCCACGCCGTTGGCATCCACCGACTGCACCTGGAGCTGCTTGATGTCAGGCGGCAGAGCCGACGTCGTGGCGCTCAGTTCGAGACCCTGCGGCCGGGTGTTGGTGCCATACCCGCCCTCCGGCACCGACCAGGTCGAGATGACCTCGGTGGTGGCGTTCTTGCGTACCACCACCAGTCGGCAGATACGTGGGCCGGGCAGCTTCCGCAGGCTGAAATTGATCCGGGTGCCGTAGTCCTTGGTCACCAGGAACATCGTGGTCTGCACACCGGTGGTCGGGTCGGTCGCCTCGACCTGATCGCCCTCCACCTCGGTGCCGCCCACACCCGGGCCGCTCGGCGCGGCCGTCGGCACGCTCGTCGTCGGGTCGTTCGGCGCGCTCGGCGTCGACTCGGCGAGCACCCCCGGCGGTTGCTCGTTGCCGGTCACGCTGACGAAGCCGTACCCGGTCAGACCGCCGAAGACCACGATCGCGGCGGCCGTAGCGAGCATGTGACGAAACCGGGTACGCCGCCGGTCGGCCCGGACCGCGCCGAGCGTCCGGTCCAGCAGAGCCGGGTCGGTCGCCGTCTGCTCCAGCGCCATCATCGTCTCGCCGTCGATGTCGGAGAGCAGCCCGACCACCGGCACCATCGTCTCCAACTCGGCCGCGCACGCCCAGCAGGTGGCGAGATGCTCCTCGAACCGCTCAGTGTCCTGCTCGTCGAGCACACCGAGCGCGTACGCCGCGACGTCCATATGCTCCGGCCGGCTCATTCTGTCACCCCCCGCTCCTGCAGAGCCGTGCGCAGCGCGCGCAGCGCGTAGTAGACCCTCGACTTGGCGGTGCCGAGCGGCAGACCCAACTCCTCGGCGGCCTCCGGCACCGTCCGCCCCCGGAAGTACGTCGAGATCAGGATCTCCCGGTGCGACTGACTGAGCGTACGCAGCGCGTCCGCCACAGTCATGGTCCGCAGCACCCGGTCGGTGCTGTCCGCCTCGGCGAACGCGGTGAGGTCCCGGTCGTACGTCTCCGGCGGCCGGGCCTCCTGGCTGCGGTGCTCGTCGATGGCGATGCGGCGGGCCACAGTGACCAACCACGGCCGAAGCGAACCCTGCCCCTGGGTGCCCAGGCGGTGCGCGTTGCGCCAGGCCCGCAGCAGCGTCTCCTGGACGATGTCCTCCGCGCGCTGCCGGTCCCCCCCGGTCAGGCGCATGACGAACATCAGCAACGGGCCGGCATGCTCGGCATAGAGCTGACGGATCAACTGGTCGGAGTGGCTGGCCTCGGTTGTCGTCGCCTGATGGCGTCCGGGCGCCGGTCGCGGCGTCACCGGACCATTCTGGCGAGGCGTCGCCCGCGCGTCGACCCCCCGGGCAGACGAGGTTGACCGTGACGAGGGTCGCGCCGACAACCAGTCAGCGCGTACCGCGTCGCCATGCCAACCGGCCGCCACCGCGTGCATGCAGACCTCCGGGATGTCCGTGACCAACGCCGGCCCACGAGGTGGGCCGCCCGGTGGTACGCAGCGCCGGCCCCAGCGGATCAACAAACGACGGAAAAACTTCCCCACCGATATGGAGTGGACGGTCAGCGGCGCACCGAGAACAGCCCCGGCGGTGGCGGATCGGAGCCGGTCCCGTCGGCGTCCCGCACCACCTGCGCGCCACCGACGAAGCGGTCCAGGTCGTCGCCGGCCACCACCCGACCGGGGAACCAGTCACCGGCGGCGCGTCTGGTCAGCTCCGGCACCGGCGGTGCGGACCGCCCGGCGGCCAGCACCAGATTGCCGTACCGGCGCCCCCGCAGCACCGCCGCGTCCCCGACCAGACAGGCCTGCGGCAGCACCGAACGGACCGTGGCGACCTGCCCACGGGCGTGCCGCAGCGGCGGACCGTCGGCCAGGTTCGCCAGGTACCAACCGGCGGGGCGAAGCACCCGGGCCACCTCGGCCGCGTACTCCACAGACGTGAGGTGGGCCGGCGTACGCGCACCGGCGAACACGTCGGCGACCACCACGTCGTAGCTGGCCTCCCGGGTGGACGCCAGCACCGCGCGGGCATCCTCCACCCGGACCCGCAAGCGGGCGTCGGACGGCCACGGCAACGCCCGACGGACCAGCTCCACCAGCGCACCATCCACCTCGGACACCCGCTGGGTCGATCCGGGTCGGGTGGCGGAGACGTACCGGGGCAGGGTCAACGCACCACCACCCAGATGCAACACCCGCAGCGGCGCACCGGCAGGTGCGATCAGATCCACTGCCGCGGCCAACCGCCGCACGTACTCGAACTCCAGGTGGGTGGGATCGGTCAGGTCGACGTGCGACTGCGGCGCGCCGTCGAGCAGCAGCGTCCACGAGCCGGCCCGGTCCGGATCCGGCACCAACTCCGCCAGCCCGGTGTCCACCTGCTCGACCACCCGGTCACCAGCCCGTTTACGCCCCACCGTAACCAGTCTCCGCGCTCATCGGGCGGCGCGGGCCGCGGCGGTCAACGCGCGGTGCAGCAGCCGGGAATCGCCGAGCAGGGCCCGCAGTCGACGCTCCAGACCGGCGATCGGAATCAGGTTCTGCGGGGCCCGCGGATCCTTGTACGGGGTGGAAGCGAAGCGCGGCAGGGTCGCCAGCGACAGGTCGGCCAGCTCGATCGCCGCCTCGACGGGCAGGTCGGCGGAGCACTCCACCCGGACGATGCCCGCCCACGGCGCACCGATCGCCACCGGCAGCCGCAAATACCACGACCAACCGCCCCAGGCGGTGCCGAGCCGGAACACCGGGGAGCGCTCACCCGACGCCATGCCCGTCACCACCGCGGTCAGCCGGGCATCCAGGTACTGACTGTGCTGCGTCTTGATGTAGCCCAGGGTGCGCGGCAACTGCCGGCGACTACGCAACGGGCCGTCCACCACCAACAGGTCACCGTCGACCCGGGCGGCGTCGGACACCGCCACCTCCAACGCGGTCAGCGGGCCCTGCACGGCCGCCGGCAGCTTCGCCAGCTCACCGGCGCCACCCACCCGGTGCACCGGGTAACGGATCGCACCCGCCACCACGTCCTGCGCCGAAGGGCTCGCGGTGAACAGGCCCCGACCAACCCGGGTGCCCGCCAACTGCGCCGCACCCCGACCCAGGTCGCACCGGACCACCCCGGCCGCGTACGAGGCGGCCAACCCGGGGAACGACACGCCGTCGGTCTCCGCCGTCCAGATGCTCGCGTCGATGCGGCGAACCCCGTCGACGAGCAACACCACGTCGGGCGCCCGCACCCCGGGGCGTACCCCGATCGCCCGCCAGTCCACGGCGGGCAGCTCCACGTCCGCGTCGACCTGGGCGCTGCTCGGCGCGGCCGGCCCGGCGGCGGACGCCTCGAACGACGCCCCGTACGCCGGATCCCACGAATCGACGAAGAACGCGGCGTCGCTCACCGGCCCGTCCGCTCCACGCGCGCTGACCGGGCATCCTTGCGCACCTCGAAGCGGACCGGGATCCGCTCGGCCAACGCCGGCACGTGGGTGACCACCCCGACCATCCGATCGCCCCGGGCCGCCAGGTTCTCCAGGGTCGCCGCCACCGTGTCCAGGGTGGCGGCGTCGAGCGTGCCGAAACCCTCGTCCAGGACGATCGACTCCAGGCTGGCCGCAGTGGTGGACATCCCGGCCAACTGCTCGGAGAGCGCCAACGCCAGCGCCAGCGACGCCTGGAACGTCTCACCCCCGGAGAGGGTGCGCACGCCGCGACGCAGCCCCGCGTCATGGTGGTCCACCACCACGAACTCACCCTTGTCGTGCACCAGCTCGTACTGCCCGGAGGACAGCTCGCGCAGGATCCCCGACGCGCCGTCGACCAGCAGGTCCAACGCCTCCGCCAGCAACCACCGCTCGAAGTTGTTGGCCCGCAGGTGCCCGGCGAGCGCGCGCGCCACCTGCGCCTCCCGCTCGTGCCCCGCCCGCTGCTCGCGCAACGTCCCGGCCTGCTCGCGACGCTCGTGCAGCCGCCGTCGGTCGGCGTCGGCCCGCTCCACCGCCACCGTCGCCGCGTGCACCGGGTCGTCCCCGACCGGCACGTCGGCGGCGGCGAAGATGCCAGCGATGGCCCGCTGCACCCCGTCGGCCACCGACTCGGCCTCCGCCACCGCGGCGGCCCGACCGGCCCGCTCGACGCGGCGGCGGTCCGCCTCGGTGGTCGCCCACTCGGTCAGCGTCGCCCACGCGGCAGCCACGTCGTCCCGATCGGTCGCCCGTGGGCCGAACCGGGCCAACCCGTCACGGGCGGTGTCAAAGGCCCGCCACGCCGAGCGCAGCCGCTCCTCGGCGGCGTCCACAGCGGCCCGGGCCTGCCGAGCGGTCTCGCGACCGGCCCGAACCGCGGTCGCCGCCTCCTCCAGCGCGCGCCGCAACCGGGCGTGCTCGGCCAACTCCCGGCGCAGCACGGCCGGCTCAGCCGCACCGGAGAGCTGCCCGTCCAGCTCGGCCAGCCGGGCCTCCGTCTGCTCCTGCCGGGCTCGCGCCTGCACCAGCAGCCGCTCCAGCTCCCGCGCCGCCGTGTCCCGCTCCTGCACCGTCGCCTGCGCGGCCTTGGTAGCGGCCCGCGCGGCCTTGCCCGCCGCCGTCGCGGCCGCCACCGCCGAATCGGCCGGCACCGCCGGCACCTCGGCCACCGGCTGCTCGCACACCGGGCACGCCGCGCCGGCATGCAGGTGGACCCGCAGGCTCACCGCCAGGTCGGTGGCCTTCGCCTCCTCGTGCGCCCGGAAGGCCGCCTCCAGCTCGGCGTCGGCCCGCTCGGCGACCACCCGTGCGGCGGCCAGCGCCGCCACCGAGGCGGCGTGCTCGTCATTCGCCGCGCGCACCGTCGCCCGGACCGTGTCCGCCTCGCCGGACAGCCGATCCCGATCGTCGTACGCCCGCAGTTGCAGTCGCAGCGCGCTCTCGTCACCGGCGGCGGCCAGCTCGCCGCGCAGCTTGTCCTCCCGCTCCTCGGCCAGCGACACCCCGGTCGCCGCCGCCTCGGCGTCGGCCCGTGCCGCGGCGACCGCGCGAGCGACGGCGGCCACCCCGGCCGGCGCGCGCACCCCGGTCAGCACTGTCAACTCGTCGTCCAGCGCGGTCAGCGCCGCCGCGGCCTCCCGGGCGGTGACCCGGGCCGCCGCCAGCTCCGGCACCGCCTCGGCCACCGCGGCCGCCAGCTCGGCCATCCGCTCCACCCGGGCGTCGGCCTCGGCCAACGCCTCGTCGTCCACGCCGGTCAACCCGGCGAGCACCTGGTCGACCGCCTCCAGCCGGGCCTCCGCCTGCGCGGCGCGCGCCGTCGCCTTCTTCTGCACGTCCTCGTAGACGCCCAGGCCCAGCAGGTTGACCAGGATCTGTTGCCGGGTCGCCGGCTTGGCGTGCAGGAAGTCGGCGAACTGCCCCTGCGGCAGCACCACACAGCTGGTGAACTGCTCGTACGGCAGCCCGACCGCCTCCAGCACCGCCTGCTCCATCTCGGCGGGGGTGCCGGCCACCACCTCACCGAGGTCGTCCGGACTCAACCCGGTGTCGAGTTTGGTCACGTCGAAGCCGGCCGGCATCAGCTGCAACCCGGCGTTGGCGGTCTTCACGTTGCCCCGGCCGTCCCGGCGGACCACCCGGGTCGCCACGTACCGGGCGCCGCCGGACTCGAAGACCAGGCGGACCCGCGCCTCGGTCGCCGACGGCGCGAGCGCGTTCGCCAACCCTCGGGCACCACCCCAGCGGGGCACCATGCCGTAGAGGGCGAAGCAGATCGCGTCCAGCACTGTCGACTTGCCCGAACCGGTAGGGCCGATCAGCGCGAAGAAGTCGGCGTCGGTGAAGTCGACTGTGGTCTCGTCCCGGAAGACAGTGAACCCGGCCATGTCCAACCGCATCGGACGCATCAGTGCTCGACCTCCTCGAAAAGCTCGTCGAAGAGCTCCCGGACACCCTCGTCGGCGTGGCCCCGGCTGTCCAGGTAGTCGGCGAACAACTCCCGGGGCGAACGCCCCGACCGCTGGGCGATGCGCGCGCCGCTGCCCGGCGCGGCCAACAGCTCCGGGTCGATCCGGATCTCCAGGGCCCGGGGGAGCAGCTCCTGGACCTCCTCGCGCAGACCGGCGCGGGGCTGCTCCCGCACGTACACCCGCAGCCACGCGTCCGGTGCCTCGATCTCGGCGAGCTGGGCCAGGGTGCCCCGCACCGTCCGCAGCGCGCTCGCCGCCGTCACCGGCACCTCCCGCACCCGGGCTGCGGTGCTGGCCGTCACCTCGACAATCGTCACCGAGGGGATGTTCTCCTGCTCACCGAAGTCCACAGCGAGCGGACTACCGCTGTACCGCACCGGGCAGGGGCCCGCGACCCGCTGCGCCCGGTGCAGGTGACCCAGCGCCACGTAGTGCGCGGTGGCCGGAAAGACGGTGGCCGGAACGGCGTAGCCCAACACCGTATGCGCGTCGCGCTCACCACCACCGGTGGCCGCGCCGGTCACCGTCAGATGCGCGGTGACCAGGTGCACCCGGTCCGGTTCGGTGAAACCCTCGGTCAGTCGCCCCAGCACCCGGCCCAGGTGGTCGGCGTACGTCTGATTGGTCTCCGCGGCGGTCAGCTCGTACATCTCCAACGCGCGCACCGCGTACCGCTGGGACAGGAACGGCAACGCGGCCAGCCGCCACCGCTCGCCACCTGCTGTGGTGCCGTCGATGACGTGCTCGTCCGGGTTTTCCCGCACCCCGCCGCGCAGCGTGATGCCGGCGGCATCGGCCCAGGGGCGTAGCGCGTCCAGCGCCGGGCCGTTGTCGTGGTTGCCGCCGATCGCCACCACGTCCGCGCCGGTCCGCCGCAACGCCGTCAACGCCCTGGTGACCAGGCGGGTCGCCTCCGAGCTGGGCGCTGCGGTGTCGTAGAGGTCACCGGCGACGATCACCAGATCCGGCTGTTCGGCACGGGCGATCTCGATCACCCCGGCCAGCACGGCCTTGTGCTCGTCGGCCCGGGACTGCCCCTTGAGCACCTTTCCCACGTGCCAGTCGGAGGTGTGCAGGATCTTCATGGCTGTGCCGGCCCCTAGCTAGAACGGGATGTCGTCGTCGGTGCCGCCGCCGGAGCCCACCACGGCGAACGGGTCGGCGGACTGGGTGATCGAGCGCAGCGTCTCCGATGGTGCCCGGCCCGCCTCGGAGACCCGGGTGGCCCAGGCCGGGAACGGGAACTCCAGGCAGAGCGGCACCGGGATGTCCGGCTGGTTGACGAACATGGTCCCCGGCTTGGCCAGCAACGCCCGCTGGCGCTGCGCGGGCGGCAGGAAGCCGTACTCCGGGCGGGACGCCTCCGCCGGGTCGAGCCGGCCGACCACCCGGATCGCCGAGTTGGTGACGATCCGCCGCTCCACCTCACTCGCCGTCTGCTGCGCGCCGATCAGGATCACCCCGAGCGAGCGGCCCCGCTCGGCGATGTCCAGCAGGACCTCCTTGATCGGCGAGGAGCCCTCCCGGGGGGCGTACTTGTTGAGCTCGTCGAGCACGACGAAGAGCAACGGCTTGGCGGTGCCGGACTTCTCCTTGCGCTCGAACTCGCTCTTCAGCGTCACACCCACCACGAACCGCTGGGCGCGGTCCGGAAGGTTGTGCAGGTCGACGACGGTGACCTGCGCGGACTCGCTGGTGTTGATCGAGTGCGGGCGACGGGTGGCGAGGTCGCCACGGATCAGCCGGGCCAGGTCCTTCTTGCTGCCGATCAACCGTCGGGCGAACGCGTTGACGGTGCCCAGACCGACCGCGCTGCCCGCCCAGTCCGAGCGGGTCTCGTCGTCGTTGAGCTGGTCGACGATGTGGTCGACCAGGTCGCCGTAGGAGCCGAGCCGGACCCCGTCGATGCTCACCCCGCCGTCGGCCGGCTGGGCGTAGCGGGCCAGGTGCGCGGCCACCGAGTGGACCACCATCGTGTACTGCTGGCGCTCGTCGTCGGCGTCGGCGAAGACGTACGGCAGGAGACGGTCGGCGCAGAACTCGTCCAGCGTCCAGTAGAACGAGTCCACCCCGGTGAGCCGGCTGCTCACATCCGGCGTGCCGGCCGGGTCACCGACCCGGGGCGGGGCGTAGACCCGCACGTCGGGGAAGGCGCCGGCACTCAGCCCGAGCTTCGCGTACGCCGCGCGGGTGGGCTCGTCGAGGCGGGTGTTGGGGTGGTCCAGGAAGAGCAGGTCCTCACCCTTGACGTTGAAGATCAGCGCCTTGGCGTTGACCGCGTCGCCGCCCAGCACCCCGGAGCGGAACACCGAGTAGAGCAGGAAGGTGGCGAAGCTGGTCTTGGTGGCCACCCCGGAGATGCCGGAGATCGAGACGTGTGCGCCCCGGCTGCCGTCGAGGAAGTCGGCGTTGAGATAGACCGGGACGCCGTCCCGACCCATTCCCATCGGGATGCGCCGCTCCATCCGGTCGAAGTGCAGCGCGCGCGCCCGGGCGTCGCCCTCGGCCCGGTGCACCACCGCGCCCGGGGTCGGCGGCACGTACAGCTCCGGATCGACCCGGGTGGTGGTGACCTCGGCGGCCTCCTGCACCTGCGCGGGCAGCGTGCCGTCGGCGATGGCGAACACGTCGGACTCGAACTGGGCGCCCTCGTGCCGAGCGCGGACCTGGGTGACCACCCCGGCGATCGTCACCGGCTCCCGGTCCGGCAGCTCCCGCCGGGTGACCACCACGTCGTCGAGCTGGAGGTAGCTGCCGGGCGCGACCGCCGTCCAGAACTGCAACGGGGTGGCGTCGGCGGTGCCCAGCACCCGCCCGACGACTTCGCCCGGGCTGTCGAGCTCGGCGTCGGTCATCGGGCGGCTCGGGTCGCTCGGGCATCACTGTCGGCGCGCATGCAGTGCATCCTGCCCGAGGAGTACGACAGGTCGCCACGCGACGCGGCGGACGACACCATGCGCCGTCACACTCATGACGCTGGGTGCTCGACCGAGCGCACCAGGTGGGCGGGAGTCGTGTACGTGTACACCGCGCGAGGTCCGGACTCAACTCGCGGAGCGCCGGTCGCGTTACCTAGGCATGGAGCACGCATGAATGACGACTTCGGCGCTTTCGTCGCGACGAGCGGCCCGCGACTGCTCCGCTTCGCCGTACTGATCACCGGGCAGCGGGCGGACGCCGAGGACCTGCTGCAGGAGGTGCTGGAGCAGGCGTACCCGCGCTGGCACGTGGTCCGGCAACGGCAGCCGGAGGCCTACCTGCGTCGCGCGATGACCAACCGGCTGGTCAGCCGGTGGCGCTCGCCGTGGAACCGACGTCGGGTCGCCGGTCTTCCGGACGCGACGCCGCAGCAGGATGAGATGACCCGTGTCGACGACCGGGAGCTGCTGCTGGAGGCACTGCGGGAGCTTCCACCGCGGATGCGGGCGGTGGTGGTGCTCCGGTACTGGCTTGGCTTCTCCGAGGCGGAGGCAGCCGCCGAACTGGACTGTTCGGTGGGCTCGGTGAAGAGCCAGGCTTCCCGTGGTCTGCACCGTCTGCGGACCCGACTGGAAGCCGCCGGTGTCTCTCCACTCGATCTCGACCTCGCGGAGGAGAACCATGCGTGACCACGAGGTGGCCGGCCTGCTCGACCATGCTGTCGCAACCGTGGAACTGCCGCCCGACTTCGCCCGCCGGGTCATCACGGGTGGCCGGGCGCGGCGTCGCCGACGTCTGCTGCTGTCGGGCGGCACGGCCGCGGTAGCGGTCGCCGTGGGGGTGCTGCTGGGTTCGCAGCTGGGGCCGGTCGGTCGCGGTGACGGCGAGGCCGGCGGCATCGGGCCGAGCGCGGTTGTCGACGTCCCGGCCGGGATCGTCGATCCTGACGGTCGGCCCGTGACGCAGGCGCAGGTGGTCGCCGTCGGCCGTGCCGGGACGGAGACGCTCGTGCTTGTCGGACGGGAGCCACACGGCGCGGAGCGGGCCGCCGGGGGTCGGGCGGCGGAGGTCTGGACCGCCCCGGACGGGGGAGATCCGCGGCGGCTGAGTGACTACCTCTCGTACGACCTGGCCTGCGTCGACGGTGACGCGGCCTGTACGGCGGTCCGAGCCACCGGCAGCGGGCTGGGTGTGGCAGTGGCGCGGCGCTCCGGTGGTCGGCTCTACGTGCTGGTCCAGGCGCCGCCGGGCCGTACCGTCGAGGTCGTCGCCGCAGGCGTGTCGCACCCGGTCGGCCCGGCGCCGCGCGGCGCGGTGGCGGAGGTGGTCGCCGCCGAGCCGTACGACGAGGTGCAGGTCTGGGCGAGTACCGCGGACGGCCAGCGCTACCGGATCCCGTGGGCTCCGGGGGCGGTGCTCACGGACTGATCTCATCCGCGCCTCGCTGCGCGCCAACCGACCTACCGACGGGCGTGGCGGAGCAGGAGGACGCCGTCCTCGGCGGCGAGCACGTGCCGCAACGGCAGATGCCGGGGTGGCGCGGTGTCGCCGGCGGTGATCCGGCCGGGGCCGGGCCCGGCCAGCAGCGGCGAGACGGTGAGGCACAGCTCGTCCACCAGGTCGGCGGCGGTCAACGCGCCGAACAGGTGCGGGCCGCCCTCACAGAGCAGTTGGGTCAGCCCGCGTCCGTGCAGCTCGGCGAGGCCGGCGGCCAGGTCGACCCGCCCGGTGCCGCAGCGCAGCACGTCGGCGACGTCGGTGAGCCCGGGCGGTGGGTCGGTGTCGGTGTGGGTGAGCACGATCGGGCGGGTCGGCGCGTCGGCGAAGGCGGCCTGCGCCGGGTCCAGGTCGAGGGAGCCGGAGACGACCACCAGCGTCGGGTACTCGGCGAGCCCGTTGGCCCGACGCCAGGCGCGGCGGGTCTCGTTCAGGCGGACCGCCCGGTACCCCTCGTGGCGGAACGTGCCGGCGGCCACCACCAGGGCGTCGCAGGTCATCCGCAGCAGGCCGAACACCCGTTTGTCAGGCTCGCCGGAGAGCCCCGCGGAGTAGCCGTCCACGCTGACCGCGCCGTCCACGCTGGTCACGAAGTTCACCCGAAGCCGGGGTTGGTCGGCGCGACCGTAGAGGGCGGTCAGTTCGGTGTCGTCGAGGGGCTGCGTCGACGGCTCGGGCCAGAGCCGTCGGATCGGAATTCCGACGGTCATTCGCCGGCCGGACCGGTGACCGGAGGGGTGGGTTCGGCGGTACGGTGCTGGCAGTCGCACCAGTTCCGGCCCGGGCAGTCGTCGTGTCGCCGGGCCCGGCACGCTCGGCAGATCATGCTCGCAGCCTAAGCCGCGGGAGGACAGGACAGCATGTCGCGTCAGATCTTCCAGCTGAAGATGTCCCTCGGCGGGACCCGGCCGCCGGTGTGGCGCCGTGTGCTCGTGCCGGCCGGCTACACGCTGGACCGGCTGCACCGGGTGGTGCAGCACGCGATGGGTTGGCGGGACTGCCACCTGCACTCGTTCGAGATCGATGCCGTGCAGTACGGCGAGCCAGACCCGGACGGGGAGTTGGCGTCGCACGACGAGCTGGACGTGCGGCTCGACGCGGTGCTCGGCAAGGGCAGCCGGTTCTCCTACACGTACGACTTCGGTGACTGGTGGGAGCACGACCTGGTCGTGGAGGACGCGTTGACAGCCGACCCCGACGAGCGGTACCCGGTCTGCCTGGCCGGTGAGCGGGCCTGCCCGCCGGAGGGTGTCGGCGGGCCGTTGGGCTACCAGGCGCTCCTGGAAGCCCTGGACGACCAGAGTCCCACTGCCGACCTCGTCAGCTCCCGCCACGCGGTGCTGCGCGACTGGGCGGGTCCGGCCTTCGACCCGTCCGGCTTCGACCCGGAACGGGCGACCACCCTCCTGCGCCGCTTCTGCTGAACCGATCCAGCTTCTGCTGAGACCCGCTCCGGGTGGTGCCGCTGGGGTGGCTGTTGCGGGAGTGATCAGCGGTAACGATCTGGGAACGCTCCCATCGCCCTATTGACACTCCCGTTACCCGCCGGCAATCTCATGGGAGCGCTCCCGGAGGTGGCATGGGTCACTCACGCATCCCCGGCCTGGCGCGATGAGACACCCCCCACCACACACATCAGCCTCACCACCGGAAAGAGGGGTCAGCGCATGAGTGTCACCACGCGGCGTACCCGCCTGGCGGTCGCTGCCCTGGCTGCGGTCACCGCAATCAGCGGTCTCGCGGCCTGCGGCAAGGACGACGACAAGCCGGCGGCCGGCGAGAAGCCGGCCAAGCTGGTCGTCGACACGTTCGGCGAGATGGGCTACGACGAGCTCGTCAAGCAGTACGAGAAGGACACCGGCATCAAGGTCGAGCTGCGCAAGACCGCACAGCTCGGTGAGTACCGGCCGAAGCTGGTCCGCTACCTGGCCACCGGCAAGGGCGCGGCGGACGTCACCGCGCTGGAAGAGGGCATCCTCAACGAGTTCAAGCCCAACGCGCGCAACTGGGCCGACCTCAGCCCGCTGGTCCCCGACCACTCGAAGGAGTACCTGCCCTGGAAGTGGGAGCTGGGCAAGGCGCCGGACGGTCGGCTGATCGGCCTGCCGACCGACGTCGGCAGCCTCGCCGTCTGCTACCGCAAGGACCTGTTCCAGGCTGCCGGTCTGCCCGCCGAGCGCGACCAGGTGTCGGCGCTCTGGCCGGACTGGAAGGGCTTCCACGACGCCGGCCTGAAGTACAAGCAGGGCAGCGGCGGCAAGGCGTTCATCGACTCGATCACCGCCGTCTCCAACGGCGTGCTCTTCCAGGGCAACGGTGACCTGTTCTACGACAAGGAAGACAACGTCATCGCGGACACCAGCCCCGCGGTGAAGAACGCCTGGGACACCGCCACCTCGATGGCGGACATCTCCGCCAAGGCGTCCACCTGGTCGCCGGAGTGGTCGGGTGGCTTCAAGCAGGGCACGTTCGCGGCCACCTTCTGCCCGTCCTGGATGCTCGGCATCGTGTCGGACAACTCCGGTCCGGCCAACAAGGGCAAGTGGGACGTCGCGTCCGTGCCTGGTGGCGGCGGTAACTGGGGCGGCTCGTGGCTCGCCGTTCCGGCGCAGAGCAAGTACCCGAAGGAGGCGGCGAAGCTCGCCGAGTACCTGACCAACGCCAAGAGCCAGGTGGAGGCCTTCAAGCTCAAGGGCCCGCTGCCCACCAACCTGGAGGCGCTGAAGAACGAGGCGTTCCTCAGCTACACCAACGAGTACTTCAGCAACGCGCCGACCGGCAAGATCTTCGGGGAGAGCGTCGCCAAGATCCAGCCGATCCACCTGGGCCCGAAGCACCAGGCGGTGAAGGAGAACGCGCTCGAGCCTGCCCTGCGGGCGTTCGAGAACGGGCAGGCCGACAAGGCCAAGGCCTGGGAGCAGTTCACGAAGGACGCAAAGACTCAGGGTGCCTTCTGAGTGATTCCCTGCCGGTGGCGTTCGGGGCTTCCCGGACGCCACCGGCCGGTCCCCTCCGCGTAGCGCCCTGCGCGAGGGCCCCCGGGCCTCGCCGGAAAAGGAAATTCGCATGAGCCTGTCGGCCACGACGGCACGGCCGTCGCCAGCAGCACCGCCTTCTCCCGACGTCTCTCGCCGACGTCGACGGGGAAGGTTACTCAACCGCCTCGATGTCAAGTACTCGCCGTACCTCTACATCGCCCCGTTCTTCGTGCTCTTCGGTGTATTCGGGCTGTACCCGATGCTGCGCACCGCTTGGATGTCGCTGCACGACTGGGACATGATCGGCGAGCACACGTTCATCGGCTTCGACAACTACACCCGGCTGGTGTCCGACGAGTACTTCTGGAACGCGCTGGTCAACACGTTCGGCATCTTCGCCCTGTCGACCATCCCCCAGTTGTTGCTCGCCCTCTTCCTGGCGAACCTGCTCAACCGGTCCCTACTGCGCGCCAAGACGTTCTTCCGGATGGCCATCTTCATGCCGAACGTGGTGTCGGTGGCCGCTGTCGCGATCGTCTTCGGAATGTTGTTCCAGCGGGAGTTCGGCCTGTTCAACTGGCTGCTCAGCTTCGTCGGTGTCGACCCTGTCGACTGGGACGGGCACCGGTGGAGTTCCTGGACGGCCATCTCCTCCATGGTCAACTGGCGGTGGACCGGGTACAACACCCTGATCCTGCTCGCCGGCATGCAGGCGATCCCGAAGGACCTCTACGAGGCTGCGGAGATCGACGGCGCCGGTCCGTGGCGGCAGTTCTGGCAGATCACCCTGCCCATGCTCAAGCCCACCTTCATCTTCGTGGTCATCCTGTCCACG
Source organism: Micromonospora sp. NPDC048947 (assembly GCF_040649495.1). Lineage (NCBI taxonomy): Bacteria > Bacillati > Actinomycetota > Actinomycetes > Micromonosporales > Micromonosporaceae > Micromonospora > Micromonospora sp. NPDC048947. Next base: position 39,150 of record NZ_JBEZFO010000017.1, read on the forward strand.
ATCGGCGGCATGCAGCTCTTCACCGAGCCCCTGCTGTTCGGCAACGGCAACATCATCGGCGGCAACCAGCGGGAGTTCCAGACGCTGGCCATGTACATGTACGAGATGGGCATCGTGAACCTGAACACCGCCGGCTACGGAGCCGCGGTCGCCTGGGCGATCTTCATGATCATCATCGTGGTGTCGCTGTTCAACTTCCTACTCGTCCGCCGCTCGGCGAAGTGAGGAGAGATCGATGATCTCGGCTTCCCAGCGCCTGTGGCGCACCAGCCCGTTGACCTACCTGGCGCTCGTCCTGGCGGCGCTGCTGTCGATCTACCCGTTCTACTACATGCTGGTGATCGGCACCCGCAGCCTGGACAACATCAACGACGTGCCGCCGCCGCTGACCCCCGGTGGCGCGTTCGGTGACAACTTCGGGCGGGTGCTCGACAACGACGCCGCCAACTTCCTCACCGGCATGATGAACTCGATCATCGTCTCCTCGGTGGTCACCGTCTCGGTGGTGCTCACCGGTTCGCTGGCCGGGTTCGCCTTCGCCAAGCTGAAGTTCCGCGGCAGCAACGCCCTCCTGCTGGCGATCATCGTCACCATGATGATCCCGACCCAGATGGGGCTCATCCCGCTCTGGGGCATGATGCAGGACCTGGGGTGGTACGACACCCTCTACGCGGTCACCGTGCCGTTCCTCGTCACCGCCTTCGGCGTGTTCATGATGCGGCAGTACGCCAGCCAGGCGATCTCCGACGAGCTGATCGAGGCCGGCCGCGTCGACGGCGCGAGCACGTTCCGGATCTACTGGAGCATCGTGCTGCCCGCGCTGCGCCCGGCCGCCGGCGTCCTCGGTCTGCTGACCTTCATGGAAACCTGGAACTCGTTCCTCTGGCCGTACGCCATCCTCACCCCGGAGAACCCGACCCTCCAGGTCTCGCTCTCCTTCCTCTCGTACGCCTACTACACCGACTACTCCCAGGTGTTCGCCGCCACGGCGATCGGCACCATCCCCCTGGTAATCGTCTTTCTCGTGTTTGGCCGCCAGATCATCGGCGGGATCATGGAAGGTGCCGTCAAGTCGTGAGCAACCCCGCCAGCCCACCCGCCGTCGACGTCCTCGACGAGCGTCCCGGGCTGACCTTTCCACCCGGATTCCTCTGGGGGGCCGCGACGGCGGCGTACCAGATCGAGGGAGCGGCGGCCGTGGACGGCCGTGCCCCGTCGATCTGGGACACCTTCAGCCACACCGAGGGTCGTGTCGTCTCCGGGCACACCGGGGACGTGGCGTGCGACCACTACCACCGCCTCGGCGACGACGTCGCGCTGATGGCCGAGCTGGGCCTGAAGTCGTACCGTTTCTCGGTCTCCTGGTCCCGGGTGCAGCCCACCGGCACCGGTGCGGCCAACCCGGCCGGCCTGGACTTCTACCGGCGACTGGTGGACGAGCTGTTGGCCAACGGCATCGAGCCGTGGCTCACCCTCTACCACTGGGACCTGCCGCAGCCGTTGGAAGACGCCGGCGGCTGGCCGGCGCGGGACACCGCGGCCCGCTTCGCCGACTACACCACACTGATGGCCGACGCGCTCGGTGACCGGGTGCGCTACTGGACCACGCTGAACGAGCCGTGGTGCTCAGCGTTCCTCGGCTACGGCTCCGGCGTGCACGCCCCCGGCCGCACCAACGGAGCGGACGCGGTGCGTGCCGGTCACCACCTGATGCTCGGTCACGGCCTGGCCGTGCAGGCAATGCGGGCCGCCCGGCCGGCCGCCGAGGTGGGCGTGACAGTCAACCTCTACCCGGTCGACCCGGCCACTGACAGTCCCGCCGACGCCGACGCCGCCCGGCGTATCGACGGCTTGGCCAACCGGTTCTTCCTGGATCCGCTGTTGCGCGGGTCGTACCCGGAGGACCTGGTGGCCGACCTCAGCACTGTGACCGACTTCGAGCACGTGCGCGACGGCGACCTGGCGACCATCTCCACTCCACTGGACCTGGTCGGGGTCAACTACTACAGCAGGCACGTGGTCGCCGCGCCGGTCGAGGGCGAGGCGGCCGACCCGGCCCCCTCGTGCTGGCCGGGCAGCGAGGACGTCCGGTTCGTCACCCGTGGCGTTCCGGTCACCGACATGGGCTGGGAGATCGACGCCCCGGGTCTCACCGAGACGCTGCGCCGGGTGCACGGTTACACCGACCTGCCCCTGTACGTCACCGAAAACGGCTCCGCGTTCGTCGACTCGGTGGTCGACGGGCAGGTCGACGACGTCGATCGGCTGGCCTACTTCGACGCCCACCTGCGTGCCGCCCACGAGGCGATCGACGCCGGAGTGCCTCTGCGGGGATACTTTGCCTGGTCGCTGATGGATAATTTCGAATGGGCCTGGGGTTACACCAAGCGGTTCGGCATGATCCACGTCGACTATGACAGCCAGGTCCGCACCCCCAAGTCCAGCGCCAAGTGGTACGCCTCGGTGATCCGGCGCAACGGTCTGGCCGCACAATAGGCTCGGGCCAGCCATCAGGACGGCCCCGGCGTCCACCTCTCGCAGGTGGCGCCGGGTCCGCCCGCCGTCGGAGGAGCAGACGATGACAACGCAGCGCACCCGGTCGCTCGGGCGCCCGACCCTCGATGCGGTCGCGGCGCGTGCCGGCGTCGGTCGGGGCACGGTCTCCCGCGTGGTCAACGGCTCGCCCCAGGTCAGCCCGGAGGCCCGGGCCGCGGTCCAACAGGCCATCGCCGAGCTGGGGTACGTGCCGAACCGGGCCGCCCGTGCGCTCGTCACCCAGCGGACCGACTCCGTCGCGCTGGTGGTGTCCGAATCCGGCGAGCGGGTCTTCACCGAGCCGTTCTTCGCCGCGATCGTGCGGGGGATCAGCTCCGGGCTGCTGGAGACACCGATGCAGCTCTGGCTGGCCATGGCCCAGTCGCCGGTGGAACGGGAACGGGTCGAGCACCACCTCACCAACCAGCACGTCGACGGCGTACTGCTGTTGTCGTTGCACGACTCCGACCCGCTGCCGACGCTGCTGGAGGAGCGCGGCCTGCCCGCCGTGCTCGGCGGTCGGCCCGCCCGGATGCTGCAACCCGGCGCCCAACCGGCCTGGTTTGTCGACGTGGACAACGTTGGCGGGGCCCGGCAGGCGGTGGAGTACCTGGCGCGGCAGGGGCGGCGACGCATCGCCACCATCGCCGGCACGCAGGACATGGGCGTCGGCCTGGCCCGGTTGACCGGCTACACCGAGGCGGTCAAGGCCACCGGGGCCGGCGTCAACCCCGACCTGATCGCGTACGGCGACTTCAGTGAAGGCAGCGGCGCGGCCGCCATGCGTCGCCTGCTGGACGCCTGCCCGGACCTGGACGCGGTCTTCGTCGCCTCCGACCTCATGGCGTTCGGTGCGCTGCGTACCCTGCGCGAGGCCGGTCGCCGCGTGCCGCAGGACGTCGCGGTGATCGGCTTCGACGACGCGACGATCGCCCTACGGGCGGAGCCGCCGTTGACCACTGTCTTCCAGCCGGTGGAGGAGATGGGCCGGCAGATGGCCCGCCTGCTGGTGGCCCGGATCCGTGGCGAGGAGCTACCCGCCTCCCACATCCTGCTGGACACCCAACTGGTCCACCGAGCCTCCGCCTGACCCACACCCACCCCGCTCCGGCGCGCGTCCGCGTCACCCCGCGTCCGCTCGCGCCCGCGTCACCCCGCGCCCGCTCGCGCCCGCGTCACCCCGTGTCCGCGCCCGCTCGCGCCCGCGCCCGCGCCACCCCGTGTCCGCGCCCACCGCGCGCCCGCGCATCGCGCAAGATCGCGCTCGATCCTTGATGTAGTGGTCATCGTGCGTGAGGAAGCCACTACATCCAGGAAGCTGCGCGATCTTGTGCGGCCTGCGGCCTGCGGCCTGCGGCCTGCGGCCTGCGGCGTGCGGCGTGCGGCCTGGGGCGTGCGGCCTGGGGCGTGCGGCCTGGGACGTGCGGCCTGGGACGTGCGGCCTGGGACGTGCGGCCTGGGACGTGCGGCCTGGGGCGTGCGACGTGCGGCGTGCGGGGTGGGCGCGGGCGGCGGGGAAGTGGGGCGGCCAGGTGGGGTTACTGGGCCCAGCGGCGGAGTTCGCGCTTGGCCAGGGAGTTGCGGTGCACCTCGTCGGGACCGTCGGCCAGGCGCAGGGTGCGGGTTTGTGCCCAGAGGGCGGCCAGTGGGGTGTCCTGGCTGACACCGGCGCCGCCGTAGGCCTGGATGGCCTTGTCGATCACCCATTCCGCCATCGCCGGCGTGCCGATCTTGATGGCCTGGATTTCGGTGTGCGCGCCCTTGTTGCCGACGGTGTCCATCAGCCAGGCCGTCTTGAGTACCAGCAGCCGGGCCTGCTCGATGCGGACCCGGGACTCGGCGATCCACTCCCGGACGACGCCCTGTTCGGCCAGCGGTCGGCCGAACGCGATCCGCCCGAGCGCCCGCTTGCAGAGCAGCTCCAATGCCCGCTCGGCCATTCCGATCAATCGCATGCAGTGGTGGATCCGGCCCGGGCCCAGCCGGGCCTGGGCGATGGCGAAGCCGGTGCCCTCGGCGCCGATCAGGTTCTCCGCGGGCACCCGGACGTCTGTGAAGTCGATCTCGGCGTGCCCGCCGTGCGAACCGTCGGTGTAGCCGAAGACGGTCATGCCCCGGCGCACGTTCACCCCGGGGGTGTCCCGGGGGACCAGCACCATGCTCTGCTGGCGGTGCCGGTCGGCGGTGGGGTCGGTCTTGCCCATCACGATGAAGATCTCGCAGCGAGGATCCATGGCCCCGGACGACCACCACTTCCGTCCGTTGATCACGTACTCGTCGCCGTCGCGGGTGATCCGGGTGGCGATGTTCGTGGCGTCGGAGGACGCGACATCCGGCTCGGTCATGCAGAACGCCGAGCGGATCTCACCCTCCAGCAGCGGCATCAGCCAGCGCTTCTGCTGCGCCTCCGAACCGAACTCGGCCAGCAGCTCCATGTTGCCGGTGTCCGGTGCCGCGCAGTTGACCGCCTCCGGAGCGAGGTGCGGGCTGCGCCCGGTCAGCTCGGCCAGGGGGGCGTACTGGAGGTTGGTCAGGCCGGCGCCGTAACGCGGGTCGGGCAGGAAGAGGTTCCACAGGCCGCGCTTGCGGGCCTCCGCCTTCAGCTCGGCCAACACCGGGGTACGCGACCACGGGTCCCCGGTGGCCACCTGCTCGGCGTGCACGGCCTCGGCCGGATAGACGTGCTCGGTCAGGAACCGGGTCAGCTCGGCGCGCAGCTCCTCGGTCCGGCTGTCGTATGAGAAGTCCATCACCGCTCCCTGGCGGCGGTCAGCCCGTGCGCGACCAGCGGTGCCACCATCTCGCCGATCCGGTCGAAGCCCTCGCCGAGCGTCTGCCCGAGCGTGTGGCGGTAGTGGATGCCCTCGCAGATGACAGCGAGCTTGAAACAGCCCAGCGCCACGTGCCAGTGCAGCGGCCCGACGTCGACATCGCTGCGGCCGGCGTACCTGTCGATCAGCTCGCTGCCGGTGGGGAAGCCGGCGCGCGGGCCGAGCCCGTCGGCGACGGGGTTGCCGGCGGCGGTGTCGCTGCCGCCGAGCACGTCCCAGTAGGTGAGCAGCAGCCCCAGGTCGGCGAGGGGGTCGCCGAGGGTGGCCATCTCCCAGTCGAGCACCGCGTGCACGGCGACCGGGTCGGCCGAGGCGAGGAGGTTGTCCAGCCGGTAGTCGCCGTGCACGATCCGGCCGGCGTTCGCGCCCTCCGGGGCGGTCGCGGCGAGCAGGTCACGCAGTTCGTCGATGCCGGGCAGTGGGCGGCTGCGGGAGCGGTCGAGCTGCCCGGCCCAGCGGCGGACCTGCCGGGCGAGGTAGCCCTCGGGACGGCCGAAGTCAGCCAACCCGACGCTGGACGGGTCGACGCTGTGCAACGCGGCGAGCGTGTCCATCATTGCCATGGCCAGGGCCCGGCGGCGCTCGTCGCCCAGCGGGTCGGTCTGCGCGCGGGTGCGGAACACCTCGCCGGGCATCCGCTCCATCAGGTAGAAGGGCGCGCCGATCACCTCGGGGTCGGTGCAGAGCAGCAGCGCGCCCGGGACCGGCACCTCGGTCGGCGCCAGCGCCGAGATGACCCGGAACTCGCGCGCCATGTCGTGAGCGGTCGCCAGCACGTGCCCCAGCGGGGGACGGCGCAGCACCACCTCGCGGTCGCCGAGGCGCAGCAGGTAGGTGAGGTTGGACTTGCCGCCCGCTATCAGCTGGGCACGCAGCGGTCCGACGGCCAGCTCGGGTCGGTGCGTTGCCAGATGGTCGGCGAGTCGGTCCAGGTCCAGCCCTGCTGGGGAGGTCGGGACGGCAGCCGGCCGTGACGCATCGACGGCCGGATCACTCATCCGACTAGTTGATGGCAGCCCGTTCACGTTGTCAAGGTCAGATTCGTCGGATGCGTCGTCGGGAGGGCTTCGGCCGCTCGGACGTGGCGCCGCCGCCGGTTGAGCCGGCATGACGGACAATCTCCACTTTTCCGACAACTGCCTGGATATCGTCTTGAGGGCGGATCGCGGCGGCGGTCTTCGGAGCGACGGGGGTCAATCGTGGTGAAGGCGAGCAAGGGTACGACAACGGTCGGCGAGCTGTTGCTCAGCCGGCTCCACGACCTCGGAGTGCGCCATGTCTTCGGGTTGCCGGGGGACTACAACATGGATTTCCTCGATCAGATCGAGGCGTTCGACGGGATCGAGTGGGTCGGTAGCTGCAACGAGCTCAACGCCGGCTACAGCGCCGACGGATACGCCCGCCTCGCGGGTGTGGCCGCGATCCTCACCACGTTCGGTCCCGGCGAGCTGTCGGCGGTCAACGCGCTGGCCGGGGCCATGGCGGAGTCGGTACCCATCGTCTCGATCGTCGGCGGTCCGACCGAAGAGATCATGCGGCAGCACACCTCCATGCACCACTCGCTCGCCGACGGCGACTTCGACCACTGGATACGGGTGGCGCGCGAGGTGACAGTCGCCCAGACCTCGCTGACCGCGCAGAACGCTGCGGGGGAGGTCGACCGGGTGCTCACCGAGTGCTGGTCGCAGCAGCGCCCGGTCTACATCCGGATTCCCGGCGACGTGGCCCACGCCGAGGTCGCCGACCCCGGGAAACGGTTCACCAGGCCCGAGCCGGTGGTGGCGCCCGGGCAGCTCGACGCCTTCGCCGCGGCCGCCCGGCGACTGCTCGCCGGTGCCAAGCGGCCGGCCATGCTGGTGGGAAACCTGCCGATCCGCTTCAACCTCGGCGCTGCCGTCACCGCCATGGCCGCCGACCGAAACTGGCCGGTCGCCGCGCAGTCGCTGGGACGGGGACTACTCGACGAGTCCGACCCCCACTACGTGGGCATCTACAACGGCGGCGACAGCCCCGATGAGGTTGCGGAGGTGGTGGAGGGCGCGGACGCCCTGGTCTGCGTGGGCACCACGTTCTTCGACTGGGACGGCCTGTTCACCGCCGACCTGAAGGTGGACCGGGTGATCAGTCTGCACCGGGACGCCGCCGTCGTCGCCGGCACCCGCTTCGCCCCGGTCGCGTTGCCGGCGGCGCTGCGGTGCCTGCACGAGATCGCCCCGAACCGTACGACGGAATGGTCACGCGCGCCGCTGCTGGCGGGCGACCCGCCCGTACTCGACCCGTCGAACAACGAACCGATCCGGCAGGCACGGCTCTGGCCGGCGATCCAGAGCATGCTGCGCGAGGGAGACATCTTCGTCCCGGAAACCGGCACCCCGTCCTTCGGTGCGGCGACGATGCGGCTGCCCGCCGGGGTAACCGTTGTGGAACCGCCCATCTGGGGCTCGATCGGCTACGCCACACCGGCCGCCTTCGGCGCCGCGGTGGCGGCACCGGATCGACGGACGGTGCTGATCACCGGCGACGGATCACTGCAACTGACAGTGCAGGAGATCAGCCGGATGCTCGCCACGAACCAACGCCCGATCATCGTCGTCGTCAACAACGGCGGCTACACCGTCGAACGGGCAGTCGACGGACGGCACCAGCCGTACAACGACATCGACAACTGGCGGTACACGGAACTCCCCGCAGTGTTCGCCCGGGACAGGACCTTCACCGCCCACGTCGCCCGCACCGAAGGCGAGCTGGCCGCCATCCTGGCCGGCATCGACGGACCACCGGCCCAGCTGACCCTCATCGAGGTGGAGACCGACCGGCTGGACCTGCCCGCCGGAATGCCCCAGTGGGGTCGGGAGACGTCCGCGGCGGACTACCACGCTCAGCTCGCCACCAAACCGGTCCTGCCCCTGGGCGGGCTGCCCTGAGCGTCGGCGTCCGCTTCATCACCTGCCGAAACCGCTCGGTCACCGACCGGTAAGTTTCCGCTCGGGACATGCCCCTGCAACAGGGACGAAATGGTCAACGACCAGGCTGGGGTCAGCCTGCCGGCCGCTCCTTCGCCGGCCCGCCGAGCGGAGGGACAGACATGTTGCTGCGAGTTCGGGTCACCCTGCCGGACCGTCCGGGCACCCTGGGTCAGGTTGCCCGTACCTTGGGCGTCTCCGGGGCGGACATCGTCCAGGTGGTGGTCCTCGAACGGCTCGGCGGGCGCGCGGTGGACGACTTCACTGTCGTCTGGCCGGGCGCGGCGCGGGTGGAGCGGCTGCTGGCCGGCCTCGCGGCGATACCGGGGGTGCGGGTGGACGGTGTGTGGCGGGCGATCGGCGCGCCCACCACCACCGGCCAGGACGCGGAGCTGTTGGCCCAGGTCGCGGCCAACCCGGCGGACGGGTTGGCCACCCTTGTCGACGCGGTGCCGGGGCTACTGGCCGCCGATTGGGCCGTGGGCGCTGTGGTGCCTGTCGACTGGGCCTCGCGGAGCGGGGGCGGCGGGGCGACGGTGGGGCACGCGAGCTGGCGTGCTCCCGTACCCCCGCGGTTGCCGGAGGTGACCCCGCTGCGCGGGCGGTCGATGACCACGCCCGACGGCACCCACCACGCGATCGCGCCGTTCGGCCGGGCGGGCCTGGTGCTGGTGGTGGCCCGTGAGCGTAGCGAGACCCTCTCCGCCGCGGCGTTCCACAGCACCGAGGTTGATCGGCTCACCCAGCTCGTCCGGGCCTGCGCGGTGATCCTCGGCGACCGACTCGATCTCGTCGGCGCGCCGCCGGTGGTCGCCGGCCCCTGATCGGTCCGAGGAGTTCCCTTGCCGACACCGCCGGGCAACCGGGCGGCAACAGGCGGGGGTGAGGCTCTTATCGGGGAAGGGAGCCAACCATGACGTTGTGGCGGATCCGAGCGACGGTGGACGACCGGCCGGGTTACCTGTCGGTGCTCACGGCGAGTCTCGCGCTGCGCGGGGTCAACATCCTCACCGTGCAGGTGCAGCCCACCGAGCAGGGCGCGGTGGACGATTTCCTGGTCGACGCGCCGGACGCGCTCGACGAGGCCGAGCTGATCGCCGCGGTCGAGCGTGGTCGGGGCCGGGACTGCTGGGTGGCGCGCAGCGAGGCGCGTGGTCTGGTCGACCAGCCCACCCGGGTGCTCGGGCTGGCCAACCGGCTGGTGCGTGACCCGGACGCGACGGGTGAGGCGTTACGGACCCTGCTCGCCGCCGACGTCGTGAGCTGGCGACCGGCGTCGGTCGGCGTCGAACGGGGGATCACCGGGGCCGGCATGCTGTTGGCGGACCCGGCGGGCGGTTCGTTCGCGCTGCGCCGGGCCGCGCCCGACTTCACCCCGGCGGAGTACGCGCGGGCGCAGGCCCTGGTCGAGCTGGCCGCCACAGTGGCGCGTCGGGCCGCCGAACAGGTCACGCTGGTGCTGCCAGACGGCGCGGAGGTGGCCGTCCGGCCGGCCGGCGCCCAGGATCTGTCCGGCGTGGTGGAGCTGCACGAGGCGTGCTCCCCGGGTAGCCGGCAGCGGCGTTACCTGGGCGGCGCGCCGCTGCCGCAGACGGCCCGCCTGCGTCGACTGCTGGAGCCGAGCCGAGGGTTGACGCTGATCGCCAGCACCAGCGGCCCCGACGGCGGTGCCGAGTCGGTGGTCGCCATGGCGAACCTGCTCGGTGAGGGCGACGAGGCCGAGGTGGCGCTGCTGGTGCGCGACGACTGGCAGCGGCGGGGGCTCGGCTCGGCGTTGCTGCGCCGGGTGGTCCAGCACGCCGACCGGTCCGGGTACGCGGCGCTGGTGCTGCACGTGCAGGCCACCAACGACCCGATGCTGCGTACGCTGCACCGACTGGGTCGGCCGACGGTGGTGGAACGCGACGGCGCTCTGCTCACCCTCACCGTCCCGCTCGCCGTCGCCTCCTCGGCGGAGCGCACTGGCGCGTTCGCCTAGGGCCCTGGTTGCGGTGCTCAGGTGGTGGGGTAGCTGGTGTAGTCGGGGAAGTTGCCGTAGAGCCGGCTGTCTCCGCCGACGGTGACGGCCTGCACCAGCAGGTCGCCGCCGACGAACGCGCCCTTCCAGGAGGCGCCCCGGCCGCCGAACGGTTCGTCCCGGTCACCGCGTGAGCGCGGTTTGTTGATGCCCACCTTGAACGCCTGAAGGTCGACGGCGAGCTTGCCGGCCTCGTCGGTGTCGTCGCAGGCCAGCGAGGCCACCAGCGCGCCGTTGGAGGCGTTCATGGCGGCCAGCAGCTCGTCGGTGGTGTCCACCACGACGATCGTGTCGACGGGACCGAACGGCTCGGCGTGCATCAGTCGGGACCGTCCGGGCGGGGCGAGCAGCACCGACGGCGCCACGTACGCCGAGGTGTCCTGCCCGGAGAGGAACGGCGCGCCGGTGAGCTTGCCGCGGTGCAGCGGGATCGCGCCGCCGCGGACCGCCTCGTCGACGGTGCGGCGTAGCTCGTCGGCCTTGGCGGCGCTGATCAGCGGCCCGAAGTCCAGCTCGGGCAGCGGGTCACCGGCGGCCCAGTCGTCGCCGACGGCGAGCGGGTGACCGAAGCGGACCGAGCGGACGACCGGCAGGTACATGTCGAGGAACTCGTCGACCAGGTCTCGCTGCACCACGAAGCGGGGGTACGCGGTGCAGCGTTGCTTGCCGTACTCGAAACCCTTTCTGAGGTGAGTGGCGAGCAGGTCCCACTGGGTGAAGTTCCAGATGCCCCAGGCGTTGAGACCCTCCTGTTCGATGAAGTGCCGCTTGTCGCTGTCGAGCAGCGCGGCGGCCACCTTGCCGCCGTTGGACCGGCCGCCGACGAAAGCCACAGCGCCGATCTCGGGTGCCCGGACCAGCACCTCGGACAGTTCCCCGCCGCTGCCGGAGACGAGCGTGGCGGGCAGCCCGGCCCGGCGCATCAGCGCGTGCGCGACGGTCAGGCACACCGCGCCGCCCTGGGACGGGGTCTTGGCGATGACCGCGTTGCCGGCCAGGAGCTGCACCAGTTCGGCGTGCACCAGCACGCTCATCGGGTAGTTCCAGGACGCGATGTTGCTGACCGGGCCGGGCAGCGGCTCGCGGCCGTCGGCGAGCATCCGGTCGATCTCGTCGGCGTACCAGCGGACGCCGTCGAGCGCCCGGTCGACGTCGGCGCAGGCCAGCCGCCACGGCTTGCCGATCTCCCAGACCAGCAGCAGGGCGAGCAGGTCGCGGTGGGCGGTGAGCGAGTCCAGGGCTTCGGCGACCCGGGCCTTGCGGTCGGCCAGCGGGGTCCGGGCCCAGGCCCGGTGCGCGGCGGCGGCGTGGGTCACCGCGGCACGTGCGGTGGTCGCGTCGACCCGGGGCAGGTTGATGAGGACTGTGTTGTCCACCGGGGTGCGGACCGGTGCGGGTTGGCCGACCGCGCGCCATTCGCCCTCGATCAGGTTGTGCAGTGTGGTGACGCCGTCGACCTCGGTGCCGAACGCCTCCGGGGCGGCGGCCACCGCGCGGGCCAGGATATCGGTCCAGGCGGTGCCGTCGGCGAGTCGTAGTGCCATCGCTTCTCCTCACTGTTGACCAGGGAGCGGCGGCGTCGACGGCACCGCTGGTGAGCGGTACTGTCTCGCGCTTGGTAGTGGGTCAGCAACAGTACGTTTGTCTGGCTGGCCGACGAAGCGCTCGAACGGCGCGAAAACCGTCGCGGAAGCTCCCGTCGTGAGCTGCGCAAACTCGATTCATAGATCGAAGAATGTCGATGGTGTGAGATGGTCCGCAATGGTTACTCGCGAGTACGGAGGCGGTGCCGCGCACATAGGTCCTGGTTGGCAGGCTTCCCAACCAGCGACCCGCCCATTACATTGTCGGTTATCCATGGGAGCGCTTCCATGGCCCATGGTCACACCGCCACCCCGCTGTCGCCGGTGGCCGTGCCGCCCGTACGCCGTCCCGCGTCGGTGCGACCGCCGGCGGCGCCTCCGACAGGAGTCCGCCATGCGCCACCTGACCCGGCCGTTCAGCGGCCAGCCCGGCCGGTCGCCGGCCGCCGACCAGCCCTGGCCGCGGCGGCTGCTGACCCTCGGCGTCGCGCTGCTCACCGGCGCGTCCCTCGCGGTGACCGCCCCACCGTCCGAGCCCGCCTCCGCCGCGCCGGCCGCGACCTACAACTACGCCGAGGCGTTGCAGAAGTCGCTGCTCTTCTACGAGGCGCAGCAGTCCGGTCGACTGCCCGACTGGAACCGGGTCTCCTGGCGCGGAGACAGCGCGCTCACCGACGGCGCCAGCGCGGGCGTGGACCTCACCGGCGGCTGGTACGACGCCGGCGACCACGTCAAGTTCGGTTTCCCGATGGCGTTCAGCGCCACCATGCTCGCCTGGGGCGCTGTCGAATACCGCAGCGGCTACACCGCCTCCGGGCAACTGCCGCACCTGCTCAACAACCTGCGCTTCGTCAACGACTACTTCATCAAGGCGCACCCGTCGGCAAACGTCCTCTACGGACAGGTCGGCAAGGGCGACGACGACCACAAGTGGTGGGGTCCGGCCGAGGTGATGCAGATGGCGCGGCCCGCGTACAAGATCGATGCCAGCTGTGGCGGCGCGGACCTGGCGGGGGAGACGGCGGCAGCGATGGCCGCCTCCTCGATGGTGTTCCGGCCCACCGACGCGGCCTACGCGGACAAGCTGCTCGGGCACGCCCGGCAGCTCTACACCTTCGCCGACACGGTGCGGAAGGCCTACCACGAGTGCATCACCGACGCCACCAGCTTCTACCGCTCGTGGAGCGGCTGGCAGGACGAACTCGTCTGGGCCGCGATCTGGCTGCACCGCGCCACCGGCGAGGCCAGCTACCTGACAAAGGCCGAGAGTGAGTACGACAAGCTCGGCACCGAGAACCAGTCCACCACCCGCTCCTACAAGTGGACCATCGCCTGGGACAACAAGCAGTTCGGCGCGTACGTGCTGCTGGCCAACCTGACCGGCAAGCAGAAGTACGTCGACGACGCCAACAGGTGGCTGGACTACTGGACCGTCGGGGTGAACGGGCAGCGGGTGCCGTACTCGCCGGGCGGGATGGCGGTGCTCGACTCCTGGGGCGCGCTGCGCTACGCCGCGAACACCTCCTTCGCCGCGCTGGTCTACAGCGACAAGACCACCGACACCACCCGCAAGGCGCGCTACCACGACTTCGCCGTCCGGCAGATCAACTACGCGCTCGGCGACAACCCCCGTAACTCCAGCTACGTCATCGGCTTCGGCGCCAACTCGCCGAAGAACCCGCACCACCGCACCGCGCACGGCTCCTGGTGGGACAGCCAGACCGTGCCGGTGGAGACCCGGCACACCCTCTACGGCGCGCTGGTCGGCGGCCCGTCCTCGGCCAACGACGCGTACAGCGACAGCCGCTCGGACTACGTGATGAACGAGGTGGCCACCGACTACAACGCCGGCTTCACGTCCGCGCTGGTCCGGCTGACCTCCGAGTACGGCGGCACGCCGCTGGCGAACTTCCCGGTCGCCGAGACGCCGGACATCGACGAGCTGACAGTGGAGACCACTGTGACGCAGGCCGAACCTCGGGCCACCGGGCTCAAGGTGATGGTCTACAACAAGTCCGCGTTCCCGGCCCGCGCGCTGACCGACGGCCGGTTCCGGTACTACTTCCGGCCCGACGGCACCGGCCCGGTGCAGGTCACCGCCGGCTACACCCAGGGCTGCCCGTCCCCGACCACAGCCAAGCAGTACAGCGGTGACATCTGGTACGTCGAGGTGGACTGCGCCGGGTACACCATCGCCCCGGCGGGTCAGTCACAGCACCGGATGGAGGTCCAGTTCAAGGTCGGAGTGCCGGAGGGCGGCACCTGGGACCCGACGAACGACCCGTCGTACCAGGCCACCGCCGGGCCCAACCGGAAGGTGCCGCTCTACTCCGGCGCCACCCGGGTCTGGGGCGAGGAGCCGGGCCCGGTCGTGCCGGACACCACCAAACCGACAGTCCCCGGCACCCCGGTGGCGTCCAACCTCGGCCCCCGCACCGTCACCCTGACCTGGGCGCCGTCCACCGACAGCGGCGGCAGCGGACTCGCCGGGTACGACGTCCGCGAGTTCATGGTCGGTAACGACGTGGTGGCGACCCGACGGGTCACCGAGAACTCGATCACCATCACCACGCTGCTGCCGGAGCGGACGTTCGAGTACACCATCGTGGCGCGCGACGGCGCTGGCAACGAGTCGGCCGCCTCGGCGAAGCTCAGCGTGACAACGCCACCGGCCGGCACCGTCGACACCACAGCGCCGAGCACCCCCGGCACGCCGGTCGCCTCGGCCGTCACCGCCACCGGGCTCACACTGGCCTGGACCCCGTCGACCGACAACGTGGGCGTCACCGGCTACCGGGTCTATCGCGAGGCCGGCGCCACCGACGTGCTTGTCGGCTCGCCGACCGGCACCACCCAGGCGGTGTCCGGGCTGACCGCCTCGACGGCGTACCAGTTCTACGTGGTGGCAGTGGACGCGGCGGGCAACACCTCCGCGGCGTCCACGCCGGTCGCGGTGACCACCGCGGCGCCGCCGGTCGGTGGCACCTGCACTGTGGGGTACGCCACCACCGACTGGGGCGGCGGCTTCACCGCCAACGTGTCGATCACCAACACCGGCACCACAGCGATCAACGGTTGGACGGTGCGGTTCAGCTTCCCCGGTGGGCAGAGCGTCAGCCAGGGCTGGTCGGCGACGATCAGCCAGAGCGGCGCGGCGGTCACCGCAACGAACCTGTCCTACAACGGCACGATCGCGGCGGGCGCGTCGGTGAGCTTCGGCTTCAACGGCACGTACAGCGGCGCCAACCCGAAACCGACGGCCTTCACCGTCAACAACACACCCTGCACCATCGCCTGACCGGCACCGCGACGAGATCTTGGACAGTTACCGTTCCGCGCGGACGGTAACTGTCCAAGATCTGCACTGCCCGGCCCTCGCGGGCGGACTCGGGGGATAGGTCGGCGGGATTTCGGGCAAGACACGATCGTGCGGGAGTTGCTGACCGTCGGACACGGCGCTGCCGATCGGGGCCGGCTGGGAGAGTTGCTGACCGGGGCCGGGATCGCCCAGGTGGTGGACGTGCGGCGATACCCGGCCAGCCGCACCAACCCGGACGTCCGCCGCGAGGAGCTCGAACGGTGGCTGCCCGAGTGGGGCGTCGACTACCGCTGGGAGCCGCGACTGGGCGGACGACGGCACGTCCCCGCCGGGGAACCCGAGCCGGACACCTGGTGGACGGTCGCGGCGTTCCGGGCGTACGCCGCCCACACGCGGACGGCCGAGTTCGACGACGCGCTCGCCGAGGTGCTCGCCGGGGCGGATCGTCGGACCACCGCGGTCATGTGCAGCGAGAGCGTGTGGTGGCGCTGCCACCGCCGGTTGATCGCCGACGTCGCGGCGCTGGGCAGCGGAGTCCCAGTGGCGCACCTGATGCCGGACGGCCGCCTCAGCCCGCACCGGCCGGCCGAGGGCGCCCGCCGACTGCCCGACGGCCACCTGCTGTGGGACGGCTGAGTCACTCCACCAGGTCGTCGGCGAGCAGATCCATCAACAGGCCGTCGTGCCAGCGGCCGTCCGCGCCGCGCTCATAGCGGCGCAGCACCCCCACCGGGCGAAAACCAACCTTCGCGTACGCCCGGATGGCGGCGCTGTTCGCCGCGGCCGGGTCGATGGTGAAGCGGTGGTGGCCGTACTCGTCGATCAGGTGGCGGGCCAGGGTGCGGATGGCGTCACCGCCGAGGCCGGCGCCCCGCTCCGCCGGGTCGAGGAAGACGTCCAGGCTGGCGTGCCGGTAGTCCGGGTCCGCCTCGGCGTACCACTGGATCGCGCCGATCACCCGGCCGTCGTGCTCGATCGCGTACACGTGCAGGTCGTCGTCCGCGAGGTCGGCGCGCACGGAGTCGGCCAGGTCGTCGCCGCCCCGCCACCACCGGCGTACCTCCGGGTCGGCCCGGATCGCGGCGAGGGCCGGCACGTCCGCGACCGTCGCCGGTCGTAGTGTCACCACCCGCCCCCGCAGCACCGGCTCAGCCCCGGATCTCGCCGTGCTCGACGCAGACCGCCGACCAGCCCACCGGCAGCACCTGCACCTTCATCCGGCGACGGCAGCGGGGGCAGAACCGGGGTGGCTCCAACTGGCGGGCCGACGCGCAGGCGGGGTGGGCGGTGGCCGTCGTCGACTCACCGCACCTGTCGCACCACGCTTGCGTAGTCGTCATTGTCGTCACAGCGTGGCGGAGAGCGCCTTGACCGGCATCTTCAACTCGTCCAGCAGCTCCAGGTCGGCCGTTGCCGGTCGACCCAGCGTGGTCAGGTAGTTGCCGACGATCACCGCGTTGATGCCGCCGAGCAGACCGTCACGGGTGCCGAGGTCGCCGAGGGTGATCTCGCGACCACCGGCGTACCGCAGGATGGTGCGCGGCATGGCCAGCCGGAACGCGGCGATGGCCCGCAGCGCGTCCTTGCCCTCCACGACCGGACGGTCACCGAGCGGGGTGCCGGGGCGCGGGTTGAGGAAGTTGAGCGGCACCTCGTGCGGGTTCAACTCGGCGAGCTGCGCGGCGAACTCGGCCCGCTGCTCGACGGTCTCACCGAGGCCGAGGATGCCACCGCAGCACACCTCCATGCCGGAGTCGCGCACCATCCGCAGGGTCTCCCAGCGCTCCTCCCACGAGTGCGTGGTGACCACGTTGGGGAAGTACGACTTGCAGGTTTCCAGATTGTGGTTGTAGCGGTGCACGCCCATGTCGACCAGGTCGTCGACCTGCTCCTTGGTGAGCATGCCCAGCGACGCGGCGACCTGGATGTCGACGGCCGCCTTGATGGCGGCGACGCCCTCGCGCATCTGCTTCATCAGCCGGGCGTCCGGACCGCGGACCGCAGCGACGATGCAGAACTCGGTCGCCCCGGTCGCGGCGGTCTGCTTCGCCGCCTCGACCAGCGACGGGATGTCCAGCCAGACCGAGCGCACCGGCGAGGTGAACAGGCCCGACTGCGAGCAGAAGTGGCAGTCTTCCGGGCAGCCGCCGGTCTTGAGCGAGACGATTCCCTCGACCTCGACCTCCGGGCCGCACCAGCGCATCCGCACGTCGTGAGCGAGCTGGAGGGCGGCGGGCAGGTGCTCGTCGGGCAGGTTCAGCACGGCGAGGATGCCGGCCTGATCGAGGCCGACACCGTCACCCAGGACCTGGGTCCGGGCCTGGTCGAGGATCTCTGGCATGGCTCGTACCCTACAAGGCTCCCCGATCAGCCGGAATGACCTGGCGGCCCGGTCGGTGCCTCGCACCGAGTGGAATCGTCGGGCCGGTGGCGGCGGGTGGTAATTTCGGCCGGCGGGTGTCGGGCTGACCGGCACGCACAGCGGGGGAGGGTGACGGTGGCGGACTGGCTGGCGGCGCTCGACCGCCGCGCGGAGCTGCGGGCGAAGGCCGGGCTCACCAGGCGACTGCATCCGCGTCCGGCCGACGATCAGATGACCGATCTGGCCGGCAACGACTACCTCGGCCTGGCCACCCACCCGGACGTCATCGCCGCGGCCACTGCGGCTTTGTCGGCGTACGGGCTGGGGGCTACCGGGTCGCGACTGGTCCGGGGTTCCACCGACGCGCACCGGGCGCTGGAGGAGGACCTGGCCCGCTGGCTGGGCACCGACGGCGCCCTGGTCTTCTCCTCCGGCTACCTGGCCAACCTCGGCGCGCTGCGGGCGCTCGTCCAACCTCGGACGCTGCTCGTCTCCGACGCGCACAACCACGCGTCGCTGATCGACGGCTGCCGCATCTCCGGTGCGGAGACGGTGGTCACCCCGCACGCCGATGTCGATGCGGTAGCCGCCGCGCTCGGTGCCGCTCCCGGCCGCCCGGCGGTGGTGGTGACGGAGTCGGTCTTCTCGGTCGACGGTGATCTCGCCCCGCTGGCTCGGCTGCACGCCGTGGCCCGCCGTCACGGCGCGCTGCTGCTGGTCGACGACGCGCACGCGCTGGGACTGACCGGCCCGGCCGGCGCGGGCGCGGTGGCGGCCACCGGGCTGGCCGGCGAGCCGGACGTGGTGGTCACCGCCACCCTGTCCAAGGCGCTCGGTGGCGCGGGTGGCGTTGTCGCCGGCCCGGCCGAGTTCGTCAGGCACCTGGTCGAGACCGGGCGCACGTTCATCTTCGACACGGCACTGCCGCCGGCGGTCGCCGCCGGTGTGCACGCCGCGCTGCGGCTCGCCCAGGCCGGCGACGACCTGCGCGCCGAACTCTCCGACCGGGTGGGACTGGCGGTGGGTCGACTGCGGTCGGCCGGGCTGACCGTCTCCGCCCCGGACGCGGCGGTGGTCTCGGTGACGGCCCCGGGGCCGGAGGCGGCGACCGCGTGGGCGGCGGACTGCCGGGACCGGGGCGTCGCGGTGGGCTGTTTCCGGCCACCATCCACCCCGGACAGCCGCTCCCGCCTGCGCCTGACGGTGAGCGCGGGGGTGCCCCGGAGGGCGTTCGAGCGGGCGCTGGACGTCATAGTGGACACCGCGCCGTGAGCGCGCGGAGCGAGCCGGCTCGGCGAGCCCCGCAGTCGCGAACCCAGGGGGCGTCATGACCGGGTGGGCGGGGTCGGTGCTGGTTACCGGAACGGACACCGAGGTCGGCAAGACGGTGGTGACAGCGGCGATCGCGGCCGCCGCGCAGGCCGCCGGGCTGCGGGTGGCGGTGGTCAAACCGGGTCAGACCGGTACGGCCGGCGGTGAGCCCGGCGACGTGGACGCGGTGAACCGGCTGGCTGCGCCGCTGACCGGTCGGACCCTTGCCAGCTACCCGGATCCGCTCGCCCCGTTGGCCGCAGCGCGGGTGGCCGACCTGCCGCCGCTGGAGTTGTACACGGCGGTGGACGCCGTCCGCGCGGAGGCCGACAAGCACGACCTCGTGCTGATCGAGGGCGCGGGCGGGTTGCTGGTTCCGATGGGGCTGCGGCCGTCGGGGGAGCCGTGGACGATGGCCGACCTGGCGGTGTCGCTCGGCGCGCCCGCTGTGGTGGTCGCCCGCGCCGGGTTGGGCACGCTCAACCACACCGCGTTGACCCTGGAGGCACTGGACCGTAGGGCGGTGCCGGCCGGTGTGGTGATCGGCGCCTGGCCGGCCCGGCCGGAGTTGGTGCACTGGACGAACCTCACCGATCTGGTGCCGAACCTTCTCGGCGCGCTGCCCGACGGCGCGGGCGCGATGGACCCGGGTGTGTTCCGGCGGTCCGCGCCGGGTTGGCTCACCCCGGCCCTGCACGGCGTGCTCGACGACTGGCGGGTCTGGGCCGAGGAGAGCGGCTGAACACCTGACTTTCGTCGGTGTTCGCGCAGGTCGGGCGTGGGTAGCCTGACCGCCGTGCGGATCCTCGACTCCCCGCCGCCGGGTTGGCTGACCCGGCGGCGTCGCCTGCTGCTGGACGTGCTGCTCTGGGCGGTGGTGGCCGCCCCGGTCGGCTACGCCGAGGCCAGCCCGCCCTATACGCGGTACACGTTGCCGCTGCTGGTCGGCAAGCTGCTGCTGCTCGGTGTGGCGGTGGTGGCGAGTCGGCGTCAGCCGTTGGTCGCCCCGGTGCTGGCGGTGCTCGGGTCGTTGGTCGATGGCAACTTCGTGTTCGCCATTCCGGTCTTCAGCTATCTCGCCGGGCGGCGCAGCGTCACAGTGGGCCCGGCGATCATGGTCTTCGTGCTGATCACGGCCGGTGGCACGGCGCTCAACCTGGGGCTGCTCGGCGCCGGCGCTGCCACCTGGTTCCTGCTCGCCTCGGTGCTGCTCTTCGCCGCCGTGTTCCCCTGGTTGGTCGGCCGCTACCGCCGCCAGCAGCAGGAGTTGACCGACGCCGGTCGCCGGCACGTCGACGCGCTGACCCGCGAGCAACGGGGTGCCGCCGAGCGGATCCGGCTGCGTGAGCGGGCCCGGATCGCCGGGGAGATGCACGACTCGCTCGGTCACGACCTGAGCCTGATCGCGTTGCGCGCCGCCGCCCTGGAGGTCGCCGCCGACCTGGACGACCGGCACCGGGCCGCGGCGGGGGAGTTGCGGGCCAGCGTCTCCGCCGCCACCGAGCGACTGCACGAGATCATCGGGGTGCTCCGCGAGGAGGCTGGCGCGTCGCTGCGTCCGAGCGGGGAGACAGTGGCCGACCTGGTCGACGGTGCCCGGGAGGCCGGAATGGCGGTACGGCTGGACGCCGCACCGGCGGTCGCGGACCTACCGGCGATGACCGGTCACGCGGCGCACCGGATCGTCCGGGAGGCGCTGACCAACGCGGCCCGGTACGCGCCCGGCGCCCCGGTCGACGTGCGCCTCACCCGCGACGGTGACCGGGTCGAGGTGACGGTCGTCAACGACGCTCCGCCGGCCGGGCCGCTGCCCGCCCCACCGTCGCAGGGCAGTGGGCTGCTCGCTCTCGCCGAGCGGGTCCGCCTCGCCGGCGGGACGCTCGACGCCGGCCACCGGGCCGACGGCGGGTTCGCGCTACGGGCGGTGTTGCCGGCCACCGCGGCGCCACCGGAGACGATCGGGTCGGTGGCCGAAGGCGGGCCCGCGTCACGGTCCGACGAGCGACACGGGCCGGCGGAGCGGCCGGTGGACGCCGAGCGGCGGCTGCACGACGCCCGCCGACGGGTTCGGCGCAGCCTGCTGGTGGCGCTCGCCGCCCCGGTCGGGTTCGCCCTGGTGCTCTCGTTCGTCTACTACCCGGTGGCGACCGCCGGGACGGTGCTGGACCGGGCCACCTTCGACCAGTTGCGTGTCGGCGCGGCCCGGTCGGAGCTGATCGGGCTGCCCCGGCGGCAGTTGGAACGCACAGCGGCGGTCGACCTGGCCGGCTGCGAGTACTACACCGACGGTAACTTTCCCCTTGCCGCGCCGACCTGGCGGCTCTGTTTCACCGATGGCCGGCTGGTCAGCAAGGAGCGGATCGCCTAGTGGACACCGACACGACGGGGACACCGCCGATCCGGGTGGTGCTGGCCGACGACGAGGCGATGATCCGGGCCGGCGTCCGGGCCATCCTCGCCAGCGACCCCGGTATCGAGGTGGTCGCCGAGGCCGGCGACGGGCACGCGGCGGTGGAACTGGTCCGGGCTCACCGACCCCGGGTGGCGCTGCTGGACATCCGGATGCCGCGGCTGGACGGGTTGGCCGCCGCCGCCGAGATCCGCCGGGTCGTGCCGGAGACCGCGACCATCATGCTGACCACGTTCGGCGAGGACGACCACGTGGCCCGGGCGCTCGGGCACGGTGCCAGCGGGTTTTTGCTCAAGGCCGGCGACCCGCGTGAGCTGATCGCCGGTGTGCACGCCGTCGCCGACGGTGGGGCGTACCTGTCGCCGAGGGTGGCCCGCCGGGTGATCGAGCTGGGCGCCGACCGGTTGGCCCGTCGACCCGCCGCCCGGGAGCGTGCGGCCGGGCTGACCGAGCGGGAACGGGAGGTGCTGGCCCTGGTCGGGGCGGGTCTTTCCAACGCGGAGATCGCTCGCCGGCTGCACCTCGTGGAGGGCACCGTGAAGAGCTACCTGACCAGCATCTTCACCCGGCTGGACGTACGCAACCGGGTGCAGGCGGCGATCCTCGCGTACGAGGCGGGTCTGGTCGACGGCTGAGCGGGGGCCGGGGAGCCCCCGCTCAGCCAACATCCCCTACGCGTCGCGGCGGCGCAGTGCCGCCCGGCCCAGCAGCAGCGCGGCGGCGGCCCACCCGGCAAGCAGCAGCAGCCCGACCACTGGCGGGTACGGCTCGGTGTCGCCGGCCAGGAAGTGCCCGCCGGCCACGCCGGGGAACACGTCCGCGATCCGGTTCAGCACGTCGATGTCCGGCTCCTGGAGCGACAGCGGCACGATCATCAGGGTGGCGAGGAGGACGGTGAGTGTGAGCACCGCACTGCGGAGCGCGGCGCCGAGGCCCAGGGCGAGCACGCCGATCAGCGCCAGGTAGGTCGCCACCGCCACGATGTCGCCGATCGTGTCGGCGGCCGGTGCGCTGCCCCACTCGCCGAGCACCGGCCGGGCCACCAGGGCGCCGACGCCGCCGAGCAGCAGACCGAGCGCGAAGGTGACCGCACCGGCGACCGCGGCCTTGGCCAGCAGTACGCGACCGCGGGACGGGGTGCACTGCAGCGTCGTGCGGATGGTGCCGCTGGTGAACTCGGCGGTGATCGCGAGCAGGCCCAGCGCCAGCACCACGTACTGGGTCATCTCGACCGAGTCGATCAGCACGCTGCCGACGGTGACGATCCCCCTGTCGTCGGTCGGGTCGTCGTTGGTGTTGTCGTTGGCGGCGTAGATGGCCAGTTGACCGGCGCTGGCGGCCATCACGAGCAGCCCGGCCAGCGCCGTCCACCAGGTGCTCCGCACCGAGGAGAGCTTGGTCCACTCGGCGGCCACGGCGCCGTGACGGGTGCTGGTGCTCATCGCGCCCCACCTCCGGTCGGGCCGCCGGCGTACTCGACGCTGTCGGCGGTCAGCTCCATGAACGCCTGCTCCAGCGACGCGGCGTGCGCGCTCAGCTCGTGCAGTCGTACCCCCAGTTCGTGGGCCAGGTCGCCGACCTGGTCGGCGGTGGCGCCGGTGACGGTCAGCTCGTTGCGGTCGGCGGCCTCGACGCTCGCCCCGGCGGCCGTGAGGCGCGCGGCGAGCGCGGCCAGCCCGTCCGGGTGCGGGCTGCGGACCCGGACCGCGACAGTGCTGCGGGCGATCACCTCGCCGATCGGCTCGTCGGCGAGCAGCCGCCCCCGGCCGATCACCACGAGCTGGTCGGCGGTGAGCTGCATCTCGCTCATCAGGTGACTGGAGACGAAGATCGTCCGCCCCTCGTCGGCGAGCGAGCGCATCAGCTGCCGCACCCAGCGCACCCCGTCCGGGTCGAGTCCGTTCACCGGCTCGTCGAACATCAGCACCGGTGGGTCGCCGAGCAGCGCGCCGGCGATGCCGAGCCGTTGGCCCATGCCGAGTGAGAGCGTCCGCCCCGGCTTGCCGGCGGCCCGCCCGTCCAGCCCGACGGTGTCCAGCACCTCGTCGACCCGGCGGGTCGGGATGCCGTTGCTGTGCGCCATGGCCCGCAGGTGCGCCCGCCCGGACCGGGCCGGGTGGATGGCCCGGGCGTCGAGCAGCGCGCCCACCTCGTGCAGCGGCCGGCGCAATTCCCGGTACGCGCGCCCGCCCACCAGGGCCTGCCCGGCGGTGGGACGGTCCAGCCCGAGGATCATCCGCATGGTGGTGGACTTGCCGGCGCCGTTGGGGCCGAGAAAGCCGGTGACCCGGCCGGGCGCGATGTCGACAGTCAACGCGTCGACGGCGACTGTCGACCCGAACCGTTTCGTCAACCCACGTAATGTGATCATGCGCTGACGCTAGGCGAGCGGTCTGCCGCCCCGCCGCGCCCGAACGGCACCACCGACCCCTGACTTTCGTCAGGTCGGTGGCGGGCTGATCACCGTACGTACTGCTCCAGCAGCGCCGGGGTGAGCCCGGCCCGGTGGATCGCCTTCAACGCCGCGAGCAGGTCGTCCATCAGCGCCGGTCGGAAGTGCATCAGCAGCACGTCGCCGGGTTGGACCACCTTCTCCGGTGTCTGGTAGCGCACCTTCCCCTCGTGGACGGTCTCGGTCCAGTGGAAGACGGCCTTCGCGCCGCAGTCGTGCGCGGCCTTCAGCGTGGTGCTGTCATGCTCGCCGAACGGTGGCCGGAACAGTGTGGGCCGCTTGCCGAACAGCCCTTCCAGCTTGTCGGCGGCGCCGCAGATCTCCTGCTTCTGATAGTCGTACGACCGGCCGGCCAGCGAGTTGTGCCTGATGGTGTGGTTCTCCACGACCCCACCCACCGCCTCGATCTGCCGGAAGTAGTCGGTGTGCTCCGCCGCCGCCGGCGAGTTGAGGAACATCGTCACCGGGATACGCGCCTCCCAGATGAAGTCGATCACTTCCGACGGGCGGGCCAGCCCACCGTCGTCGATGGTGATGAAGGCGACCTTCTGGTCGGTCGGCAGGCGGTGCCAGAACGCTGCCGAACCGGTGGTGGGCAGCGGTACCGGTTGCGGCAGTGGCGCCTCGGGGAACGTCGGCACCTGGGACACGTACCAGGCCAGGCTCTTGAACGCGGGTTTCGCGGTCGGGGACGGCGAGACCGAGGGGGTCGGCACCGGCGCGGACGGAGTCGGCTGGACCGCTGCGGCCTGCCGCGCGTGCGCCGAGTGGCTGGGACCGACTGTGCAGGCAGTCAACGCCAGCACTGCCAGAAGCGTTACGACGGCAGGGATCCGACGGGTGGGGATGGCTGACACGCCCGGAAACATACCGAGCGGATGTCAGGATCCGGTCAGCCCGGTGGCCTCGGGGAGGCGGCGGACCACGAACGCGTCCGGCATCCGGAAGGTGAGATTGTCCGGGCACCAGGGCGGACGGAGCACCGTCACCCCGTCCAGCAGCGGCGCGGCCTCGGCCACCACCACTGCCGCCTCCATCCGGGCCAGCACGTCGCCGACGCAGCGGTGCGCGCCCGCCCCGAACGCCAGGTGTCGGCGTGATCCACGCTGGCCCGGACGGAACTCGTCGGGCGACTCCACCACCGCCGGGTCCCGACCGGCGCGGCCCAGCCACAGCACGAGGCTGCTGCCCGCCGGCACCTGCGTGCCGCCCAGCGTGCTCTCCGTCGTCGCCACCCGCCGCCAGGTGACGATCGGTGGTTCCAGCCGCAACCCCTCCTCCACCACGTCGGCCACCGCGACCTCGCCGCTGCGCAGGCCGGCCCGGACGACGGGCTCGTTGGCCAACCGGTGCAGTAGCAGTGTGAGGAACTGCGAGGTGGTCTCCTGCCCGGCCACCAACAGGAAGAAGAGGGCGCCGACCACCACGTCCGGCGGGTGCCCGGCCGCGCGTAGCTCCCCGGCCAGACCGCCCCCGACGGCCGCGAAGTCACGCAGTACGCGGTGGAACCGGCCTACCTCGGTGGCGAGCGCCACCTGCCGGTCGGAGTCCAGTGGTGCCCAGAACAGCTCCAGCGCGGCGCGGGCGAACTCCTTGACCGCGCCGACCGGAGCGTCCGGCAGCTCGACCAGCCGGGCCAGCACCAGCAGCGGCAGGTCGGCGGCGAGGTCCGCGTACAGGTCGACCGGTTCGCCGGCGTCGAGCGCGGCGTCGATCCGGGCGACCCGCTCCCGGACCAGCGCGGTGAGCCATGGCCGTTGCGCGGCCACCCGGGCGGGGTGCAACGCCTCCGCGACGATGGCCCGGATCTGCGGATGGCTGGCGCCCGAGTTGTTCGCCAGGGTCGGCGGCAGCCGGAACCGGTGCCCGGCGAGCACCCGCAGCGCGGTCACCGGCATCGGAGTCACCGCGTCCAGCGCGTTGTCCGGCCGGTAGGTGACCGGGTCGGCGAGGACCTGGCGGACCAGCGCGTGCCGGGTCACGACCAGGTGGGTGCCGCCGACGTGGTCCGGCACCCGGGCCACGTCCGGCCATGCGGGGTCGGCCACCTGCGCCCAGCTGCGGAACAGCACCCGGACACGCTAGCTGGAGGCCCCCGGCAGCCCGGCCCGCAGCCGCCAGACGGTGGTGCGCTTCACCCGCACACTCTCCAGCGCCTCCGGCACCGGCACGTCGTATTCGGCCACCTCGTCGAAGCGGTCCCGGGGCAGGAACGCCCGGCCGGGGTCACCGACCAGCGCCGGCGCGCCGGCCCGGGCGGCGCGCAGCAGGAACCGCAGGACCCGGCGGGCCATCGCCTCGCTGTAGAAGACGTCTCCGGCGAGCACCACCTCGGCATCCCCGGCGTCGCCGTCGAGGATGTCGCCGAACTCGGCGTCGACGCGTACCCCGTTGGCCTCGGCGTTGAGCGCGACCGCCGCCACCGCCAACTCGTCCACCTCGACGGCCCGCACGGACGCCGCGCCGGCGCGGGCGGCGGCGATGGCCACCAGGCCGGAGCCGGAGGCGAGGTCGAGCACCCGCCGGCCGGCGACCAGCTCCGGGTGGTCGGTCACGTAGCGGGCGAGGGCCTGCCCGCCGGCCCAGGCGAACGCCCAGAACGGCGGCGGCCGGTCGGTGGAGAACTCGCCCTCGGTCAGCTCCCACAGGCCGATCGGCTCGTCAGCCTGGTGCAGCCGCACCTCGGGAACGAAGGCGACCGGGGCCAGCCGGGCGTGCAGCCGGACGAACGTGCTGGAGAGCTCGGACACGGCGTGATTCTCCCAGCGGCCCGACTCCCGGCGTGTCGCGGGGGAGTGGTGACCGGTTCACCACGGTCGGTGAAAACCCACCCTGTCCTTGCCGTCCGGTGCGAACACACCCGTCTGGTCGGTGCGGTCCCCCGCTTCTAGCGTTGCGGGGTGGAGGCGACCGAACGGAGGACGGCGGTGGTGACGGTGTGGCGGTATGCGCTGAGGGCAGGGGTGGTGCTGGCCTGTCTGAGTGGGGTGGAGCTGGCGGTGGCCGCCCCGGCACAGGCGGCCTTCACCACCGAGATGAGCGGCCTGCCGGGACGGTTCACCGCCGGTGAGCAGGTGCGGACGATCTCCGCTGTGGTCTCCCAGACGGACCGGCGAGCCAGGTGCGCGAAGGTGCGCTGGTCGATGGTGCTCAGCGTGCAGGGGGGCCTCCGGCTCGACCAGGTGAAGATGGACCGGGTGGAGGAGACCGGCGACTTTCCGCTGGAGATCCGCACCGAGGGTGACGTGGCCCGGTTGACCGACCGGCAGCTCGACCCGGGCACGCTCTGCCCGGGCCGCACCGTCACGGCCCGCTACCGGGTGGCCTTCGACGAGGACGTCACCCAGGGGCGGGTCACCCTCGCGGCCGAGGCGTACGACGCCAACCTGCGCCTGCTGGCCCGGCAGACCGCCACCCGCTCGGTGGTGGGGGTGGGCGGCGTCCCGACCAGCAAGCCGAAGCCGACGAAGAGCCCGCCGGAGCCCACCGAATCCGCGAGCGCGCCGACCGACGACGAGAGTGCGGCGACCGAGGAGCCGGCCGCCGACTACCCGGCCGACGCCGTACCACCGTCGGCCGACCGCCCGGTGTCGCAGTCCAGCGCGTTCGGCGTGGTGCAGGTCGCGTTCCTGCTCGGCGGGCTGCTGCTCTTCCTCGGGGTGGGGCTGCTGCTGCGGCTGCGGCACCTGACCCGGGCCACGGCCGGGGAGGCCGACGAGGGCGACGACCCCCCGGTGGACCGACGTTGGGAACGCCCGGCCGTCGCGGATCCCTGGCGTCGAGCGCACCGCTGATCGAGGGCAGTGGGGCCGGCGGGTTACCGCCGGCCCCACTGCGTCACTTCGAGAACGCCTGGAACTCGGCGATCCTGACCTGGCTCCGGGCCGGGCTGGCGGTCGCGCAGTCCGTGGTGGTGGCCGGATCGTCGTCC
This sequence comes from Micromonospora sp. NPDC048947, assembly GCF_040649495.1. Lineage (NCBI taxonomy): Bacteria > Bacillati > Actinomycetota > Actinomycetes > Micromonosporales > Micromonosporaceae > Micromonospora > Micromonospora sp. NPDC048947. The sequence goes on from NZ_JBEZFO010000017.1 coordinate 66,864, forward strand.
TGCTCGCCCGCGTAGTTCGGGCCGCCGGTGCACTGGCTCGCCAGCACCTCGAGTCGCAGGTGGGTGGCGAGGGTGGTGGGTACCGCGAACGTCCGGAGGTTGATGTCGCGGCTGTACGCCCGATACGCCCCACCGGGGAACGCGTCCGCCGCACTGGTGTAGATGCGCTGCCAGCGCGCCGGATCGGCGCAGTCGGTGGTCGTCGCGTTGCAGGCGGACACCGCGAACGAACGCAGCGCGGTGAGCGCGTTCTGCGCGCCGGTGTCGGCGTCGCCGGTGATCGCCGGGCGCAGCATCGCGCTGACGTTCACCCGCTTGACCGTCTGCGGGGCGTCGCCCGGCAGCGCCACGGTGATCTGCCGGCCGGCGACCCCGTCCACCGACGCCCAGTTCGTCGCCTCGGTGTCGTCGACGACCCGGTCCAGGTTGACCCCGTCGCCGGTGACTGTGGCGCCGGACGCGGCGGAGGCGAGGTTGCGGCTCATCCGCAGGTCGACGTACCCGTCCTGGCCGGCCTTGGCCACCACGCTGAGCCGCTGGTGCCCGAAGCCGGGGGCCACGGCGAGCAGGTCGTACGTGCCGGCCACCATCTCCACGGTGTCCGGGATCGGCGTCGCCGGGTCGGTGTCGGCCACCGGCACGGCCCGCGCCTCGTACGCCCCCACGTACACCCGGATCGGCGCGTCGGCGCTGTCTCCCCGTGGGCGCAGGGTGAGCGTCGCGTTGCCGCCGCGCGGCGAGGCGAAACTCGGCGTCGGGTCGGTGTCGCCGGCACCGTTGGTGGCCGCGTCCCGGCCCATCCCGGAGCGGGCGAACTCGGCCCAGATCAGGTCCTGGTTCGCGCCGCCGAAGCGGAGCAGGTCGGCGGTGAGCATGTTGTCCCGCATGTCGAGCATGCTGACCTGGCTGGCGGCCTGGAGCAGGAACGAGTCGAAGACGAGCTGCGACCAGCGTCGGTTGCCCGGGCACTGATCCGCCGCGACCTTCCCCAGTGCGCAGTCGAGCTGCCGTTGCGGGGTGCCGAGGCCGTACCGCTTCAGCAGGGCGGAGCGGACCCGGAAGTTGGTGGCGCCCCAGATCTCCCCGTCGGCGTGCACCGCCGGGCCGGCCGTGTTGTAGCCGATGTCGGAGTAGTTGAGCGGGCTGCGGCTCAGGTCGTAGTTGCGGATGCCGCTGACCAGGTTGCCGGTGACGTAGCCGCCGGTGATGAAGGGCGTCTCGCCGGGCGCGCGCAGCCCGTGCTGGAAGAGGTACTCGGCGGCGAGCAGGTCGCCCCAGGACTCACCCATCGACCCGCCCTGGTGGCCGCTGATTCCGCTGTCCGGGCCGGCGATCATCCGGTTGGTGATCGCGTGGGTGTACTCGTGACCGATCACCGTCATGTCGTAGTCGCCGTCCACGCACGGCGGGTACGGCCCGCCGGCCTGCGGCTGCCAGAGGTACATGTTGGTGGTCGGCGGCAACCCGTCGCGCGGGGTGCCCTGGTTGGCGTTGTTCCGGTTGCCTGACAACGCGCCCTGCTGGGCACGCCCCTGCTCGGCGTCACCGCCCAGGCCGGACGGGGTGAGGTTGACCGCCTGGAGGTTCCACGCCGACTCGGTGAAGCCCAGCTGGTACGACCAGTCGTGCATCCGGTTGTGCATGGCGAAGAGGTTGGCGATCGACGCGTCCGCGTCGTTGCGCTGTGCGGAGGTGAACACCGCCGGGTTGCACCGGGCCTGGTGCCACTGGTCGGTGAAGGGGTACTCGTAGCGGCGTTCCGGGCTGGTGGGGGCCGGCACGACCGGGGTGTTCGCACCCCAGGACAACACGGTGTTGGCCGAGTTGCCGCGCGAGGTGAAGGTCGGTGTGCCGGTGGCCGAGTCGACGTCCCACTGTTGGCCGGTGGCCGGGTCGCGGAAGGCCGCCTGGCAGCCGGGGGCCGGGTCGCCGCACCAGCGCACCCGGGGGTCCTGCCCGGGGCCGAGGTCGCGGGGCGGGGTGGCCGGGAAGACCGCCCAGCTCGGGTTGTCGGAGTCGAAGTCGACGAGGTCCTCGCGGACCAGCACCTGCCCGGTGCTGCCGTCCACGTAGCTGGTGAACGCGGCAGGGTGCTCGGTGTCCGCGCCGATCATGGTCACCTCGTAGGCGGCCCGTGCCCCGTCCAGCGGGGTGGGCACCGCCACCGACCGGATGGTGTGGCTGGCCACCGCGTCGGCGGTCAGTTTGGCGTCGGCGAGCGCGGCGGCGTACGCCTGCTCGGCGGTGCGGGTGGCCGGCGCTGGCGTGCCGGTGTTGCGGGCCAGCGAGGAGCTGACCGAGAGCACCGCGCCGTCGGCGACCGCGAGGGTGACGAGGCCGTCCGGCCCGGCGGGGAGGTCGCCGAAGCGTTGCCGGAGGGTGACCACTGTGCCGCTGCCGATCGGTCGGACCAGCACCCGTTCCATGCTGGCCACCGTGGCGGCGTCCATGCCGAACAGGTCGTGGTTGGCGGTCAGGTAGGCGCGGGCGGCAGCCTCCGGGTCGGCGGGCAGCCCGCTGGCCAGCGGGCCGCGGCCGGGGCCGAGCGCCTGCGGGGTGCCGAGCCGGTTCCACCGGACGTCGGGGTCGACGGCGCGGGCGAGGCCGCGTTGGCGGGCGTCGGGTGCCGCCGTACCGGTGCGGTTGTCGGCATCGGCGGGCGTGTGTCCCTCGGCGAACGGCCCGGACCGGCGCTCGGCGGACGTCGCGCCGCCGGTGGGGGCCGCGGTGCTCGCGCCGGTGGGGAGCAGCGCGGCGACCGTCGCCGTCGTCGCCAGGATGGCGATGAGCCGGCGTCGACGCCGGCTCATCGGGGGTGACCACTCCGGTTGTGGCACGGGACCTCCTCGTGGGAGCGGGATGGCCGGCGTGTCGCCGGCCACAGATGCGCGGTGACGCATGCGCATCTGTGGATATCAGTCTCCCGAGGTCACGGCAAGGTCCCGAGCCGCTGTCGCACCAACAGATCGAGATCTGGTCAGGCGCCCGGCGCCCAGTCGGGGTCGCGGCCGAACGCGGCCAGCAGGTGGTCCTGCTCGTCGGCGTCGTCGGGCACCTGTACGCCGGTGTGGACCAGATTGTTGCGCCGGTAGGCGTCGATCTGGCCGGCGAACCAGTGGGCGGCGGCGTGCACCGCGTCCGGGTCGAGCCGTGGCTGTGCGCCGATCGCCACCGCCACGTCCCAGCCGTGCACGAGGTGCTCGGCGAGGAGTTGCTGGAGGTACTCGGTGGCCGGGGTGTCGCCGCTGGAGAGGTGCACTGTGCGATCGATGGTGCCGGGGTGGGTGGCGGCGACCTCGGCCTGCGCGGCGGCCTCCCGGGCCGTCGCGATCGGGTCGGCGCCGAGTTGGTCACCGTCGAGCCGGTCGCCGACCTCGTCGATGGTCCGGCCGGCGAGCAGCGGAACGCTCCACCGGTCCTCGCTCACCACGTGGTTGACGAGCGTGCGGACGTCCCAGTCCGAGCAGGGTGTCGGGTCGGACCACTGGCCGGGCTCGATCTGATCCACCCGGTCAATGAACTCGGCCAGGCTTCGGCGGTACGCCTCCAGGAGGTCCATGCTGCCGATTGTTCCGGTCGACGGGGCGGGCTGTGTCCGTTTTGCCCGGCCTGGTGCGGGGGATCGGTGCTGGCCCCGCTCAGTCCAGGTCGGTCGGGTCCAGGCCGAGCTCTCGGGAGGTGACCAGCCGGACCCACTCGCCGAACTGGCGGCGGGAGATCACCCGGTCGTGCACGGCGAGTTGGACGGCGAGGCCGTCCATCACCGCGCTGATCCGCCAGGCGGCCCCGTCGGCGTCGGCGCACTGGAAGGTGCCGTCGGCCACCCCGGCGGTGATCACCGCGGCCAGGTCCTGTCGCCAGCGCAGGTCGAGCCGCCGGGAGACCTTCTCCAGTTCGGGGGTACGCAGCGATTCGGACCAGCCGTCGATCCACATGGACCAGGAGGTCGCCCGCCCGGCCGGGGTGTAGAGCTTGAGGATCCGGCGGAGCTTGGTCAGCGGTGCGGCCGAGGAGCGGGTCACGGCGTCCAGGCGGGCCAGATCCTGCTCGACCGCGTACGCGAATGCCTGTGCGAGCAGCCGCTCCTTGGTGGCGAAGTGGTAGAACACCAACGCCTGACTCACGCCCGCGGCATTCGCCACGTCCGCCGTCCGGGTGTTGGCCAGACCGCGCTCCACGATCACGTCGCAGGCGGTGCGCAGCAGGGCATCCAGGCGGATCTCGGCCGCACGTCTCGTCACGACCGTTACCGTAGCCCATCCGACTGAACACGAACAGTTACCACCGCGCGCCGATCCGCGCGGTGACAGTCGGAAGCCGGACACTTCTTCCGGGTGTCGTCGATCGTTCCATGGAGGGCGTTCGTCGAGGTCCGCTGCGCGCTGTCGGGGCGTGCGGACGTCGATGGTCGGGCCTGCGACGCGATGATGACGATCATTGCGTAGTGATGTCGGAGGGTGACGGGCGGTGCGCGAATGAGGCACCAGATCAGCCACCTAGGAAGCCTGTCGATTGTGGCTCCGGTCCAGCCCCGGCAACCCCTGACGCGCCGAGTCGACCCCGAGTTGGCAGTCAAACACCTACTCGGCTAAAGTTCTCATCCGTCACCCGGGAACGTCCGGGGGCGTGCGGACGTAGCGCAGCTGGTAGCGCATCACCTTGCCAAGGTGAGGGTCGCGGGTTCGAATCCCGTCGTCCGCTCGGAGCTGCCGCCACGCATGACGGGGGCAACCTCGGTGGGGTGGCCGAGAGGCGAGGCAACGGCCTGCAAAGCCGTGTACGCGGGTTCAAATCCCGTCCCCACCTCGGCAACAAGCACGGGCGATTGGCGCAGTGGGAGCGCGCTTCCTTGACACGGAAGAGGTCACTGGTTCAAACCCAGTATCGCCCACCACGAGAACGGCTCGTCACCGGAAGACCCGGTGACGGGCCGTTTCGCTTGTGGCGCCACTGTCGTCAGTCGACGCTGAGCCGGTAGCCGATGCCCCGCACCGTGTGCACGCGCAGGGTGTCGTCGACGGCGTCCAGCTTGCGACGTAACCGCTTCACGGCCGAGTGCAGGATCGACGTGTCGCCGAGGAACGCGCAGCCCCAGACCGATTCGAAGAGCCGCTGGTACGTCCAGACTCCGACCGGTGCGGTGGCGAGTTGGGTGAGCAGGTTGCGCTCCAGCCGGGTCAGGGCCAGAGGTTCGCCGCGCCACGTCACCCGATGGTCGAGCGGGTCGATGGTGAGCTCACCGAGGTTGATCTCGCCGGCCGCGCCGACGGCTGGAGCGGGGGCGGACGCGGACGCGGTGGTGGTGGGCAGCCGCGCCGGCCCGCTGATGACCGGCCCGCCGATCATCGCCTGCAATTCCGCGAGGTCGGTGCAGATCACCAGGGTGCCGAGTCCGTCCAGGCGCCGCACCATCCGCTCGCGCACCGACACGTCGGCGGTCACGCAGAACACGAGGGACACATCGTCGATCACTGTCGTACCTCCCCAGGCGCCAGTAAAAGACAACGCTGTCTGAACCCCGTAGTCAATGGTTTCCGCCAGGAGGGCCACCCGTGATCCACTGCGGCTCGCCGGGACGCGCGCCCGCTCTCAGAAGGTCAACAGGCGGAACTCGCCCACCGGCCGGAAGCCGAGGCCGCGGTAGACCGACTCACCGACGGCCGACGAGGTGAGGGCGGCGGTGCGGGCGCCCCGCTCGGCGGCCAGATCCAGCGCCGCCCTGGTCATTGCCGCGCCGATGCCCCTGCGGCGCTGCTCGGGCTGGGTGCCGACGAAGTAGAGGGTGACCAGACCGTGGCTGATCCAGGCGACGGCCGTCGCGACCACCCGGCCGTCAGCGAGGCGGCCGGCCAGCCGGAGCACAGTGCCGTCGCCGCTGAACGCCTTCTCCCGTTCGATCGTCGCCGCCACACCGTCCGCCGGGATTCCGGACACCCGGGCATACGCCGGGACGAACGTGGTGAGGTCGGTGGTCTCGGCGATCCGCACACCGGCCGGACTCGGCACCTCGGCCACCGCCCCGATCCCCACGGTCATGATCGGCATGCGGGCGACCTGTGCCGCTCCGAGGGCGACCAGACCGTCGGCGGTGCCGGCGTCGCTGTCCGGGCCAACCCACCAGATCCGGGGTACGCCGTGCAGGCGCTCGCGGGCCTCGGCGAGCGCGTCCCGCGGTGTGCGCCCGACCACCCGCAGCACGCCGTTGAGGGGTGCGTGCGGCACGTCACTGCGGTAGGTCGGGAGGTCCGGCCCCCCGCCGACACCGATGTTCCAACCGAGCAGATACGCCCGGTGCGCGGCCAGCACCGCGTCGAGAGGCTCCATGATCTGGATCGTAACGCGGAGGGCGCACGCTCTCGGCCAGCGGAAACGGCTCGGATCGGCCGCTGTGACCGGCGGTACTTTGTCGATCGTTCCAGATAGCGGGTAGCGTTCAGCCATGGCCCGCACCCGTGAGTTCGACCTCGACGCCGCTGTCGACGCTGCCATGGACGTGTTCCGGAGAAAGGGCTACGAGGGCACCTCCATGCGGGACCTCTCCGAGGCGACCGGCCTGGGCAGCGGCTCGATCTACGCGGCGTTCGGCAGCAAGGACGGCCTCTACCTGGCGGTGCTCGACCTGTACCGGCAGCGCTACGCCACACCGATGGTCGATCTGCTGCGCTCGGGCAACGATCCGCGGGCGGTCATCCGTGAGGTGTTCATCGGCGCCGTGGACGACATCACCGGCGACGGCCGGCACCTCTCCTGCCTGATCGTCGGGGCGTCGATGGAACGGGCGCACCAGGATGTGCGGGTCGCCGAGCGGCTTCGCTCGACCACCCAGTCCCTGGAGTTGGCGCTCTACGACCTGCTCGCCGAGGCGCAGTTGCGGGGTCAGATCACCACCGACCGCAGCGCCACCGACCTGGCCGGCTTCCTGGTCACCAGCCTTCAGGGCCTGCGGGTGATGGGTGCCATCAACCCGGACCGGGCGGCGCTGACGCGTTACGCAGAGGTCGCGCTCACCTGCCTGAACTGACCACCGGACACGGCCGGGGCGCCGGTGCGGCGAGCCGGCCGCCTTCGCCGAAGGTGGCCGGCCCGCAATCACTGTGGCCTGGCGGCTCCGCCAGCGGTGGAGCTGGCTGGTTCACAGCGGCGGCGCGATGTCCCGCCGCTCCTCGACCTGGCGATACTCCACCGGCTGCTCGGTGGTGGTGACGACCTGGCGGCGGCGACCCCAGATCAGCGTGGTCATGATCAGGCCGAGCACGCCGGCGCCCATCAGGATCCAACCGACCACGTCGAGGTTGATGCCGCCGACGCTCGCGTCCAGTGCGAAGGTGAGGATCGCGCCGAGCGCGATCAGGAAGATGCTGGTGCCGATACCCACGACAGCCTCCTTAAGGGGGTGTGGTGCGCTGTCGAGCCCTTCAGTACCCCGGGCAGGACCAGCGCAACCGCGACCGGCCAGGGTGCCGTGCCAAGCGATCTTGGCATCGGGTAGAGTTCACCTGTCGCCGGCGCTTGCCGGGGACGTGCGGACGTAGCGCAGCTGGTAGCGCATCACCTTGCCAAGGTGAGGGTCGCGGGTTCGAATCCCGTCGTCCGCTCGCGATGCGCCCCACGGGGCCGCCACGGGCGATTGGCGCAGTGGGAGCGCGCTTCCTTGACACGGAAGAGGTCACTGGTTCAAACCCAGTATCGCCCACCATCTGTACAGCGGATCAGACGACCCGTTACCGGATATCCGGTAACGGGTCTCGGCGTTTCCGCTTCCCGCGCCCGCACACCAACTGTCACTCGCCGGCGCGGAGCACCTCGCTCAGCCGGTCGCGTCGCCGCAGCGCCGACTCCACAGGTACGACAGCGGCGACCGTCGCCAGCAGCGCCACGCTCACCAGGCCCAGCAGCCACCACGGCAGGACCGCCGTCGGGTCGGCGGCCTGACCGGTGAGCAGCCACAGGTCGAGCGGGCCGAGCATCAGGCGCGCGAGCAGGGCCCCGAGTAGCGGGCCGCACACCGCGGTGACGACCACCGGCGGCAGCAGCTCTCCGGCGGCGACCCAGCGGGCGTCGCGTGGCCGCAGGCCGAGGGTCCGCAGTCGGGTCAGGGTCTGCCACCGCTGTGAGGCGCCGGCGGCGGCGGCGAGCATGAGGCCGAGCAACCCCAGCGCCAGAAGCACCGCGGCGGCCGTCCACGCCAGCCGTACCAGCCCTGCCGTGAGCGGAGCCACCCGCTGCGCCCGCAGGACGTCCGCCCGCAGCACGACGTCGGAGGCGACTCCGGTGTTCGACACGGCCCGGCCCGCGCCGGGGCCGGTGACCCAGACGGTGTTCGGAACGGCGGGCAGCCCGGCGTCGGCGAGGGCCGCGGCGTCCACGATGACGACGTCGGTGGCGCCGCCGACCGAGGGAGCGGCACCGACGGCGGCGAGCCGGATCGCCGGGGCCCCGTCCCGGGGTAGCTGCAGCCGCGTGCCGGTCCGCAGATCGCCGTCACTCGAACGGACCAGCGCTGGGACCTCCCCGGGGCCAGGACCGGGTGCCCTGAGCCGGGCCAACGCCGGCGCGTCGGGCAGCGGAGTGGTGGCCAGCAGGCGCTGGAACGCCGCAGTGTCCACGACGATCAGGCGTGGGGTGAGCAGCGTCGATTCGCTGAAGACGCGTGCCGAGTCGGTCACCTGCGCGACGACGACCTGCCCCACCCCCGGTGCGGCGGCGATGCGCTCGGCGAGTGCGGGCGTGGCGGCCTCGGCGTCGGCGCCGACGTCGAGGCGGGCGTCGGCGCCGACGGTGCTCCACGCGCCGTCGGTCAGGCCCCGGGTGACGGTGGCGCCGAGGATGAGCGCGAACGACGCGAGCGCCGTGGTGCTGACCAGAACCAGCAGCGGCAGCGCACGCCCGGCCGTTGTGGCCGCCTGGGCGGCACTGAACACGGCCAGCGGGCGGCGCGAGCGCAGGGCCTGTCGGAGCGCGAACCGCGCCCCGAGGGGCAGTAGCCGGAGCAGGACGAGCGCGCCGACGAGCGCGCCCAGAGCGAGGGCGCTGATCGGCAGGATGAGGTCGCCGGTCAGCTCACCGTTGTCACCGTCGGAGACGACGGGCAGGAGCCCGCGCTGGTGCAGTGTGATGAAGGCGGCCACCGCGGCGATCAGGACAGCCGCCTCCACTGCGGTGCGGCGCAACTGACCGGTGGCCCGGTTCCAGCGCCGAGCGGCCCGGTTGGCGGGTTGGCGTCGGTCTCGGCTGGCGCGGGCGGCGGCGAGGGTGCCGAACGCCGGGCCGGCGAGGGCCCCGGCCAGGACCACGGGAACGGCCCAGGTCCAGGAGACGCCCGGAGCGGCCGCGCGCGCGAGCGCGAGCCCGACGGCGGCGGCCGACACCGACACCACAGTGGACTCGATGATCAGTTCCGCGCCGAGGTCGGGTAGCGCCGCCCCACGCTGCCGGGCGACACTCAGCACCGGGGTACGGCGGCGGGCCAGCAGGTTGGCGGCGAGCAGCAGGACCAGCACCGTGGCGGTCAGGACCCCGGCGAGCAGGACGGCGGCCTGTGTGGAAGCGGCGCTGTTCCGGGTACGGGCGTCGTGCAGGGCGGTGTCGAGCTGCGATTCCCACTTCAGGGACTGGTCGCGGTCGCTCGATGAACCCGAGGTCGCCTTGAGCTTGACCACCTGGGCGGCGAGCGTCGCTGCGGCGTCCCAGGTGAGCGCGTCGGGAACGGGTGCGAAGTGGACGGTGCGTCGCAGTTGGTCCTCGTCGACGGCGAGCCGGGCGTCCGGTAACGACTCGCGCGACAGCAGGCCGGCGAACCGGGTGGTCCCCGGGCCGTCGGCGCCGGGCACGGGGCGCAGTAGCGCCGCGGCGAGCCGCCAGGCCGGGTCGGCGCTGTCAGTGGGTCGGTAGATCCCGCTGATCCGGACGTCCTTGTCGCGACCCTGGCCGTCCTTCACCGGGATTCGATCGCCGGGGCCGAGGTCGAGTGCGGCGGCGTCCGCCTCGGAGAGGCCGACCTGCACCGGCCAGGGCGGTCCGCCGTAGGGGACCTCGACGTACTCGTCGGAGACGGTGGGACCGGGCGGGCTGCCGGCGATCCAGGTCACGTCCGGACCGTCGAGGTCACCGGCGAGGTAGGTGAACTGGAAGGTACGCGGCGCGTTGCCGTCGGTGATGGTGAGGATCGGGCCGTTGACAGCGGTGACTGGCGGGAGCAGCGCGGCGTCCAGGTCGGGCCCGAGGGCCGATGTCGCCCGGTCGCGGAAATCGCCGAGGTCATCGGCGAGGTGGGGCATGCGGACCCGCCCGCCGGTCGGTCCGTCGTCGCGTTCCCAGTTGGCGTGGACGAGGACGTTCGAGTCCTGGCCGGCGCGGCGGACCGTGTCCCGCACGGCGTCGTCGGCGGCGGCGCGGAGCAGCGCCGGCGCTGCTCCGGCGAGCAGCGCGACGGCCGCGATGACGGCGGCGGTGAGCAGCAGCGGTCCGACGTCGGCACGGCCACGGCCGCGGATACTGGGCCAGTGCGGCGTCGGCCACCGACGGGTCAGCCACCGCTTCACGGCGCCACCCGCAGGTGCGTGGCGTCGGCCCGACGGACCTGGACGGTGACCACGACGGCGACCGCCAGCATGCATCCGGCCACCAGTACGGCGAGCAGTGCGGCCTCGGCTGGCCACGGCCAGTGTGCCTGGGTGGCCGGGACGGGCGCGGCGCCGGTTTCGGAGCGCACGAGCAGGGGAGCGACGACGCGGGTGGCGAGCGCGCCGACGGCCGCGCCCGCCGCGAGCACCGGCAGCAGGACCCCGGCGTGCTGGCCGAGCAGCACGGCCCGGATGCCGCGTCGGGACATCCCCAGGCCGCGCAGCCGCGTCACCTCGACGGCGCGGGCCTGGAGATCACAGGTGACGTGCAGGACGACGCCGGCCAGCAGCAGCAGGGCTGCGGCCGGGACGATGAGGCGCAGCGCGGCTGGCAGCCCGGCGAGCAACGGGCCGCCGATGAGGCGGGCGGTCTCCGCCTCGCGGGTCGCGACGGCGCCCAGGTGCAGGGCGGTGGCCCGCTCGGCGGCACCGGGGCCGGCCGGGTGGCCGACCCACCAGGCGTCGACCGGGAACGTCAGGTCGCCGGTGACGGCACGTGCGCGGGACAGCGTGTCCAGGTCGGCCAGGACGGCGACGGCGCCGGGGGCGGACGGGACGGCCGGCACTACCTCGGTGACGACGACCGGGACGGGCGTGATGCCGACAGTGATGCTGAGCTGGCTGCCGCTCTCGACACCGACCTCGCTGGCGAAGCGGGCGGACACGGCGACGGGCACCGGGCCGGGGTCCGGGAAGGCGGTGGCGACGAGGGTCCGGGCGGCGTCCTCGACGCCGCCGAGGTCGACGGTCGCGGCCATCCGCAACGTGGTTCCCGTCGGGGTGGCGGACACCAGGACGGTCGGGTCCCTCAGCCTGCTCGGGATCGGCGGCGCGGAGGTGGCTGTCCAATCCGATCCGTCGGTGGGATCCTCCGCCGGCCCGGCGGGCGGCACTGTGAGTGTGACGGCTACGGCGACAGGTCCGCCGCCCGCGTCGGCGGTGACCGGCAGGGCGACAGCGACGAGGCGCAGCCCGTCAGCCGTCGCGCAGGCGGGCAGCCGAAACTCCCTGCCGTCGAGCGGTACGGCGGGACCGGTGCAGGCCGTGCGTAGGCCGGTGGCGTCCTGCAGCATCAGCCGGGGCGTCACGACGGGCGGGGTGTCACCGGCGGCGGTCCCGCTCAGTACGAGCGGGGCGCCAGCCGGAACGGCGAGGCTGTTGACCCGGGTGGGTGGTGCCAGCGTGGCACCCACGTCAGCCCATCCGCGGTCGTTGTCCAGCCGCCCCCGCAGCAGCGCGTCGGCGCGGGTGGTGTCGACGGCGACCAGGCGCGGCGCGTCGCCGGCGCTGCCGAGCCACTGACCGACGGCGGTGCCACGGTCGAGGGCCGGACTCACCGCACCCGCGGTGGCCGCGCTGAGGATCGCGCCGTCGCCGGCCACCGGCGCCGTGCTGAGGGTGAGTGCCAGGTCGGTGCCGACGGCGAGCGCGGCCTGGTCGCGCTGCGACTGGTGCCACGTGTCGTCGAAGGCGAGGCCGAAGGTCCCGGCCGCGCAGGCCAGCCCGACGAGCAGCCCGGCGGCGACCGCCTGTGGCCGGCGGGCGGCCTCGGCGACCGCCAGCGGAAACGCCAGCCCGCGGGCGCGGTACGCCAACCGGTCGGCGCCGCGCAGGGCGGGTAGTACCACCCGGAGTGCCAGGGCGGCACCCGCGGTGAGCAGCAGCGCCGGCGCGAGCATCCGGACCGCGTCGGCGCGTGGGCTGGCGTCGGTGGGCTGCGCGTACAGCTGCCACCATCCGGCGGCGGCGAAGACCGCGAGCATCAGGTCGGCACCGGATCGGGCCAGCAGTTCGCGGCGGGTGCGCTGGTCGCCGGCTGCCGGGACGGGCCGGATCGCCAGGACGATGAGGACAGCGGCGAGCACCAGCGCACCGCCGACCACAGCGAGGACCTGGGCGCCGACGACGGCCGGCCGGACGGTCAGGCCGGCGCCGTCCAACGGCGGCAGGTGGGTCAGGCCGGAGTGCAGAGCCGACGAGGCCGGTATCGCGAGCGCGGCGGCGACGGCGGCGACGAACCCGGCCTCGACCGTCGCGGTGGCGGCGAGTTGGCGACGGCTGGTGCCCAGGGCCGACCGCAGGGCGGTCTCGTCCGCGCGTATGCCAGTGGTCAGCCGGCCGGCGAGGACGAACGCCGTCGCGGCCAGGACACCGCCGAGGACGGCGATGGCGAGCACGGCGGCGGCGGTGACGTGCCGTTGGTCGTCGGCGGACCGCAGGGTCGCCGGCAGTTCGGAGGCGACACGGGCGAGTTGAACGCGGTCGCCGAGGGTGCCGGCCAGCCGGCGGTCGACACCGTCGACGGCCTCAACCAATGTCTCCAGGTCCTGGCGGTTGCTGTGGGACAGGTCCGGATGGGCGGTGACCTCCATCCGGTCGACGGTGGCACCGGTGGTGACCAGGTCGGCCAGGTCGACGAGGAACGGGCCGTAGGCGTTGACCGGCTGCATGAAACGGCCGTCCCGGTAGCCGGCGGCGGAGCCGGCCGTGGCCAGCGGGTCGCGGTCCCAGCCACGCGCCGGCAGCGGGCGTACGACACCGACGACGAGCACGTCGATGGGTGGGACGGGCGCGTGAGCCAGTTCGGCGCCGAGGCGCACCCGGCGACCGGGGGTGAGGCCGAGCAGTTGTGCCGTGGACTCCAGCAGCACCGCGTCGCCGGGGTGCTGTGGCCAGCGTCCGGTGACCAGCTCGCTGCGGGCCGGCAGGTCGTCCAGTCCCGACAGGTACGCCTGGGCCGGGACTGTGGTGCCGGTGGCGAGCCCGGGCGGCAGCGCCCGCAGCACCGTCGACGCCCGCGCGGTTGTTGTCACCGGGAACGGTGCGAGGGTGGAGGCCACCACCGTGCGGGTGTCGGCGGCGACGGACGGCGTGTCCCGACCCTCGACGGTGCCGGTGTAGACGGTCACGTCGACGGCGGACGGGGCGGCGCGGGCCACGGCGACCTCCAGCGCGCGCTCGGCGGTGCGGGTGACCAACAGGGTGCAGGTACCCAGCACCGTCGCGCCGATCGTGACGACCCCGAGAAGGGCCGCCAGCAACGGCCACTGCGCGCGGGCGCGCCGGCTGACCAGCCTCATCGTCGCGTCACCGGGCGTCCGGCGCGGGCGCGTACGGTTGCCCGGCAGCCTGTTCGTCGAGGTGTCCGTCGTGGATGCGGATCACCCGGTCGGCCAGGGCCATCATCACCGCGTCGTGCGTCGACACCAGTACGGTGACGCCCTCGGATTCCACTATCCCGCGCAGCAGGGCCATCACCGACAGGCCGGTCTCGGCGTCCAGTTGCCCGGTGGGCTCGTCGGCGAGCAGAAGCTGGGGCGAGGCGGCCAACGCGCGGGCGATCGCCACCCGCTGCTGCTGGCCGCCGGACAACTCGGCCGGGCGCTGCCGGGCGTGGTCGGCCAGACCGATCAGCTCCAGCAGCAACTCGACCCGCCGCTCGCGCTCGATCGGGGCGACGCGGGCCATCCGCAGCGGGGCGGCGACGTTCTCCGCGGCCGACAGCACCGGGATCAACCCGAAGCTCTGGAAGACGTACGACACCTTCTCGCGGCGCAGCCGGGACAGGCCGTCCTCGTCGAGGGCGGTGACGTCGGTGCCGTCGACGTGCACGGTGCCGGCGTCCGGGCGGTCCAGGCCGCCGATGACGTTGAGCAGGGTGGTCTTGCCCGAGCCGGACCGGCCGACGAGCGCCACCATCGATCCGGCGGCCACGTCGAACGACACGCCGTTCAGTGCGTGTACGACTGTCGGCCCGGTGCGGAAGCGCCGGTGTACGCCGCGCACGCTCAGCATCGGTTCGCTGCTCATTCGCCGCTTCCCGAGTCGGGGTGGATCGTGATGTGGTCGGGTTCCAGGGCCAGCCGGACCCGTCGGGTCAGCGCCAGCGCCTGGCGGAACTCGCGGGGCACCTGGACCCGCCCGGCCCGGTCCATCACCGCGTACTCCTCGGCGATCATGTGCGTGTCGCCCTCCGCGTCGGTGGTGCTGCGGCGTAGCACCTCGCTGCTGGTACGCCCATCCCGGATCGCGATGGTCCGTTCGACCTGGCCGCTGACCTCCGGATCGTGGGTCACCACCACCACCGTCACGCCGTAGCGCCGGTTGACGTCCCGCAGCACGCCGAAGACCTCAGCGGACGTGGCGGCGTCCAACTCGCCGGTCGGCTCGTCGGCGAGCAGGACCTGCGGCTGGTTGGCCAGCGCAACAGCGATCGCGACCCGCATCTGCTGCCCGCCGGAGAGCTGCCCGGGGCGGCGGTCGGCGCAGTCGGCGACACCGAGGCTGTCCAGCAGTTCGGCGGCGCGCTCCCGGCGTTCCTGCTTCGCGGTACGGGCAGCCGTCATCGGCAGGTCCACCATCTCCCGCGCGGTCAGGTAGGGGATCAGGTTGCTCGCGGTCTGCTGCCGTACGAACCCGACGGTGTGCCGCCGGTAGGCCACCCGGTCCGCGCGGGACATCGTCAGCAGATTCCACCTGTCGACCCGGACCCGCCCGGCGGTGGGGGCGTCGATGCCGGCCAGGATGGAGAGCAGTGTCGACTTGCCCGACCCGGAGGCACCGACGACGGCGACCAGCTCACCGCTCTCCACGGCCAGGTCCAGGCCCTGCAGTGCCTGCACCTCGATCGAACCGGTCTGGTAGATCCGCACCAGGTTCTCGCAGACGATGAGCGCGTCCCGGCCGAACTCGGGTGCCCGCGCGGATGGCTGCGGCAGCGACAGCGGTGTGCTGGACATGCCTTCTCCGTCCGGGTCGCGTTACCAAATGCGTCAAGCGCCTCGATTGCGCGCGCTGACGCAGATTGAAGCAGTTTCGCAATCGGCGGCTCTGTTGACCATGCCCCGGGCGACTTTTCTGCATTCTGGGCGAGGGTCCGCAGCGGGTCGTGAACCTACCGGGCTCCCACACCGACTGAACAGGCGAAGGAGGGCCGATGAGCGATGAGTTGCTGGTGGTCCGCTGCCAGTTGGGTGAGCGGGAGGCGTTCGCCGAGCTGGTGCAGGGCTGGCATCCGGCGGTCGAGCGGTACGTCGGGCGGATGCTCGGCGGGTCCGACGACGATGTGGTGCAGGAGGTCTGGCTGGCGGTCGTCAAAGGGTTGCCGAGGCTGCGGCAGCCGGACCGGTTCGCCCCGTGGCTGTTCGCCATTGCCCGCCGGGCCGTGATGAACCGGCTGCGGGACGCGTACGCCCGCCCGGAGCCCGAACCGTTCGACGACCTGCCCGGTGACGACGAGGCGGAGGGTGTCGTCAACCGGGAAACGCTCGCCGGCGCGCTGGCGGCGCTTCCGGCCCGGGAACGGGAGGTGCTCCTGCTGTTCTACCTGGAGGATCTGCCGCTGGACGCCTGCGCGCAGATCTGCGCCGTGCCCGTCGGCACCATCAAGTCGCGGCTCAACCGGGCCCGCAGGTTGTTACGCCACGAGCTGGTACGGAAGGGGTACGAAGCATGACTCCGGAAGAGGTGTTGGCGCGACTGGACGCGCCGTTGTCGCTGCGCAAGCGGGTCGGCTACCTGGCCGTGGCCTTCGCCGGTCTCACCGGGAGCGCCCTGATCGGCCTGCTCTGGGCCACCGAGCCCGGGTTGCCGACGCGTACGAACGTGGCCTTCGCCGTCCTGGTGGCGATCGGTCTGTGTTGGGCGGCGTTCGGTGGCTGGGCGGTGACCCGACGGACTCCGCTGTTCGCCCGGGAACGGGTGGTCGCCGGCTGGCTCGGCGTCGGCGCGTGGCTGGTATTCAGCGTCGGCGCGCTGATCATCAGCCTGGTGCGGCAGGAGTTCGAGCCGCTGCTGCTGGGGGTGGTGCTCGTGCTCGGCGTGGTGGCGGCCGTGCACCTGCGGGCGGCCCGCCAGGCGAGGGCGGCGCTGCTGCGCCGCCGGAACGCGCTGGCCGGGACGGCGACGGGCGGCGAATGACCGTTCTGCCACGGGCAGATCCGCTACCGGTGAACACCGGCGCCCTCCGCCGGTCGGTGCCGGCACAGTGGAGCGCATGAGACTGCTGGTGTTGGGCGGTACGGGCTTCGTGGGCGGGGCCACTGTCACCGAGGCGGTGCGCCGCGGCTGGTCGGTGACGGTGTTCAACAGGGGGCTGCACGGCAGCGTGCCGCCCGGCGTACACCGGTTGCGGGGTGACCGCACCGCGCCGGACGGCCTGGGCGCGCTGGCCGGCGGTGAGTGGGACGTCGCGGTGGACACCTGGGACGGCGCGCCGCGGGCCGCCGGGGACGCCGCCCGCGCCCTGGTCGACGCGGTCGGTCACTACGTGTACGTGTCCAGCGGCTCGGTCTACACCGACCATGCCGTGGCGGGGTTGCAGGAGGACTCCCCGGTGGTGGACGCCGACGCGGGTTCCGTCGACGGCGACTACCCGCAGCTCAAGGCAGGTGCCGAGCGCGCCCTGCGGGAGGTCTTCGGTCAGCGTGCGTTGGTCGCCCGGGCCGGCCTGATCCTGGGTCCGGCCGAGGACATCGGCCGGCTGCCCTGGTGGCTACGGCGCATCGAGCGGGGTGGGGACGTGCTCGCCCCCGCGCCGGCCGACCTGCCCGTGCAGTACGTCGACGTCCGCGACCTGGCGGGGTGGATGCTGGACGCGGGCGCCCGGAAGGTGGGCGGCACGTTCAACGCGGTCGGTCCTCCGGCACAGACCACGATGGGCGAGCTGCTCGACGCGTGCGTGGCCGCCGTCGGCGCGGACGCCAGGCTGCGCTGGACCGATCCGGCGTCGATCCTCGCCGCCGGGGTGCAGCCGTGGAGCGACCTGCCGATCTGGCTGCCGCGCGGGCACCCGTACCGGGGGTTGCTGGAGCAGGACGTGACCCGGGCCCTGGCGGCCGGGTTGACCTGCCGGCCGGTGGCCGAGACAGTCGGCGACACCTGGCGCTGGCTGCGGGAGGTCGGTGCGGTTCCGCCGCGCGCCGGGCGACAGCGACGCAGCTCGATCGGGCTGGACCCGGCAGTGGAGGCCGCCGTGCTCGCCGCCTGACAGTGCCCCGGCGGGTCAGGCGGGCACCACCGGCAGGTCCAGCACCTCGTCGACGCCACGTCGGGGGGTCGGTCGACCCGGCTGACCGTACCCGATCCGCAGCACCATCTGCGGCGTGCCGAACCGGCCCAGGGACAGCCGCAGTTGCTCCCGCGCCGTGGGCACCTCGATCGGCTGGGAGAGCATCGACACGCTGAGTCCGGCGTCGGTGGCGGTGAGCAGCAGGCGTTGCAGGGCCTGCCCGGCGATCACCTGGTCCACTGCGGTGTTGCCCGCCGAGCCCAGCACCCCCACCAGGGGTTCCGGTTCGAAGTCCCGCCCGGGGGCGCGGTCGCGCCCACCGTAGCCGCGCGCCGGGAGGACGTCCTGCGGTTCGCCCCGCGGACCTCCGGCCGAGGCGGGCACGCCGTCCGGGGTGGCCCCCCGGCGCAGCCACCGTTCCCGTTCGGCCCGGTACGCGGGGTCGCGCTCCAGCACCCGGTGCGCGCTGCGCGCGATCTCCCCGAACGCGGAGACGGCGCTCACCCCGATCAACAGCTCCAACCAGCACTGCTCGGCACGGGCGGCCTCGCCGAGGCGCCACCGGGCGTCGGCCGGCACCGGGTCCGGCCAGAACGGCAGGCGGTTGCTGAACCGGCGCGGGATGGCCGCGTACAGGCACTGCTCGGCGGGGGCGGGCCGGCGTGGAAGGTCCGGCACCAGCCGGGCCAGCAGGTCCGGCTCGGCCGGGTCGGGGCGCAGCCGCACCCGGGCCGGGACACCGGCCACGGCCAGGGCGATCCGCAGGTTGAACAACGCGGCCCCGCAGGCGATCCGCAGACCCCACCCGCTCGGGTCGGTCGCCGGCAGCCGGCGGGTGGGGTCGGCCAGCACCTCGATGCCGCCGTCGCGCAGCCGGAGCCGCCACGGCTGGGTGTTGTGCAACGACGGTGCCCGGACCGCGTCCACGGCGGCGGTCCGCAACTGGGCTGCGGTGTAGCCGATGTCCATGTCGGTGCTCCTCTCCCGCTGGGCCGGCGGCGGGTGGTGCCGCGCTGGCTGGCATACCTTCACGGTCCATCGTTGCGTCGTCGTCGAGCAGGGCCGGACGTCCCGACCGGTCGGGTCCGAGCGCCCGCTCGCCGCGTGCCGATCGGGACCTTCGGCCCGTGCGGTGGGCCAGGGGCAGCGGGTAGAAACGAGAGATGATCCGTGTGTTCCTCCTCGACGACCATGAGGTCGTCCGCCGTGGCCTGGCCGACCTGTTGCAGAGCAGCGGCGACATCGAGGTGGTCGGCGAGTCCGGCTCGGCGCAGGAGGCGGCCCGCCGCATCCCGGCGTTGCGGCCCGACGTGGCGATCCTCGACGCACGGCTGCCCGACGGCAACGGCATCGACGTGTGCCGTGACGTACGCGCCGTCGACTCGTCCATCAAGGGACTGATCCTCACCTCCTACGAGGACGACGAGGCGTTGTTCGCAGCGATCATGGCGGGTGCCGCCGGGTACGTGCTCAAGCAGATCCGTGGCACCGACCTGGTCGACGCGGTGCGCCGCGTCGCGGCCGGGCAGTCGCTGCTCGACCCGGCGATCACCGCCCGGGTGCTGGAGCGCGTCCGCAACGGCGTCGAGCAGCCGCGCGAGCTGAGGTCACTCACCGAGCAGGAGCGGCGGATCCTGGAGTACGTGGCCGAGGGGCTGACCAACCGGGAGATCGCCGGGCGGATGTTCCTGGCCGAGAAGACGGTGAAGAACTACGTCTCCAGCGTGCTGGCCAAGCTGGGCCTGGAGCGCCGCACGCAGGCCGCCGTTCTGGCCACGCGTCTGCTCGGCAAGACGCCCTGACCCAGGGTCGCGGGGGTCAGTCGCGCAGCGGCACGGCCCAGCGCACCTCGGTGCCCTGCGGCTCGGCCGGGGCGATCGTGAAGGTGCCGTCGAGGCGGCTGGCGCGTTCGCGCAGGTTGACAAGGCCACCCCGGGCGGCGGCCGGGTCGCAGCCCACCCCGTTGTCGGTGACCATCACGGTGACCTGGCCGGCGTCGACGCGTACGACGACGTCGACGCGGGTGCACCGCGCGTGGCGGACCACGTTCGACAGGGCCTCGCGCAGCACGGCGGTGAGGTCCGGGCGGACGGCGTCCGGCACAGCGCTGTCCACCGGCCCGGTCAGGTCCAGGTGCGGCTTGAAGCCCAGCGCTTCGGCGGCCACCTCGATCTCCGCACGGATCTCGGTCCGCAGCTCCGAAGTCATCGGCGTACGCAGCTCGAAGATCGTCCGGCGGATGTCCCGGATGGTGGCGTCCAGGTCGTCGACGGCCGCGTTGATCCGCTTGGCCAGCTCGGGGCGGGCCATCGGCGCGGCGCTCTGGAGTTGCAGGCCGGTGGCGAAGAGCCGTTGGATCACCACGTCGTGCAGGTCGCGCGCGATCCGCTCGCGGTCCTCGAGAACCACCAGCAGTTCCCGTTCCTCCTGGCCGCGCGCCCGTTCCATCGCCAGCGCGGCCTGCCCGGCGAAGCTGCCCAGCAGCGTCAGATCCTCCTCACTGGCGCCACCGCCGCGCTCTGGCCGGTGCGCCACGATCAGCACACCGTGCAGGGTCTCCGCGGTGGCGAGTGGTGAGATCATCGCCTGGCCGGTGTGCAGCAGCGCCGGCCACGGCGCGGCGTGCGCCAGGTCGTCCACCTGGTCGTGCCGGCCCTGGGCGACCGCCGCGCCGAAGCTGGTGTCGACGGCGGGAAGGACCGCGCCGACGAGCGCGAGGGCCTGCCCGTCGTTGCCGTCGACAACCTCCACGGAGAACTGCTCGGTGTCGCTGTCGTAGAGCAGCACCAGCGCCAGCTCGGCCTCGGCGACCTCGCGGGCGCGGCGGGCGACCAACGCCAACGCGTCGGTACGGCGTACCTCGCCCAGCAGCACCGTGGTGATCTCGGCGGTGGCGGCGAGCCAGCGTTCCCGCCGGTGCGCCAGGGCGTACAGGCGGGCGTTCTCGATGGCCACACCGGCGGCGGCGGCGAGCGCGACGACGATCTCCTCGTCGTCCTCTGTGAACTCCGCGCCGCCCTGCTTCTCCGCCAGGTAGAGGTTGCCGAAGATCTGGTCGCGGATGAGGACCGGCACGCCCAGGAAGCTGTGCATGGGCGGGTGGTTGGCCGGGAACCCGAAGGAGCGGGGGTGCTGGGTGATGTCGGGCATCCGCAGCGGCCGGGGATCGTCGATGAGCAGGCCGAGCACGCCGCGCCCGTGCGGCAGGTCGCCGATCTGCTCATGCTGCTCGGGCGTGACGCCGTGGACGATGAAGTCGTGCAGCAACCGGTCCGGGCCGACCACGCCGAGCGCGCCGTACCGGGCGCCGACCAACTCGCAGGCCGCCTGCACGATGCGTTGCAGTGTGGTGCGCAGATCCAGGTTGGTGCCGATACCGACCACCGCGTCGAGCAGGGCCCGCAGGCGCTCCCGGCTGGTCACCACCTCGCCGACCCGGACCAGCATCTCCTGCAACAGCTCGTCGAGACGGACCCGGGACAGCGGGCTCAGCCCGAGCGAGGGTGCCGGGGACGGTTCCTGACGGGGCGACGGCGCGCTGCTGGTCACCGGGGGATGGTAGCGCCGGTGCCGCTCGTCGCCAGACCCGTCAACTGACGGCGGAGGTGTCGACCACCTGCGCGGTGGTCAACCGCGGCGTGTGCGGCGGGCCGGAGTGTGCCGGGTCCGCGATGCCCAAGCGCAGCACGAGGTACGGGAAGCCGATCCCGGAGAGCAGCTGCCGCAGGGTCTGCCGGGTGCCCGGCACCTCCACCACCGCGCTGAGCGGCACCACCGACACGCCGAGTCGGGTGGCCGTCAGCCAACCGGCGGAGAGCGCCTCGCCGGCACGCAACCAGTTGTCCCGTTCGTCCTCGTCGCCGTGCAGCATCGCGTACACCGCCATCCGGTCGTGGCCCGGACCCACCGGCAGGCTGCCGGGACGCCCGAAGTCCCGACCCGGCACTGTCGTCTGCGCGGGCTGCTCGGGCAGCACCTCGGCCGGCAGGCCGGTGCCCGAGCCGGCCCGGCTGGTCCAGTACGCCAGCTCGCTACGTACCTCCGGGTCATCGGCCTCGACCCGGTCGGCGTGCCCGGCGGTGGCGGCCAGCTCCAGCACCTGGTCACGGTCGAGGATCTGCAACCGGCAGCCTTCCGCGCTGACCGCCCGGGTGATCTCCTCGATCGCTGTGGGCGGAACCGGCTCGTCGCTGACCGGCCGCCGGTCGGTGTGCCGCACCTGCATGCACTGCACCATGCGCATGGCGTCCGGGTCGGCCCCGGTGTGGCTGAGGTCGGTCAGCCGGGCCAGCAGCTCGTTGTCGTCCGGGTCGGGCAGCCGCTCCACCACGGCGCGCCAGCCCTCGGCGGCCAGAGCCAGTCGGGCGTGGTGCAGAGCGATGCCGCAACTGATCGCGAGCAGCCGCCCCTCGGGGTCGCTGGCGGCGAGCTGCCGGTCGGCGACCGAGCGCAGTTCCAACGCGTCGGGCAGCACCCGCCAACGCCACGGCTGGGTGTTGTGCACCGAGGGAGCGTGGCCTGCGGTGGCGGCGGCCTCCGCCAGCGCGGTGGTCAGCTGACTTTCCTGACTCATGGTCACGACCTTTCCGTCTCTGCTCATCGTGCCGTATGGCGCGTCACCGCGCCCGGGGTTGCCGCCTCATCCTGTGGCCTTCGGCGGTGTCCCCGCAGGGCCACAGGTCCCGATCTCGCCGGGCCGTTGCGCCCGCCGAGCGAGGTTCGACGCACCGCCACGACGTACGTCCACCGGACGAAACATCCGGGGGAGGGCCGCTCGGAGCCCTCCGGCTGCGACGATGCGCAGGTGGGGGCCGAGCCGACCAGGTGCGTACCGGAGCAGCCGGTCCGCGGCCGTGTTCGGCGGTGGTGGGCCTGGACTCCACTCGTCGGGCTCGGCATCGGGGTGCTGGCCGGCGCGGCGTTGCGTATCGCCGGCCGGCCGGGCGCGGCCAACCTGATCTGGGCGGCCGTCACGGTGGCCGCGCTGCTGCCGGCTGCGTGGTCGATGCTGCGCGCGTTGTGGCACCGGCGCTTCGGGGTGGACGTGATCGCCGTGCTGGCCCTGGCCGGTGCGCTCGGCGTCGGGGAGTACCTGGCCGGGGCGGTCATCGCCGTGATGCTGGCGACCGGGCGGTCGTTGGAGTCGTATGCGCAGCGCCGGGCCACCCGCGACCTGCGGGCGTTGCTGGCGCGCGCTCCGCGTACCGCCCGTCGGCGTGGGCCCGGCGGCGCGATCGAGGTCGTGCCGCTGGACCAGGTGGCGGTGGCGGACAGGTTGCTGGTGGGCCCGGGGGACGTGGTGCCGGTCGACGGAACCGTCGACGAGGCCGCCACGCTGGACGAGTCGGTGGTGACCGGGGAGTCGCGGTTGGTCCAGCGGGCGGCCGGGGAGGTGGTGGCCAGCGGTGTGGTCAACGCCGGCGCGGGGTTCGGCATGCGCGCGACGAAGAACGCGGCGCAGAGCACGTACGCCGGGATCGTCCGGCTGGCCCAGGAGGCGACCGCCCGCCAGGCCCCGATGGTGCGGCTGGCCGACCGGTACGCCGCCGCGTTCGTGCCGTTCACGCTGGTCCTGGCCGGGCTGGGTTGGCTGCTCTCCGGCGACGTGGTGCGGGCGGTGGCGGTGCTGGTGGTGGCCACCCCCTGTCCGCTGTTGCTGGCCACGCCGATCGCGATCGTGTCCGGCCTGTCCCGGGTGGCCAGGCGCGGGGTGCTGGTCCGCGACGGTGGCGCGCTGGAACTGCTCGGCCGGGCGCGGACGCTGTTGGTGGACAAGACCGGCACTCTGACCGCCGGCCGCCCGCGCGCCGCCGAGACCGTCGTCGCCCCAGGTGGTGATCGTGACGAGGTGTTGCGCCTCGCGGCCTCGGTCGAGCAGT
The DNA here is from genome assembly GCF_040649495.1 of Micromonospora sp. NPDC048947. Lineage (NCBI taxonomy): Bacteria > Bacillati > Actinomycetota > Actinomycetes > Micromonosporales > Micromonosporaceae > Micromonospora > Micromonospora sp. NPDC048947. The sequence continues at coordinate 90,374 of NZ_JBEZFO010000017.1, forward strand.
TGTCGCCGCACGTGCTGGCCACTGCGCTGGTTCGGCAGGCCCGCGATCGTGGGCTGACACTGACCGAGCCGACTGGCGTCACCGAGGAGCCGGGACGGGGAGTCAGCGGCCGGGTCGACGGGCGCCTGGTCCGGGTTGGTCAGCTCACCGGGGAGCTGCCCGAGTGGGCGGACCGGGCGCGGGCCCGCACCGAGCTGGCCGGTTGGTCAGCGGTGTGGGTCAGCGACGAGGGCGGACCGCTCGGCGCGATCCTGCTGGAGGATCCGGTGCGCCCCGACGCCCGCCGGACCGTGCGTCGGTTGCGTGCGGCGGGGCTGCGGCGGATCGTGCTGGTCACGGGCGACCAACCGACCACCGCCGCGCAGGTCGCGGCGATGGTCGGGGTGGACGACGTGCTGGCCCGCTGCACGCCGCAGGAGAAGGTGGCCCGGGTCCGGGCGGAGGCCGACCGGGCGGTCACCGTGATGGTCGGCGACGGGGTCAACGACGCTCCTGCGCTTGCCGAGGCGCACGTGGGCGTGGCGATGGGTGCGACAGGCGCGAACGCCTCGGCGGACGTGGCGGACGCGGTGCTCACCGTGGACCGGCTGGACCGGCTCGCCGACGTGGTGGAGATCGCCCGGCACGCCCGGCGGATCGCCGTGCAGAGCGCCACCGTTGGGATGGGGTTGGCCGTGCTGGCGATGCTCGTGGCGGCGGCCGGTCGGCTGCCCCCGGTCGCTGGCGCGTTCCTCCAGGAGGGCATCGACGTGCTGGTGATCCTCAACGCGCTGCGGGCACTGCGCGGAGGGCTGCGCCGGCGGGACGTCCCGGCGCGTACCCGGGAGTTGCTCGCCCATTACGCGGCGGAACACCAGGCGGTCCGCGACGTACGGGCCGGGTTGCGGGACAGCGCCGACCTGGTCGCCACCCACCCGGCCTCGCCGAGGTGCCTGCCGGCGGTACGCGAGACGCACCGCCGGCTGACCGAGCGGGTGCTGCCGCACGAGGCTGCCGAGGAGCGACAGCTCTACCCCGCGCTGGCCTCCCCGCTGGGCAGCGGGGAGGCAACCTCGACGATGAGCCGGGCGCACGTGGAGATTCGCCGCCAGGTGGATCTGCTCGGCGCCCAACTCGCCCAGATCGCCGACGGCCGGCTGCGTCCCGATCAGGTTCCCGACCTGCTGGCCACCCTCTACGGGTTGGACGCGCTGCTGCGCCTGCACCTGGCCCAGGAAGAGGAGGAGTTCTTCTCCCTCGACCCGTCGGACCCGACGCCTGCGCGGCGGTGAACCGCCACCCGGGCGCCCGCCGCGGTCAGCGTTCGCGAACCACGGCGACCGGGCAGTTGGCGTGTTGGATGAGCTGTTGACTGACCGAGCCGAGCAGCATGCCGGCCAGCCCGCCCCGGCCCCGGCTGCCGACCACGATCAGCTGCGCGTCCCGACTCGCCTCGATCAGCATCGCCGCCGGGCTCGTCGGCATTAGGTCGACGGTCACCGCCAGCTCGGGGAACGTCCGCCGCCACGGCTCCAGCGCCTGCTCCACGGCGGCCCGTTCGTCGGGCACCCCGGCCGCCCCACCGGGGCCCGGGGTCCAGGCGTGCAGGACGCGCAGCGGCGTCCGCCGTTGCGCCGCCCGTTCGACCGCGAAGCCGAGCGCCACCAGCGAGGGTTCCGAACCGTCCACACCGACCGCCACCGGGCCGGCCGGTGCGGCGACCGATGGCCCGTCGCGGACCACCACGACCGGGCAGTGGGCGTGCGCCGCCACCGAGACCGCCGTCGACCCGGCGAGCAGGCCGCCGAAGCCGCCGTGACCCCGGCTGCCCAGCACCAGCATCCCGGCCTCCGCCGAGCGTTCCTGCAACACCAGCGCGGGCGGCCCGTCGTACACCTCGCCGGTGATCCGCAGCCCGGGGTTTGCCGCGGTGGCGTCCGCCGCGGCCCTGCGGACCAGGTCCTCGACCTGCCGGCGGGCGGTGTCGTCCGGCCACACGCCGGGGGCCACGCCCGGACCGACCCAACTGGCCACTGTCAGCCACTCGAAGACGTACGCCAGCCGCACCGGCTGGCCGCTGTGCCGCGCCTCCTCCACGGCCCAGTTCAGGGCTACCGAGGCGTCGGTGGAGCCGTCGTAGCCGACCAGGATCTCCGCGTCGCGCACGTCGTCCTCCTTCAGGGGGTGGTCGGGTCGGTTTCGCGGACCCAGCGCCATTCGGCGACCTGGGGGTCGTCCTCGCCGTACTGGCGGGTGTAGTCGCGGGCCGCCTGTCGGGCGTCGACCATCCGTTGGCGCAGGTGCGCGGCGCTGGCGGCCAGCCCGGGCACCCGGTCGATGACGTCGATGACCAGGTGGAAGCGGTCCAGGTCGTTGAGCATCACCATGTCGAACGGGGTGGTGGTGGTGCCCTCCTCCTTGTAACCGCGCACGTGCAGGTTCTCGTGGTTGGTGCGACGGTAGGTGAGACGGTGGATCAGCCACGGATAACCGTGGTACGCGAAGATGATCGGCCGGTCCTCGGTGAAGATGGTGTCGAACTCGTTGTCGGTCAGGCCGTGTGGGTGCTCGGTGTCCGGCTGGAGTCGCATCAGGTCGACCACGTTGACCAGGCGCACCTTCAACGTCGGCAGGTTCTGACGCAGCAGCTCGACGGCGGCCAACGTCTCCAGGGTGGGCACGTCTCCGCAGCAGGCGAGCACCACGTCCGGCTCGGTGCCGCCGTCGTTGCTGGCCCACTCCCAGATGCCCAGGCCACGCCGGGTGTGCTGGATCGCCTCGGTCATCGTCAGCCAGTTCGGGGCGGCCTGCTTACCGGCCACCACCACGTTGATGTAGTGCCGGCTGCGCAGGCAGTGGTCCATTGTGGCGAGCAGCGTGTTGGCGTCCGGCGGCAGATAGACCCGCACCACCTCGGCCTTCTTGTTGACCACGTGGTCGATGAAGCCCGGGTCCTGGTGGGAGAAGCCGTTGTGGTCCTGCCGCCAGACATGGCTGGAGAGCAGGTAGTTCAGCGAGGCGATCGGCTGTCGCCAGGGGATGGCCCGGGTCACCTTCAGCCACTTGGCGTGCTGGTTGAGCATCGAGTCGACGATGTGGATGAACGCCTCGTAGCTGGTGAACACGCCGTGCCGGCCGGTCAGCAGGTAGCCCTCCAGCCAGCCCTGGCACAGGTGCTCGGAGAGCACCTCCATGACCCGCCCGTCGGGGGAGAGGTGGTCGTCGCCGGGCACCGTGGCGGCCACCCAGGCCCGGTCGGTCACCTCGAACGCCGCACCCAGCCGGTTGGACGCGACCTCGTCCGGGCCGAACAGCCGGAACGTCTCCGGGTTGGCGCTGATGACGTCGCGGATCCAGGGGCCGAGCACCCCCGTCGCGCCGGCGATCGGCGTACCCGGTTCGGGTACCTCCACGCCGTAGTCGCGGAAGTCCGGCAGGGTCAGGTCGCGCAGCACCACACCGCCGTTGGTGACCGGGTTGGCGCTCATCCGCCGGTCACCGCGCGGCGGCAGCGTCAGCAGCTCCTCCACCGGCGCGCCTGTCGCGTCGAACAGCTCCTCCGGCCGGTAGCTGCGCAGCCAGCGCTCCAGCTCGGCCCGGTGTGCCGGGTTGTCGCGGACGCCCGACAGCGGCACCTGGTGGGCGCGGTAGGTGCCCTCCACCTGGGTGCCGTCGACCTCACGCGGGCCGGTCCAGCCCTTCGGCGTCCGCAGAATGATCATCGGCCAGCGGGGACGCTCGACGACGCTTCCGGAGCGGGCCCGCCGCTGGATCTCGGCGATCTCGCTCAGCACACGGTCCAGCGTCGCGGCGAGGGTCCGGTGCACCCGGGCGGGCTCGTCACCGGCCACCACGTACGGCTGGTAGCCGGATCCGCGCATGAGGTCGAGCAGGTCGGCCTCGGGGATCCGGGACAGCACGGTCGGGTTGGCGATCTTGTAGCCGTTGAGGTGCAGGATGGGCAGCACCGCGCCGTCGCGCGCCGGGTTGAGGAACACGTCGGAGAGCCAACTGCCGGCCAACGGCCCGGTCTCCGCCTCGCCGTCGCCGATCACGCAGGCCACCAGCAGGTCCGGGTTGTCGAACGCGGCGCCGTAGGCGTGGCTCAACGCGTACCCGAGCTCGCCGCCTTCGTGGATCGAACCCGGCACGTCCGCAGCGACATGGCTGGGGATGCCACCCGGAAAGGAGAACTGGCGGAAGAGCCGGGACATCCCGGCCTCGTCGCGGGCCACGTCGTGGTAGCGCTCCGACCAGGTGCCCTCCAACCAGGTGTTGGCCACGATGGCCGGACCGCCGTGGCCGGGGCCGGTGACCAGCATCGCGTTGAGGTCGCGCGCCACGATCACCCGGTTGAGGTGGGCGTAGATCAGGTTGAGGCCGGGGCTGGTGCCCCAGTGTCCGAGCAGCCGGGGTTTGATGTCGTCGGGGGCCAGCGGCTCGCGTAGCAGCGGATTGTCCAGCAGGTAGATCTGCCCGACGGTGAGGTAGTTCGCGGCGCGCCAGTAGGCGTCCAGCCGGCGCAGCTCGTCGTCGGTGAGGGTGGGGTGCACGTCGAGAGCGGTCTCCATCATGCTGCCTCTCGCGGGTAGGAGTGGGGCGTCCGGCGTCCAGCCTGGCCGCTGCGGACGCCCCGGGTCAGGGCCGTTGGTCCCGCGCCGGTCGGGCCTCGGACCCGGTCAACGGCGCCTCGGCCAGGCCGCGGACGACGACCACCGGGGCCGGGGAGTGGTAGAGCAGGGACTGGGCGACAGCGCCCAGCATGGCCCGGCCCGGTTCGTCGCCGCGGGCGGCGACCAGCGCCACCTGCGCGTTGCGGGAGCTGTCGATCAGCACCTCGGCGGGGTCGCCGCGTACCACGCGACACTCGGTCGGCACTGTGTTGTCGCGGCCGGTGTGCCGGGCCAGTGCCTCGGTGAGCTGCTCGGCTACCGCGTCGGTGTCCTCGTCGTACTCGACCACCCGCAGCGCCAGCAGTCGGGCGCCCCGGCGGGCCGCGCACTGCACGGCCCACCGGAGGGCGAGGTGTGAGCTGGGGGAGCCGTCGACGCCCACCAGCACCGGGCCCTGCGGCGGCGGCTCACGTCGCACCACCAGCAGGGGGCAGCCGGCGCGTGCGGCCAACTGCACGGCAGTCGTCTCGGCGGGAACGCACTGGCCGCTGCCCGCCATGCCGCTGTCGCCGACGGCCAGCAGGAAGGTGCCCTCCGAGCGGCGGATGAGGGTGGGCAGCACGGCGCTCTCGACGATCTCCCCGCGTACGGTCAGCCCTGGCTCGGTCTGGTGGGCGAGCTGGGCGGCGCGGGTGATCAGTTTTTCGGCCTGGTCGCGGGGTGCGGCGACGGTGTCCGCGGCGAAGGCCGCGCGCCAGTCGAAGGTGTGCAGCAGGTGCAGCGGCCGGCCGTGTCCGGCGGCCTCCTGCGCGGCCTCTTCGACCACCGGGAGGTCGAGTTCCGAGCCGAGGCCGACCAGCACCGCTGCGTCGGCGGGTGCGGCCATCCGATATCACCTCCCGGGCGTCGCGCCCGGCACGACCAAGCTGTCCCTGACCGAGGGTAGTCGGATGGGCACGGCGGCGGGCGGGATCGGATGGCTCGGCGCTCAGGTCGGTGCGGACCTGAGTGTGTCCACGACCGGACGCCGGGCGGCAATGATCGCCGGGATGGCGGTGAGGGCGGCGACGGCGAGCAGGACTCCGAGCGCGGTGGCGAGCAGTGAGGAATCGGACGGGTACTGGACCTCGCCGGTGCTGACGAACGTGACAAGCCCGACGCCGGCCGGGATCCCCACGGCGACCCCGGGCATGGCGGGAAGCAGCTGCGCCACCGCCAGGCCCAGGCCGGCCTGGGCGGGCGTCGCACCGAGCGTCCGGGCGACAGCCAGTGGTTGCCGGGCGTCGAGGACAGCGGTCCAGGCGCTCACGACGGCGTTGATGAGCGCAAGAACGCACAGCACGACGGTGAGCACGAGCGTGGCCTGCTCGCCCCGTTCCACCCGGGGATTGGCGAGTTCGGTGTAGCCGAGGTCGAAGTGCACCGCCTGGGTGTTGACCATGAGAATGCCGACGAGAGTGGTCGTGGTGATCAGGGTGTTCACGGTGACCAGCCGGGCGCGGCGCGGTCGGCGCGCGTTGATACGCACCCCGATCAGTAGGGCGGTGGGCAGCCGCCGCGACAGCCAGATGCGCCACCGCCGGCGCCGCGGTGGCGTTGCGGCGTCGGCCAGCGCGTGAGCGGTGCTGGTGGCGGCGGCGCGCAAAACCGGCACCAGAGTCGCCGCCACAGCGATCCCGAGGGCAAGAACCGTGACGGCGGACACCATGCGCAGCGCAGGTGGCTGGGCGTTGACGGAGCCGATGAGTCCGGCGCTGGGGCGGATCAGCGCGGGTGCGGCGAGCCAGCCCGTGACCAGGCCCGTGGCGGCGGCGGCAAGTCCGATCGCGAGGTACTCGGCGAGGTGAACGGCGGCGATCATGGCCGGTCCGGCGCCGACGGCCTTGAGCAGCCCCACCCGGCGACGCTGGCCGATGATCCGACCCGCGACGATGCCGGCGACGCCGGCCAGCGCAAGGCCGTTGAGTAGCCAGCTGCCGACGACCAGGGCGATCTGCGCGTCGCTGTACAGCCGACCGTTGAGGTAGCTGATCGCCTGCCAGGTGGTGAGTTGGTCGCCGATGGGGTACGTGCTGCTGGCCGCGGGGTCGGCGAGTTTGAGGTTGAGGGTGTACGACAGCGGCTGGCTGCCCGCGAGCGTGGCGATGTCGGTGTGGTCGACCCAGACCAGGCCGCCGCGCTCGACTAGGACGCTGCCGGGGTAGTGCCATCCGGCGTAGGGGTACGTCGCTCTCGCGGCGGTGACCGCGGTGCCGATCACGCGCAGTCGGTGGCGGCCGATGTTGACAGTGTCGCCGATGCGGATGCCGAGGGCGTCGGCGAAGGCGCGCTCGACGACCACGCAGCCGGGCCGTACCCAGGAGCCGTCGGTCACGGCGGGCCGGTCGATCGATGCGGGTGTGGTGTCCCGGCCCGCTACGACGGTGTGCGCGGATTTCCCACGGGCCGTCATCGTCAGGTAGGCGATCGGGAAGGGGCCGCTGTGATCGGTGACGCCGGCCCCGGTGGTCAGTGATGCCAGCTCGTCCAGTGCGGCCTGGCCGGTGGCTCGGGGTGTCACGATCACATCCGGGCCCGCGGTGACGGTCCGGGTCTGCTGGTACGGCCGGTCGGCGATTTCGTTGAGGGTGAGGCCGATGGTCAGTGTGGCGGTGGCGGCGGTGATTGCGGTCAGCAGCAGGATGGTTTCGGTTCGGCGGCGGCGCAGGTCTCGCATCAGCAGCCGGCAGACGAGCAGGAGTCGGCCGGCCATGTCAGCGCCGCCCGTCGTAGACGGTGCCGATGGCGGTGGCGGCAAGTTGGTTGTCGTCGACGAACGCGCCGTCACGCATGGCGATCACCCGGTCGGCTACCGCGGCGATGCGGGGGTCATGGGTAACCACCACGAGGGTCTGTCCTGCGGCGCGCAGCTCTTCGAACAGTCGCAGCACGTCGAGGGTGGCGGCGCTGTCCAGGTTGCCGGTGGGTTCGTCAGCCAGCACGACCAGCGGCTCGTTGCTCAACGCCCGGGCGATGGCGACCCGCTGGCGCTGCCCACCGGACAGCGCCGCGGGCAGGTGTGCGGCGCGGTCGGCGAGCCCCACCCGGTCCAGCAGGTACATCGCCCGCTTGCGGGCCCGCCTCGGTGACTGGCCGGCCAGCAGCGCGGCCAGCTCCACATTCTCCACCGCGGTGAGCTCGTCCATGAGATGGAACGACTGAAAGACGAACCCGAGGCTGTCACGCCGCAGCCGGGCCAGGGCCCGTTCGCTCATCGTGTCGATCCGACGGTCGGCCAGCCAGACCTGGCCGCCGGTGGGGCGTTGCAGCCCGCCGAGCAGGTACAGCAGGGTGGACTTGCCGCAGCCGCTGGGCCCCATCACCGCCAGCGACTGCCCGGCCGGCACGTTCAGGTCGACCTCGTCGACCGCGCGGACCAGCGCGTGCTCGTCGCCGTAGAGCATGCTGAGGCCATGCGCCTGCAATACCGTCGACCCGGTCACGCGCCCGCCTTCCGTCCGGTCGGATCAAGCTCAGCCCACAGGCGTTCACACGCCTCCAGCCATTCCAGGTCGGCCCGCAGCCGCAGCACGACCCCCTCCAACAGCAGCCCGGCGACCGGATCCACCGACCGCTCCAACGCGGCCCGTTGGGCGTCGCGCAGCCGGCGCAGCACCTCACGCCGCTGCGCGTCGACCAGGGCTACCGGATCGGCCAGCCGGGCTGTCGCGGCGGCCACCAATTTCAGGTGAAACTCCGCGAGGTCCGGCTTTGGCCAGTTCACTTCGGCCAGCCAGGTGGCGACTCGCTGCTGCCCCTCCGAGGTGAGTGCGTACACCCGGCGTTCGGGCCGGTCCGGCAGGCCCTCAGCCCGCTGTGAGGTCACCAGCCCGGCCTTGCTCAGGCGGGTCAGCGTCACGTAGATCTGCCCGGCGTTCATCGCCTCGCCCAGCGGGCCTAGCGCGGCCCGCAGCCGGCTGCGCAGCTCGTATCCGTGCGCCGGTTCCTTGGCCAGCATGGCCAGCACCACGTCCTGCACCAGATATGTCCTTCGTCTAGATCGTTAATGGATAACGGCTAGCTATAACGCTGTCAAGTTTGGGGGTGGGGAGCGGCGGCTGGAACAGGCAAGCATTCGTCAACCAGGGTTGACAGAGGAGGGCTGTCAACGTATGTTGACGGCATGAGTCAGGCGACAGAACTCGCGGCGGCAGCCGGCAGCACCGACCCCCGGGTCGGGCTGCGCGCGGTCCGCGCGCTACGCCGGCTGCTCGAGCGGCTTGAGGTGGTCCAGGTCGACAACGCCCGACGACAGGGCTGGTCCTGGCAGGAGATCGCCGACGCGCTCGAGGTCAGCCGGCAGGCAGTGCACAAGAAGCACGCCGGGCGACCGGCGGTCAACTCATCCTGGGAGGCGTGATGTTCGAACGATTCACCGACCGGGCGCGCGACGTGGTGCGACGGGCGCTGGAGGAGGCGCGGGTCGAGGGCCAGCGCCCGGTCGGCACCGAGCACCTGCTGCTCGCCCTGCTCGCCGACGACGCCGGGCTGGCCAGCCGGGTGCTCGCCGACGCCGGGGTGGGCGCCGACGACCTGCGCGAACGCGTCCGGCAGCACACCGCCAGCGGCGGCGTGGGCCTGGGCGACGCGGACGCTGCGGCGCTGCGGGAGATCGGCATCGACCTGGCCGCGATCGTGGCCCGCATCGAGCAGTCCTTCGGCCCGGACGCGCTACGCGAGGCGGTCCCGACGCCACGTCGCCGCTGGGGGCGCAAGCGGTACCTCGGTGGCCCGTTCTCGCCCCGCTCGAAGAAGGCGCTGGAGCTGTCCCTGCGGGAGGCCATCCGGCTGCGCCACCGCCACATCGGCACCGAGCACATCCTGCTCGGGGTGCTCCGGGAGGGCAACGGCCTGGGGGCGTTGGTGCTCACCGAGTCCGGGGTCGACCTCGACGATCTGCGCCGGCGGGTGGAGCTCGTACTGCGGGCGGCGGCCTGACGGGCGGGGCCGGGTTGAAACCTGTCTGTGGCACTTCCGACGCGCGCCGCTCGCCGGGTCGCTGAAGCCGTCCGGGTGCTGCACACTGACGCCGTGGATGCTGGACAGGACAGGCGGCCCTCGGGCGGCGACGGCGGGTTGCGCTCCGCGGTGGTGGTCAACCCGGTCAAGGTCGACGATCTCGACGAGTTGCGCCGCACCGTCGACGACGCCCTGACCGCGGCCGGCTGGCCCGCGCCGCAGTGGTACGAGACGACGGTCGACGACCCCGGTCGCGGCCAGACCGAGCAGGCCGTCAAGGACGGCGTCGACCTGGTCTTCGCCTGCGGGGGCGACGGCACCGTGATGTCCTGCGTCAGCGGGTTGGTCGGCACCGACGTGGCCCTCGCCGTGCTGCCGCAGGGCACCGGCAACCTGCTCGCCGCCAACCTGGGCCTCTCCACCGACCTGGCCGCCGGGCTCCAGGTCGCCGTCGAACGCGGCCGGCGACTGCTCGACGTCGGCGCGGTGGAGGACAAGTACTTCACAGTGATGGCCGGCATGGGCTTCGACGCCCAGATGCTCGAAGCCACGAACGAGACCACGAAGGCCCGCATCGGCTGGCCGGCGTACGTGGTGGGTGCCGCCCGGCACCTACGCGACCGGCCGATGCGGGTGCAGATCCGCATCGACGACCGCCCGCCGGTGCGCCGCCGGGCCCGTTCGGTCCTGATCGCCAACGTTGGTCGCCTGCAGGGCGGCGTGACCCTGCTGACCGAGGCCGAGCCGGACGACGGCTGGCTCGACGTCGCCGTGCTCACCCCGCGCAACCTGCGGCACTGGCTCGCGCTCGGCTGGGCGGTGATCCGCCGCAGCGGCCAGGTGCCGCAGCTGGAGGTGTTCCGGGGCCGACGGGTGGTGGTCACCAGCAACCGGGCGCAACCTCGGGAGTTGGACGGCGACCTGATCTCCCCGGGCCGCCAACTGCGGGCGGAGGTCAGACCGCAGGCGCTCTGGCTCTGCGTCCCCCAGCCCGAGGACGCCCCCGACCTGGCCGTCGACGCGCAAGGTGCCGGGGAGCGGGGCGAGCAGCTGATCGAGGAAGCCCGCCGTGAGTAGTACCCGGATCGTGCCGGAGACCCGGCTGATGGCCGACGAGGAGCTGTCCGCCGACGACGCCTGGCACACACTGCGCGGGCAGGGCGGCTGGCACCTGCTGCGGGACGCGTTCATCAGGTTCCGCTACGGCGACGGGTTCAGCCACTCCCGGGCCTTCGCGCTGCAACTCTGCCTCGCCGTGGTGCCGTTCCTGATCGCCCTCACCGGCCTGATCAGCGAGCTGGGCGTCGAGGAGGGCGGCCAGGTGGTCGCCGACACCGTGCTGGCGCTCACCCCCGGGCAGAGCGCGCAGATGGTCGGCGAGTTGCTCGGCGAGGGCGAACGCGTCGAGGACGCCGGGGAGTTGGCGCTCACCCTCGGTCTGCTCACCGGACTGTTCGCGCTCACCACCACGATGGCCCAGATCGAACGGGGCGCCAACCGCATCTACGGCGTCGAGCGGGACCGCCCGGCACTGCGCAAATACCTGCGGGCCGCCGTGCTGGCCGTCACCGCCGGCCTGCCCGCCCTCGCCGGCTTCCTGATCCTGGTCGGCGGCGGTGCGATGGGCGACTCGGTCCGCGAACACTACGAGTGGGGCGAAGTCGCCAACGGCATCTGGGACGTGATCCGCTTCCCGCTGAGCCTCGGACTGACCATCGTCGCCGTCGCCGTGCTGTTCCGACACGCTCCGCGCCGCAACCAGCCCGGCCTGTCCTGGCTGTTCTTCGGCGCCGGCATCGCCACGGCGCTGTGGTGGCTGGCCAGCCTGCTGCTCGCCGCGTACGTGCGGTTCAGTGACGGTTTCGGGCAGACCTACGGTGCCCTGACCGGCATGATGGCGCTGCTGCTCTGGGCCAACCTGACCGGGATGGCGCTCTTCGGTGGGCTGGCCTTCGCCGCCCAACTGGAGGCGCTGCGCATCGGCGCGCGGGAGCCCGCCCAACCGGATCTGTGGGAGCCCGACCCGGACCGCGCCGAGCTGTACGACACCGGGGACATGTCGGCGCTCTGACGGCACCGGCGTGTACGACGGACGCAGATCGGGTAAAGCGCCTCGCCAGACAGATAAGGGAGGTGCGGGGTGACCGCGGTCAAAGAGGTGGCGCGTCGTCCGCTCGGGCATTTCGCCGAGCGGAGCATTGCCGGTCTGGTGGCCGTCACCGGCGCCGGGGTGGCCTTCGGGTTGCTGCTGTTGCTCGTCCGGGTGCAGTGGAGCCCGTTGCAGGACGTCGACCACGGTCTCGCCGAGTGGTTCAACGGCCTCGTCGCCCCGCACCACGCGCTGGTCACAGTGCTCCAAGCGGTGACGGACCTGGGCGGCCGACCGATCCTCATCTGGCTGGTCACCATCGCCGTCGTCGGGCTGCTGATCCGGCGCCAGCCCCGGCTCGCCGTCTACCTGATCATCACGGGAGTCGGTGGCCTGATCCTCGACCCGTCACTGAAGACGCTCGTCGGCCGGCTCCGCCCGGTCGTGGACGTGCCGATCGCCAGTGCGCCCGGCAACAGTTTCCCGAGCGGGCACGCGCTCGGCTCGTTCGTCGCGTATGGAGCGCTGCTGCTGGTGTTCCTGCCGGCCATGGCGCCCCGCTGGCGCAAGCCGGCCATCGTCGGCGTCGGTGTGCTGGTGCTGCTGGTTGGGCTGACCCGGATCGCGCTGGGCGTGCACTTCGTCTCCGACGTACTGGCCGCCTGGCTGCTCGGGGCCGCCTGGTTGGGCGTCACCGCGTACGCCTTCCGGCTGTGGCGGCGGGAGCGGGGGCGGCCGGTGCCGCCGCTGACCGAGGGCCTGGAGCCGGAGGCGGGGCACGACATCGCCCCCGCCCCGGCCGAGGAACACGTGCTGACCCATCCCCGCTCGGCGGTGGCCGAGCTGCTGGTCGGCTGGGTGATCGTGTTCGGGGCGCTGTACGGCTTCGGCACGTACGTCAGCTACCACGCCAAGGGCACCTTCTTCGACACCCTCGACACCAAGGTGCCGCAGTGGTTCGCCGAGCGGCACACCGAGGTGCTGACCGACGTCAGCTGGTGGTGGAGCAAGTTCGGTGACACCCATGCCATCCTGCTGATCTCGCTGGTGTTCTGCCCGCTGGTGCTGGCGGTGTGGCGGCGCTGGCGTCCGGTGCTCTTCGTGGCGCTGGCGATGGTGGGGGAGTTGACGCTCTTCCTCGCGTCGGCCCGCGCGGTCGACCGGCCGCGTCCGCCGGTGGAGAACCTGGACGGGCAGATGCCCACCTCGTCGTTCCCGTCCGGGCACATCGCGGCCACGATCTGCATCTGGCTGGCGATCACCCTCGTCGTCTTCCCGCGTACCGACCGGTGGTGGCGTTGGATCTTCGTGGGGTTGGCAGTGCTCATGCCGGTCGGGGTGGCCACCTCCCGGATGTACCGGGGGATGCACCACCCGACCGACTTCATGGGCGCGATCCTGCTCTCCGCGCTCTGGATCGGCCTGCTCTACCTGGTGATCCGCCCAAACGAGGACCTGAAGGAAGGCAACCAACCGGCCATCGAGTCGGAGGACGTGGACACCCTCGACGACGAGCTGGCGCGGGCCGGCCGAGCCGACTAGGCGCCGCCGTCGTGCTGCGGGTGATGACCTGGAACATTCGCACCGGCGGCCGGGATCGCGGCGGCCCCGGCCGGTTGGATCAGGTGGTCCAGGTCGTCGACGAGCAGGCACCGGACGTGCTGGCCCTGCAGGAGTTGCGCGGCTTCGACCGGGACGGGCTGATGACCACCGTGGCGGACCGGGTGGGGATGACGGCCCACCTGGCCCGGTCCTGCTTCGGACAGCCGGTGGCGGTGCTGTTCCGGTCGCCGTACCGGGTCGTCGACGCCGGGCCGGTGCGTCGTCCGTTCCACCACGCCGCCGCCCGCGTCGTGGTGGCCACGTCCGCCGGCCCGCTCACTGTGCTCGGCACCCACCTCTACCCGTACTCGGGGGGCCGGCGGCGGATGGAGGTCGACTGGTTGGTCGCCGCGATGCGTCGCAACCAGGGTCCGCTGACGCTGGTCGCCGGTGACCTCAACTCACTCGACCCGACCGTCGACCACACCGCCCGGCTGGCCGGCATGCCCACCCTCTACCGGCGGCGGCACCTGCGTCGCTCCGGTGACGCGGTGGACACCCGCGCGATCGCCCGGCTGCTCGCGGCCGGCCTTGTCGACCTCTGGCCGTCGGGCAACGCCGAAGCGCCGGAGGCCGCCGGCCACACAGTGCCCACTGGCCTCGGCGGGGCCGAGTTCGCCGGGATGCGATTGGATTACCTGCTCGGCAGCCCCGCCGTGGCGCAGCGCACGCACGACTGTCGGGTGCTCCGCGACGGCGCGGCAGCCACCGCCTCCGACCACTATCCGCTGCTCGCCACGCTCGAGTTGTCTCCCGGCTGAGGCCGCCGGGCCCTCAGAGCACCAGGTTCAGCAGGACGGTCAGCACCACCGAGGCCACGATCGAGAAGAGGATCATCAGGAGGCAGCCGAGGCCCCCGCCGAGCGGGCGGATCTCCGTGTTGCCGAAGCGCATGATGTTCACCTGTCCGTGAGTGTGGGATGAGGGACGAGCAGGTGCCGGATCGCGTCCGCGACGGCAGTTGGGGCGGTCGTGACCACGTTGTGCGCGGCACCGGGAACGACCACCAGGGCCGCCTCCGGCACCAGCCGCGTCGCCTCGTCCCGCCACCGTTGCGGCACGACCGGGTCGCGTTCGCCGGTCACGACGGCGGTCGGCGCGCTGACCCGGACGAGGTCCGCCTCGATCGCATTCCGCACCGAGTGCGAGAGCGTGGCGAGGACCCGCCAGGGCCGGGCGTTCCAGACGTCCCGTACCAGGATCGGGGCCTGTAGCGGCGCCTCGCGCAGGGTGTCCACCAGCCAACGACCGAACTGGCCCCGTCGGGACCGTGCCGCCGGGTCACTTGTCGGTCCGGCCAGCACCAGCGCGCGTACCGCGTCGGGGTGGGTCGCGGCGACCGCGGCGGCCACCTCCGCGCCGAACGAGTGCCCCAACAGGCAGACCGGCGGCAGTTGGTACGTGGCCAGCCAGGCAGCCAGGTGGTCGGCGTGCCGGCGGACGTCGTACGCGCCCCGGGGGTGTTCGGACAGCCCGAAGCCGGGCAGGTCCGGCACGTACGCCTGATGGGTGTTGGCGAGGGCGACGGCCAGCGGGGTGAGATACCGGTGCGAGACCGCCAAACCGTGCACGAGCACCACGGGTGGCGCCCCGGTTCCCGGGTCGGCGCTGCGGCGGGTGTGGGTGCGCACTCCGTCGACGACCCGCCACTCGCTGGTCAGCCTGCCGGCTGGCCGGGGCGCGGCCATGGCGAGCCGCAGTTCGGCCGGCCCGAACCGGCCGACGGCGCTGCGGCTGGTTGACCCGGGCGGCCGGGGTGTCGCGCCTCGGTTCACAGCTCGCGCAACCGGGGCAGCAGTTGCTCCTGCGCCCAGTCCAGGAACATCGGCTGGGTCTCCCCACCGACCTGGATGATCGCCACGTGGGTGAAGCCGGCGTCGACGAACTTGCGGAACGCCTCGACGTGCGCGTCCACGTCCGGACCGCAGGGAATGCCCTCGGCGACGTCCTCCTCGCGGACGAACTGGGTGGCGGCGGCGAAGGACTCCGGGCCGGGCAGGTCGGCGTTGACCTTCCACCCCATACCGAACCAGCGGAACTGGTCGTGCACGATCTTGCGGCACTCGGCCTCGTCGGGCCCGTAGCAGATGGCCACCTGGCCGTAGCGGGGCTGGCCGGCACCTCCGGCGTCGTCGTACATCTCGATGATGTGCCGATCGGGTTCGGTGGAGATCAGGCCGTTGCCGTACTCGGCGGCCAGCGTCGCGGACTGTCGACCGGACGCGGCGACGGCCATCGGCACCGGCCGTTCCGGGCGGTCCCAGACGTAGGCGTCGGGCACGTCGAAGTGATTGCCGGAGAAGGTCAGCGTTTCCCCGTTGAGCAACGGCCGGATGATCTGCAACGCCTCCTCGAACATTTCGTGCCGCTGCTGGACGTGCGGCCAGCCGCCGACCACGTGCTCGTTCAGGTTCTCCCCGGCGCCCAGGCCGAGGGTGAACCGGCCGTCCGAGAGCGCCCCGATGGTGCTGGCCTTCTGCGCGACCACGGCCGGGTGGTAGCGGCGGATCGGGCAGGTCACGAAGGACATCAGCTCCGCGCGGGAGGTGGCGTGAGCGACAGCGCCGAGCACCGACCAGGCGTACGGGGAGTGGCCCTGGGAGTCCAGCCAGGGGTAGTAGTGGTCGGACATCACCAGTTGGTCGAATCCAGCCGCCTCGGCCCGTACCGCATGGTCCACCAGCTGCTTGGGCCCGGCCTGCTCGCTCATCAAGGTGTAGCCGACGCTGACCATCCTGGTATCCCCTCTCGCTGACGGATCGTTCCCGGGATACCCCGGTGCACGGCGGTCAACCCTCCCGTCCGGTTCGGCTGCCGCAGTGCTTGACGGATCCCGGCCGCCTGCCTACCGTCGCTCTTAACCGGTTAAGAGCCGGGTGTGGCGCACATCCTGTGGTGGGGATGACCGCCCCGTGACGGCCTGCGTCCGCGTGGGCCGTTGCGGCTGTCCGGGCTGTGGGCCCGTCAACTGAACCGGTTGCGAGGACCAATCCATCGTCCTACGCTGATGCCTGCGCCGGGAGCCGGGCGCGGCTGCCGGGCTGCAGCCGCCTTCCCCTGTCACGTCCCCACCCCTGTCGGGCACCGGGGGTCCTCCCTGAGGAAGGCCATGAAGATTCGACTCTCCGCCGCTGGCGCGACAGTGCTCGCGTTGCTCGTCACAGTGCTGGCGTTCGGCCAGCCGGCACACGCCGCGGCTGGTTTCTCCGTCGCTGGCGGCAAGTTGTACGACGCCAACGGCGCCGAATTCGTCATGCGCGGCGTCAACCACGCGCACACCTGGTACCCGCAGCAGACCAGCTCGTTCGCCGACGTCAAGGCCCTCGGCGCGAACACCGTGCGGGTGGTGCTCTCCAGCGGCGACCGGTGGACCCGCAACACCAACGCCGACGTCGCCAACGTCATCTCGCTCTGCAAGGCCAACCGGTTGATCTGCGTGCTGGAGGTGCACGACACCACAGGGTACGGCGAGCAGAGCGGCGCGATCACCCTCGACCGCGCCGTCGACTACTGGCTCAGCCTCGCCGACGTCCTCGCCGGCCAGGAGAGGTACGTCATCGTCAACATCGGCAACGAGCCGTACGGCAACCAGAACTACGCCTCGTGGGCCGCCGACAACGCCAGTGCGATCAAGCGCCTGCGGGCCGGCGGGTTGACCCACACGATCATGGTGGACGCGCCGAACTGGGGGCAGGACTGGTCGTTCACCATGCGCGACAATGCCGCCTCGGTCTTCGCCGCCGACCCGGCCCGCAACATCGTGTTCTCCATCCACATGTACGGGGTGTTCGACACTGCCGCGGAGATCAGCGACTACCTGGGCCGGTTCCGCACCGCCGGGCTGCCCATCGTGGTCGGTGAGTTCGGCTTCAACCACTCCGACGGCAACCCGGACGAGGACGCCATCCTCGCGTACAGCCAGGCCAACGGGATCGGCTGGCTGGGCTGGTCGTGGAGCGGCAACGGCGGCGGCGTCGAGTATCTCGACCTGGCCACCAACTTCAATCCGACGAGCCTGACCGACTGGGGTCAGCGCCTCTTCAACGGCGTCAACGGCATCCGGCAGACCGCCCGCGAGGCAAGCGTCTTCGGTGGCACCCCACCGCCGACGACGCCTCCGCCCACCACGCCCCCGCCCACCACGCCGCCGCCCACGACGCCCCCGCCCGCCGGTGCTTGCACTGCGACGTACACGGTGACCAACCAGTGGCAGGGCGGCTTCCAGGGTGAGGTACGGGTGACCGCTGGCGCTCGGGCGATCACCGGTTGGAGCGCCAGGTGGACCTTCGCCAACGGCCAGAGCGTCAGCCAGTCCTGGAATGTGGCCCTCACCAGCAGCGGAAACACGGTGACCGCCCGTAACACCGACTACAACGGACGGCTGGCCGCCGGGGCCAGTGCCAGCTTCGGCTTCCTCGGCAGTTGGACCGGCACCAACAGCCCGCCGGTGGTGAGCTGCACGGCGAGCTGACCGTCGGACCGGTGGCCGGGTCCCCGTCGGACCCGGCCACCGGAGACCGCGGTGGTCAGTGCTCCCCGGCCAGGTTCACGATGACCACCCCGGCGATGATCAGCGCGATGCCGGTGAGCTTGGCGAGCCCCACCGACTCACCCAGGAACACCGCCCCGATCGCCACGATGGCCGCGGTGCCCAGACCCGACCAGAGGGCGTACGCCACACCAATGGGGATCTCCTTGACGGCCTGGGCCAGCAGGAGGAACGCCAGCGCGTAGCCGCCGAGGCACGCTACCGTCGGCCAGAGCCGACTGAATCCGGCGGTGCTCTTGATCAGGCTGGTCGCCACCACCTCGGCGAGGATGGCGATCCCCAGCAGCACGTACGCCATGCGTCCCCTTGGTCCTTCGTGGTCGATGAATGCGTCGCCGCCCCAGGCTAGTGCCGGCGATGTCCTCACCCTTCCGACCCGTCGGCGTGCCGTCGGTGCGGGCCCAGCATCTGTCACCGAACGCCTTTGGAGCTGATGTCGCAAACGAATCGGGCGTCGCAGAGGACCGGGCGTTGCACCGTCACATCCAAGTCGGCCGCGCGGGCCCGGCACCCGTCCCGATGGGTGAATCGTTTACGGCATCAGCTCCAAAGGAAGCTCACCCACCCATCGTTCGCCGCCGCCTGCGGCCCGCCACCGCTCGCCGCTGCCGCCCACCGCCCGCCGCTGCCCGCTGCCGCTCGCCACCGCTCGCCGCTGCCGCCCGCCTGCCGCCGCCGCCTGCCGCCTGCCGCCGCCGCCTGACGCCGCCCGCCGCCGCCCGCCGCCGCCCGTCGCCGCCCGCCGCCGCCCGCCGCCCGTCGCCGCCCGCCGCCGCCCGCCGCCTGCCGCCGTCGCCGCTCGCCGTCGCGTCTGTAGGGCGTGGGAGAGGGCTGGCAGGGTAGATCTTGGACACTTTCCGTTCAGCCTGAACGGAAAGTGTCCAAGATTGCCAGCTGTGGCGGTGAAGCGGCCGGGGTCGCACCGGGCGGGACCAGTTGATCCCTGTCGTCATTCGTGATCAACGGACTGGGTGGCCAGTCGGGCTGCCCGCATGGTCAGGTAGAGCTGTTCGGGGCGGCTGCTCGTGCGGGCGGCGGCGATCCGGTAGTCGGCGATCGCCTGGGCCTGGTCACCGGCCATCTCGTGCAGGTGCGCGCGGGCGGCGGCCAGCCGGTGGTGTCCGGTCAACTGCGGGTCGTCGGTCAGCGCGTCGAGGGCGGCCAGGCCAGCGGCCGGTCCGTGCACCATTGCCGTCGCCACGGCCCGGTTGAGGGCCACCACGGGGCTGCCGGCCAAGCGTTCCAGCACCTCGTACAGCGCCAGGATCTGGGGCCAGTCGGTCTGCTCGGTGCTTGGCGCCTCGTCGTGCACTGCGGCGATGGCGGCCTGTACCTGGTACGGGCCGACCGGCCCGCGCGGCAGGGCCCGCGTGACAAGTGCGACGCCCTCGGCGATCGCCGCCGCGTCCCAGCGGCTGCGGTCCTGATCGGCCAGTGAGATCAGCTCGCCGGACGGTCCGGTCCGCGCCGGGCCGCGTGCCTCAGTGAGCAGCATCAACGCCAGCAGGCCGGCCGATTCGCTGTCGTTCGGCAGCAGCGTGTGCAGCGCGCGGGTCAGCCGGATCGCCTCCGCCGCGAGGTCGACGCGGCGCAGGTCCGGGCCGGTGGTGCTGACGTGTCCCTCGGTGAAGACCAGGTAGAGCACCTGTCGGACGGCGACCAACCGGTCGGCTCGCTCCGCCAGCTCGGGCATCCGGAACGGCAGCCCGGATGCCCGGATGCGCTGCTTGGCCCGGCTGATCCGCTGCGCCATCGTCGCCTCGGGCACCAGGAACGCGCGGGCGATCTCGGCGGTGCTCAACCCACCGACGGCGCGCAGGGTCAGCGCCACCGCCGACGTCGGTGCGAGCGCCGGGTGGCAGCAGAGGAAGAGCAGGACCAGCGTGTCGTCCCGCTCGGCGGTCAACTCCTCGTCCGGGGTTGGCGCGTACCGTTGGTCGTCCGGATCGCGGCGGGCGACCAGGTCCTCCCGGCGGCGTCTGGCCTGCTCACCGCGGACCAGCTCGATCATCCGCCGGTAGCCGACCTGGATCAGCCAGCCACGGGGGTTCGCCGGTAGCCCCTCGGTCGGCCACTGGGTGGCGGCGTCCAGCAGTGCCTCCTGCACCGCGTCCTCCGCCGTGGCGAAGTCACCGAAGCGGCGGCTGAGCACGCCGAGGACCTGCGGCGCCAACTCGCGCAGCAGGTCCTCGATGCGGGGATCGGTGTTCAGCCGCTCACAGCTCCTGCGAAGGGGCGGACATCACCGGGTGCACCTCGATCGGCATGTTCAGCGGCCGGCCACCGGGGCCGGGCGCCGTGGAGATGTGCGCGGCCAGCTCCACGGCCCGCTGCGGGCTCTCACAGTCGACGATCCAGAAGCCCGCCAGGAACTCCTTCGTCTCGGCGAACGGCCCCTCGGTGACCACCGGCGCCCCGCCCTCACCGGCGCGGACGATCCGCGCCTGCTGCGGGCCGCCGAGGCCCTGCGCGTCGACCCATTCGCCGGCGGCCGTGAGCTTGGCGTTGACCTCGCCCATGAAGGCGATGTGCGCCCGGACCTCGTCCTGGGTCCAGGTGTCGATGCTCGGGAAGTCGGTCCCGGCGGCGCTGAACTGCATCAGCAGCATGTACTTCATTGTGTGCTCCTCACGCCTGCGCACCCTCGTCGGTGCTCTCACAGTGAGGTAGAAGCAGGCCCCGCCGTTCTCGACACCCCGACCGAAGATTCTCCAGAATTCTGTCAGTCGACCGCGTCGACCTCCAGCACCAGGCTCTGCTCCGGGTGCAGGGCGGGTAGCTGCACACCCACCCGGGCCAGCGCCGCCCCGCTGAGGGTGAGACCACCCGCCAGCCAGGTGGGCGGGGACAGGTCGATGTTCGCCGGGGCCGCTACGCCCGACACCTGTCGCACCCGGTACCGCCGGCCCGGGTCGAGGCCGGGCAGCCGCACCGCGCCGGGCACCCGCGTCACAGAGGTGGTCAGCCGGGCCACCGCGTACACCGCTCGGGTGTTGTCGTGATCGACAACGCCGTGCGCCCAGACGGCCGGGTCCGGGTGATCGACCCGGACCACCCGACCAGCGTGCAGCAGCGGGCGCAGCCGCTTGTGCAGCGCCACCCAGGCGGCCAGCTCGGTCTGCTCGGCGGCGCTGATCGAGGTGATGTCCCACTCGATGCCGTGGTGGCCGAAGAGCGCTGTCGCCGCCCGGAAACCCAGGTCGTGGACGCGGTTCGTGGTGTGCGAGCGTTCCGGGCCGACGTGGGTGCCGATCAGCTCCGGTGGCAGCAGCAGCCCCGTCCAGCGTTGGATGCTGAGCCGTTCCAGGGCGTCGTTGCAGTCGCTGGCCCAGACCCGGTCGGTGCGCGCCAGGATGGCCAGGTCCACCCGGGCTCCGCCGGACGAGCAGCTCTCGATCTCCACACCCGGGTGCCGACTGCGCAACTCGTCGAAGAGCCGGTAGACCGCCAGGGTCTGCCCGTGCACCCCAGGGCGGCCATGATGCCCGGCCTCGGTGAGGTCCCGGTTCTGGTCCCACTTGAGGTACCGGATTCCGGGGTGGTCGGTGAGCAGCGTGTCGAGACGTTCCAGCACATGGTCGTACGCCTCGGGGCGGCCCAGGTCGAGCACCTGCTGGTGACGCCAGGCCGGCGGTAGCCGCCCCGGCACTGCGAGCACCCAGTCGGGGTGCGCGCGGAACAGGTCCGAGTCGGGGTTGACCATCTCTGGCTCGACCCAGAGGCCGAACTGGAGGCCCTGGCCGGTGACGTGCTCGATCAGCGGTTGCAGGCCGTCCGGCCAGACGCCCTCGTCGACGTACCAGTCGCCGAGCCCGGCGGTGTCGTCGCGCCGGCCGCGGAACCAGCCGTCGTCGAGCACGAACCGCTCCACGCCGATCTGCGCGGCCCGGTCGGCGAGCGTCCGTAGCCGGTCCAGGTCGTGGTCGAAGTAGACCGCCTCCCAGACGTTGAGGGTCACCGGGCGGGGGGAGCGCGGGTGCCCGGGGCGGGCCCGGAGGTGGGTGTGCAGCACGTCGCTGAGCCCGTCCAGCCCGGCGTCGGACCAGACCGCGTAGAGCAGTGGAGTGTCGTACGACTCGCCGGGGCCGAGCCGGACCTCGCCGGGGGCCAGCAGCTCGCCGCCGCCGAGTGTGGACTCGCCGGTCGGTAGACGTTCGGCGAACGTGACGTGGTCGCCGCTCCAGGCGGTGTGCACCGCCCAGACCTCGCCGTGGCCGAAGCCGAACCCGGTGGTGCCCGCCACCAGCAGCAGGGTGGCGTCGTGCCCGGTACGGCCGTGTCGGCCCTCCCGGACCCAGGTGCCGTGCTGCCACGGGTGCCGCTGCGGGGACCGTTCCCGGCACCACCGGCCGGTCAGGTCGAGCAGCTCGGTGGCGACCGCCGGCACCGGCAGCACCGGTGTCAACTCCCGCAGCTCGTACGCGCTGTCGCCGTCGTTGCGCAGCCGGTGCCGCGTGGTCAGCAGGCCGTGCGGGTCGAGCGTGATCTCGATGGTCAGAGTCAGCCCGGCGGCCGGGTCCGACGCCCGCACTGTCACCAGCGCCGCGCCGGGCCCGGTGTCGCGCATGTCCACCCCGTCGAGGCGGAAGGAGGTGGACCAGTCCCGTCCGTCGCGGTGCCCGGCCAGACCCGGTCGGCCGCTCCAGCCGGCGCTCGCCTCGGGCAGCACTGACAGCATTGTCGGCTCGTCGAAGCTGCTCGGCACCACCGGCGGTACTGTCGCGTCGCTGAGCTGACGCAGGCCGTCGTCGTCGAGGTCGCCGACGTCGCCGCCCCAGTGCACGATCCGGGGCAGCCCCGGGCCGCGCGCGTCGAGCACCAGACTGGTCCGCGCGCGGCGCAGGTGCAGGATCGTCATCCTTTGGAGGCTCCCAAGGTCAGGCCCCGAACGAAGTGCCGCTGGAGCATAAAGAAGATCACCAGGGTGGGGATCGCGACGAGCACGCTGCCCGCCGAGACCAGGTTGTTGTCGGTGAAGAACTCACCGCGCAGGTTGTTGAGTGAGCTGGTCACCGGGAACTTGTCGCCGGTACGCATGAGGACCGTGGCCCAGAAGAACTCGTTGTAGATCCAGGTCACCTCCAGCGTCGCCAGCGCGGCCAGGGCCGGCCGGCACAGCGGCATGGTGACCTGCCAGTACTGTCGCCAGATGCTCGCCCCGTCGACCATCGCCGCCTCGTACAGGTCACGGGGCAGCGCCTTCATGTAGTTGCTGAGCACGAAGACGCAGAAGCCGCACTGGAAGGCCACGTTGATCAGGATCAGGCCCCAGTAGCTGTCGTAGAGCAGCTCCGAGTCGCTCATGAACTCCGGCAGCGGCACCTCGGTGAACAGCCGGAACAGCGGGATGAGCAGCGCCTGCTGGGGCAGCAGGTTGGCCGCGGTGAAGATTCCGAGCAGGACGAGGTTGAGCTTCCAACTGAACCGGGCGATGACGAACGCCACGCAGGAGGCGAGGAAGAGGGTGAGCAGCACCGCCGGCACTGTGATGTACACCGAGTTGAGGAAGTGCTGCCCGAACTCCGCCGTCCGCCAGGCGGTGACGTAGTTGTCGAAGGTCCAGCCGCCGAAGGAGACGTAGCCGTTCGCGGCGGTGTAGTCGTACGAGCGCAGCGAGGTCAGCACCGCCCAGGCGATCGGGAAGAGCCAGGCCAGCGAGACGGCGATGAGGAAGCCGTGCAGCAGCATCCGCAGCGGGGTCAGTTTGCGACGACGAACCGGAGTGTCCACGCTCATTCCCGGTTCTCCCTCATCACGGTCGCCAGGTAGATGGTGATGAAGACCAGCGAGACGACCAGCATGATCGTTGCCAGTGCCGAGCCGAAGCCGATCCGGCTGGCCTCACCGACCACGTTCTGGGTGACCAGCGCGGAGATCAGCTCCAGCCCGTTGCGGCCCTTGTTGACCACCCAGACCAGGTCGAACGCGCGCAGCGACTCGATCACTGTCACCACCAGCACGATGATGTTGATGGGCCGCATGACAGGGAACACGACTCGGAAGAACGTCCGGCTCTCCGAGGCGCCGTCGACCGCCGCTGCCTCGCGCAGGGACGGATCGACGCCCTTCAGGCCGGCGAGGTAGAGCAGCATGATGTACCCGACGTGCCGCCACCCGGAGGCGACCATGACCGCCCAGATGTTGACGTTCGAGTCGCCGTACCAGTCGATGGTGCTGCCGAAGACGGCGTTGATCAGCCCCTGGTCCCGGGAGTAGAGCAGTTGCCAGACGAAGCCGATCAGCGCCAGCGAGAGCACCACCGGCAGGTAGAGCGCTGTCTGGTAGAAGCGGCTGCCGCGCAGCTCCTTGTCCAACAGCACGGCCAGGAACATGCCGAACGGGGTGGCGACCACGAAGAGCGCTGCCAGCCAGAGCAGGTTGTGTTGGATCGCCGGTACGAACGGCGGGTAGATGTTCACCACGTCGCTGTAGTTGCGTGCGCCGACGAACTCGATTTCGTTGAGGGGGCCGATGCCGTCCCAGTTGGTGCCGGAGAGCAGCACTGTTGCTGCCGCCGGCAACCAGACGAACCCGGTGACGAGCAGCAGCGGGACGAGCACCATCAGCGTGATGACCACGCGGTCGGTGCGGGACAGGAGCCGTAGCCGCCGGCGACGACCACCAGTGGAGGTGGTCGCGGCCGGCGGCGGCACGGCGCGATCCGCTTGGATCAGGGGCAGGTCGGACACGATGTCCTCCCCCTTCCGCCGTCAGTCAGTGAAGATCGACTTTTTCTGGTTCTCAATGGACGAGGTGAGCCCGCCGATGTCCTTGGGGTTCTTGATGAACTGCTGGAGCGCCGGGATGATCACTGTCGAGGCGAAGTCCGGCCGGGTGTCCCGGTCGAGGAACTGGGCGATCTCGGTGGCCGACCCGACCAGTTCGGCTGCCTTCTTCTGCAGCGCGGTGTAGCCGCCGACGTCCGCGCCGCTGTTGGCGACGAGGACGGCCGGGTCGTTCTTCAGGTTGATGTCCGCGGCGGCCTTGCCACCGAAGTACTCCAGCAGCTTGCGCGCGTTGTCCTCGTTCTTGGGCTTGCGGGCCATCATGTAGCCGTCGATCGGGGCGTCCAGCGCTTTCGCGCCGATGGCCGGGTCGATCTCGGGGAAGGTGAAGAAGTCGAGATCGTCCTGCTCGTCGTTGCTGAACTGCTGACCGACGAAGAGGCCGAGCAGGTACATGCCGCTCTTCTTCTGCTGCAACGACTGCGCCGCCTCCTGCCAGGTGCGGCCGAGGCTGTCGGGCTGGTGCAGGGGGAGCAGTCCGGCCCAGGTGTCGAAGACCTTCTTGACCTTGTCGGAGGTCCAGGCTTCCTTGCCGGCCATCAGGTCGATGTGGAACTGGTAGCCGTTGATGCGCAGGTTGAGGATGTCGAAGGTGCCCATCGCCGGCCAGCCGTCCTTGTCGGCGAAGGCGATGGGGATGAGGCCGTCCCTCTTCATCTGCGCGCCGAGCGCGGTGAACTGGTCCAGGGTGGTGGGCACCTGGTAGCCGCGTTGCTGCCACACCGACTTGCGGTAGAAGACCGCCCACGGGTAGTACGTCCCCGGTACGAAGTACTGTTTGCCGTCGTCGCCGGTGGATGCCTTCTTGAAGGCGTCGGAGTAGCCGGAGAGCTTGCCCCACACGTCGCTGATGTCACTGGCCAGGCCCTTTTGCGCGAAGAAGCGCATCCGGTAGCCGGCGAACCAGGTGAACACGTCGTCCGGCTTGCCCTGTAGGTAATTGTTGATGTTCTCCTGGAACGTGTTGTGGTCGACCGTATTGACAGCTACCTGCACCCCGGATGAGGTCTTGAAGCCGTCGGTGATCTTGACCAGGACGTCTTTCGGCTTCGGGTCGGACTGGTTCGAGCCGAGCGACACGTCAGTGCTGGACCCGCCGGAGCCGGAGTCGTCGCCGCAGCCGGCGAGCAGGCCGGTGCCGAGCAGCGCGCCGGTGCCGGTCGCGCCGGCCAGCAGCGATCGTCGGTTGATGCCGGCGACTGAGGGCGGTACGAGCCGAGCCAGGTACTCGGCTTGGGATTGGGGACGGGACATCTGTGCCTCCTGCGGATGAGAAGGAGCTACGCCCAAGGGCCGTCAGTGTGGTGAAGGCAGGTCCGGCGTCGTGATCGCACATTGAGATCCACCGAGAATCCACATTGGCGAACACGAACGGCCATTGGGGCCTCAAGCTACCCTGCAGTCGAGCGCTGTCAAGAGGGCTGTTCGCCTCTGATAACCCAGTCGTGACACGGCCGTTACCTGGTAAACGTTGGAAAGAAGCTCGATGTTGGAACCTGTTGACTTCCGTAGGTCGGCGGGTGCACCCTCAGCTGTCATGCGGCGATGGCAGGGTGACAACATCCATTTCGGCGGCGACTACAACCCCGAGCAGTGGCCCGAAGAAACCTGGTCCGAGGACGTCGAACTGATGCGCCAGGCCGGGGTCAACCTGGTCTCCGTCGGCATCTTCTCCTGGGCGCTGCTGGAGCCCACCCCGGGGCGGTTCGAGTTCGGCTGGCTGGACCGGGTGCTGGGCCTCCTGCACGACGGCGGGATCCAGGTCGACCTGGCCACCGCCACCGCCAGCCCACCGCCGTGGTTGGCCCGCGCGCACCCGGAGACGCTGCCCCGCCGGGCCGACGGCGCGATCCTCTGGCCGGGCGGACGGCAGGCGTACTGCCCCAGCTCGCCTGTGTTCCGCGAGCGGTCACTGGAGCTGGTACGCGCGGTCGCCGGCCGGTATGCCGAGCACCCCGCCGTGGTCATGTGGCACGTCTCCAACGAGCTGGGCTGCCACAACGTGCACTGTTACTGCGACGTCAGCGCCGAGGCGTTCCGCGGCTGGCTGCGCGAGCGCTACGGCGACCTGGACCGGCTCAACGACGCCTGGGGCACCGCGTTCTGGAGCCAACGCTACGGCGACTGGGCCGAGATCAACCCACCCCGTACCGCGCTGACCTTCGCCAACCCGACGCAGCAGCTCGACTTCCTGCGCTTCTCCTCCGACGAGCAGCGCGCCCAACTGCGCGCCGAACGCGAGGTCCTGAAGACACTGGTCCGGCAGCCGATCACCACCAACTTCATGATCGGCATGGCCAAGCACATGGACTACCACTCCTGGGCGTCCGACGTGGACCTGGTCTCCAACGACCACTACCTGACCGCCGCCGACCCGCAGGCGCACCTCGGTCTGTCGCTCGCCGCCGATCACACCCGGGGCGTCGCCGGCGGCGATCCGTGGTTGCTGATGGAGCACTCCACCAGCGCTGTGAACTGGCAGCCGCGCAACGTGGCCAAACTGCCTGGGCAGCTGCGCCGCAACAGCCTGGCGCACGTCGCCCGGGGCGCCGACGGGGTGCTCTTCTTCCAGTGGCGTGCCTCCCGGGCCGGCGCGGAGAAGTTCCACTCCGCGCTGGTGCCGCACGCCGGGCCGGACACCAAGGTGTTCCGCGAGGTCTGCCAGCTCGGCGCGGACCTCAAGGCCCTCGCGGAGGTACGCGGCAGCCGGGTGGACGCCGACGTGGCGATCCTGTTCGACTGGGAGGCGTGGTGGGGCGTCGAGCTGGATTCGCACCCCAGCGTCGACGTCACCTACGCCGACCGGCTGAACGCGCTGTACGGCTCGCTCTGGCGGGCCGGCGTGACCGCCGACATCGTCCACCCGTCTACCGACCTCAGCGGCTACCGGCTGGTCCTGGTGCCGACCCTCTACCTGGTCCGGGACGCGGACGTCGCCGCGCTGCACCGGTTCGTCGCGGCCGGTGGCACGGCGGCGGTCACCTACTTCAGCGGCATCGTCGACAGCAACGACCACATCCGGCTGGGCGGCTACCCGGGCGCGTTCCGGGAGTTGCTCGGCGTCCGGACCGAGGAGTTCTTCCCGCTGCGCGAGGGCGAGCAGGTCCACCTCGACGACGGCGCCACCGCCGACGTGTGGACCGAGTGGGTGCACCCCGACGGCGCCGAGGTGCTCGCCTCGTACACCGATGGGCCCCTGCCGGGCGTGCCGGCGCTGACCCGGCACCGGGTGGGCGACGGCGCGGCCTGGTATGTCGGCACCCGCCTGGACGAGCCGGCCACCGACCGGCTGGTGGCCCGGCTGCTCACCGAGGCCGGTGTTCGCCCGACGGTGTCGGCGCCGTCCGGGGTGGAGGTGGTCCGCCGCCGCGACGGCGACCGGACCTGGCTGTTCGCGATCAACCACACCGACACCGAGGTACGCCTGCCGGTGCACGGCGTCGAGCTGTTGACCGGAGGACACTGCGCCGGTGAGCTGTCACTGCCGGCCGGTGAGGTGGCGGTGGTCCGTGAGGATCGGACCTGATTCTGACGACAGTCACTGCGCGAAGGAGGTTCCCCACATGCTCGCCCAGCAGCGGCAGACCGCCATCCTCGATCTGATCCGCCAACGCGGCGGGGTGCGGGTGAGTCACCTGGTCAGTCGGTTCGGCGTGTCAGACATGACGATCCGGCGTGACCTGGAGGTGTTGGCCGAACGCGGACTGGTCGACAAGGTGCACGGCGGCGCTACCCTCGCCGGGCCCGGCTCGGCCGAGGAACCCGGCTTCGCCGCCAAGTCGATCCGGCAACAGGCGGAGAAGCGGGCCATCGCCGAGCGGGCGGCGACGATGGTGGAGCCGGGGATGGCCATCGCGCTGTCCGCCGGCACCACCACCGCCGCGCTGGCCACGCTGCTCTCCGACGTACGTGGGCTGACGGTGGTGACCAACTCGATCCCGGTGGCCGACGCGCTCTACCAGAACCCGCGCGCCGACCAGACAGTCGTGTTGACCGGTGGCATCCGCACCCCGTCGGACGCGTTGACCGGGCCGGTGGCCGAGGCGGCGATCAGCGCGCTCAACGTCGACCTGCTGTTCCTCGGTGTGCACGGCCTCAGCCCACGCACCGGGTTCACCACACCCAACCTGCTGGAGGCCGGCGTCAACCGCTGCCTCATCGGCGCGGCCCGCCGGCTCGTGGTGCTCGCCGACCACACCAAGTGGGAGACCATCGGCATCGCCACCATCGCCCCACTGGAGGCTGCCGACGTGCTGATCACCGACCGTGGGCTGCCGACCGAGGCACGCACCACGATCGGCGAGCAGGTCGGCGAGCTCGTCATCGTCGAGCCTGACTGAGGCCGTCCGCTGTGCGTTGCGTCGATCATGGAGCTCTGGTGGCCGGAAGGGGAAGCCGTGCGGACTTTGTCCGGCACCACAACTCCATGATCGATCTAGGGATCGTCGACAGAGCAACAGGCATCGCCGTGGTCGGCCTTCCGCCCGCAGCGGCGGCGATCGGGCATGATCCGGTCGCAGAAAACCCAGTGTCGTACGTGCTGCGCGTCCTCGGCCGAGACGGTGGTGCCGCCGAGGTCGACCTGGGGCGTGGAGGCCAGGGAAC
The DNA here is from genome assembly GCF_040649495.1 of Micromonospora sp. NPDC048947. Taxonomy (NCBI): domain Bacteria; kingdom Bacillati; phylum Actinomycetota; class Actinomycetes; order Micromonosporales; family Micromonosporaceae; genus Micromonospora; species Micromonospora sp. NPDC048947. The sequence continues at coordinate 119,594 of NZ_JBEZFO010000017.1, forward strand.
GGGCGAGCGTCCGCGCCAGGTCCAGCGCCTCGGCCAGGTTGGTGACCGCCACCGGCAGGTGGATCACATACCGAGGTCTCTCCGTGTACGCCTCGACGGCAAACCGCGGCAACGGCGTGAAAAGCCCGCTGTACTGGTGCTCCCATCCCGGGCTCACGGCTGACGCCGCTCGGACCAGGCGCTCTGCCAATCGCGCAGCGCGCGCTTCACCCGGGCGTTCTCCTCGCTGAGCCGAGCCACATCGTGGTGCAGCGTCGCCAGGTCGAACGCGACGCGGTGCAGGAACCGCCGTACCTCCCGGGGATCCAGGCCTCGCCGGCCGAAACCGACGATGGTGAACTGCCGGTCGCGGACCTGGCTCGGGTGCAGCCGCGCCAGCCGAGCGCCGCCGTGGAGCGTGCCGTCGTAGAGAGTGCCTCGGGTCATTCATCACCTCACGCGTCGTCGATCGATGGGCGGGTCAGGGTCGCGAAGGCGCCCTTTGCCGTGGTAGTTATTCGTTCAAGTCGGTTCGGAGCCGGGATTCGCACATCCCGACGCTCTAGTTGAGACCCGACGAGAGCCGGTATGCGCCTGCCACTCGCGAGGCCGTCTCTCGTCACCTTCTCGGCTGTTGGCACAGCCGCGGTTGCCGTGTTTGCACCGGGCGTCCCCGGGGGCCGGCGATCACCTCACCCGAAGGCCACGTTTCCAGTGGCCCCGGTATTGGTGCAACGACACCAACAAAATTCGTCGTGAGGGTCCGCGAGGAGAGGGGCACCATGCCCGCCAGGCGTGAATCGTTCGTGCAGACATTGCGTGCCCAGTGGCTCGGTCAGCAGATGCGGCAGCTACGGGAGCAACGCGGCATCACTCTGAAGCAGGCCGCCGAGTTCCTGGAGCGCGACTTCTCGTCCATTGCCCGCTGGGAGCGCGCGGAGTGGCCGTTCCGACGCGGCGTTGTCGTGTCGCTGCTCGATCTCTACGGCGAGCACGACGGGCGCGAGCGGAACCGTTTCATCCAGCTCGCCGAGGATGCTTGGCGAACGGATCGGTGGGACGACGACTATGACGAGTTGGTTGACGCCTCATTCATCGACTTCCCCTGGCTGGAGAGCAGGGCCGAACGCATCTACTCGTGGGATGCCTTCCTCATGCCGGGGCTCATGCAGACGCCGGCTTACGCGGAGGCGGTGATCCGTAACGCGGAGGGGGAGGGGGCGACAGATTTCTCCGTCGGCAAATGGCTACAACTCAGGATTGACCGTCAACGTGTGCTGGCGCGGGACCCGACCGTCCGGGTGGCGGCGATTATCGACGAGAGCGTGCTGCGCCGACCTGTCGGTGGCCCTGCCGTGATGCGCGGCCAGCTCCACCACCTGGCTGAGCTGATCAAGCAGCCGAACGTCGATGTCCGAGTGCTGCCATCAAGGGTGGGGCTGCACGCCGGTCTCGATGGCTCGTTCGTACTCTTCGGGATGCCCAAGCCGTACCCGGAGGTCGCCTATGCCGAGACACTGGGCGGGCGCCGTTTCATGGAATCTCCAACGTCGAAGCGCTACGCGCCTGCGTACGATCGGCTTCGTGATGTCGCGTTGGATCGGCGCGAGGCGGCCGAGCTGATCGCGGAGATCAAGGAGGAACTGCCATGAGTGAAGCCTTGCCTGCGGTGGCCTGGCATGTCAGCACCCGGAGCAACAGCAACGGCGGTAGCTGCGTGGAGGCGGGGCCCGTCCTGGACGGTTCCGGCCGGGTGGCGGTGCGCGACAGCAAGGATCGCGCGGCGGCGACCCTCGTCTACCCGGCCGGCGGCTGGATGGCGTTCGTCGACGGGGTGAAGGGCGGCGAGTTCGCGCCCTGATGCGTGATCAACTCGGGTTCCTGGAAGTCGGGGTGTCACCGCGATCCGGATACCCCGACTTCAATGAATGCGAGTCGATCACCTCTGCTGGTGTCACCTTCCCGCACGCTGCGGCGCGGAAGCTCGGCCCGAACCTCGCTTGGCGGCCCGCGTCGCCGTCGACGATCTGATCGGTCGCGGGTCCAAGGTCGCGGGTCCAAGGGTGCTGCGCAGCGGAGGCCCGGACGCCTGATTCGTTTACGACATCAGCTCCAAAGGCTCGCCGACAGACATTGGCCCGCCGCTGACTGTGAACGTGGACGCCGACATCGGGCGGCCGAGGTGGCGCTTCACAGCCACCTCACAGGGGTGCTGGATAGGGTGCCGTTCGAGTCAACGTCCGACTCCAACCTGGAGCGGTCGGCGTCGCACAGGAGTTCCGATGGTCTTCAAGAAGATGTTGAGCGCGTTCGGTGTGGGCGGTCCCAGCGTGGACACCGTGCTGACCAACCCCAACACCCGGCCCGGTCTGACCCTCGACGGGCAGGTCAACCTCGTCGGTGGCGACGCTGAGGCAGCCATCGAGCAGGTGGTGATCGGCCTTGTCACCCGGGTCGAGGTCGAGGGACACGACACCGAGTACGCGGGCACGATGGAGTTCCACCGCATGGCGGTCAGCGGGTCGCTCGTACTCGCCCCGAAGCAGCAGCTCTCGATCCCGTTCCAGCTGCCGGTGCCGTGGGAGACCCCGATCACCGACGTGTACGGCCAGCGCCTGCACGGCATGACGATGGGTCTGCGCACCGAGTTGGCTATCGCCCGCGCGGTCGACAAGAGCGACCTGGACCAGGTGGCGGTGCACCCACTGCCGGTGCACGAGCGGATCCTGGAGGCGTTCCAGCGGCTCGGCTTCCGGTTCAAGCACGCCGACCTGGAGCGTGGTCACATCCGGGGCGTGCAGCAGACGCTGCCGTTCTACCAGGAGATCGAGTTCTTCGCCTCCCCGCAGTACGCAAGCACCATCAACGAGGTCGAGCTGACCTTCGTGACCAGCCAGCGCGGTGTGGAGGTCATCCTGGAGTGCGACAAGCGCGGCGGGTTCCTCAGCGCCGGGCACGACGCGTTCGGTCGCTACCAGGTGGCGCACACCGACGCTGACCGCGTCGACTGGGCGCAGGTCGTCGACGGCTGGCTGCGCGAGACCACGTCCCGTTACGGCAGCCTGCGCTCCCAGTACGGCCCCAGCCACGGTCACGGGCACAGCCGCGGGCACGGCATGGGCGGCATGGTGGCCGGAGCGGCGCTCGGCGTCGCCGGGGGCATGATCGCCGGCGAGATGATCGAAGACGCGTTCGAGGGCGACTTCGGCGACTTCGGTGGCGACGAGTAACTGGTCCACAAGCGACGACGGTGGCCTCCGGGAGTCCTCCCGGAGGCCACCGTCCTACGCGTGACGCGTCAGTGCTTGTTGCGTTCCTTGCCGGACCGGCGCGCGGAGCCGGCCTTCGACAGACCACGGCTGACCAGGTAACCACCGGTCAGAATGGTCAGGAACAGCCACGCCTGGTTCGGGTTGTTGATGTTCAGCCCGTTGGCGGTGGTGCCCTTCCAGAACGCGGCGATCACCACGAGCGCGACCGCAGCGGCGTAGACCCAGAATTCCGTCGTCAGGAACGCCTGCTTGGTCTCCGTGCCCGGCGACGGCATCGGGTCTCGGTGCCCGTCCCGCATGGACGGCATCTGCTGGGTCTGCATGTCCCGCATCGACGCGGGATTCTGCGGGTCGTTCATGGGCCGGTTCATCGGCCGGGTGGAAGCAGCCTGCGTGCTCATCTGGTCCTCCTCAGGATGCGATGAGTCGTACCTGCATTCCCTCGCCCCGCTACCGCGTGTCGGCCACGGCACGGTTCGCTTTCGTGGCGGGGACAACCCCCGACTACCCGAGGCCCCGGAGCAGGTAACACCGATCGCCGGCCGGAAAACCGGCCGGCGATCGGATGGTCGACGGGTCAGCGCAGGCCGTTACGCCTGGCCACGCTCACCAGAAGGTCCGGGTCGTCGGTGATGATGCCGTCGACGCCCAGGTCGATGACCCGCTGCATCACCGTCGCGTCATCCACGGTGTACGGGATCACCTTCAGGTTGTCGCGCGTCTGCAGGGTCCGAACGTCCGGTCCGTGGAAGTATGCCGGGTTCTCCCGCAGGTACCAGTCGGTCGAGGCGACAGTGCCCTGCCTCGGGTCGTGCACCTGCCAGTTGGCGGAAACCGTGCCAGCTCCCGCGGCCCGGGTCAGCTTGCCGAGGTCCTGGTACTTCCACCAGTCCAGCCCACCGGTCCAGGGGCTCTTCACCGACGGGTTGCCGTAGACCGCCTCCAGGGAGCACTCGTCCGCGAGGGTGACGCACTCGGCCGGACCGTACTGCCAGACCAGGCCGACAGTGCCGATGCGGCGGTCGAGCTGCTTGGCGTACGTGATGGTGCGCCAGTCGAACGACTGGATGGTGGCCCTGCTGGTGAAGCCGGCCCGCTGGATCGCGTCGACGAGTTTGCGGGTGAAGCTGCGGTACGGCTCGGTGTCGTTCACCACCGGACTGATCTTCGTTTCGATGTTCATTCCGATGTCGGTGCGGCCACTCGCCTTCACCAGGGCGAAGACCTCGTCAAGGGTCGGGATCCGGGCACCGGGCGCGGGCACCTGGGCGGGCAGTTCGGGCAGCGTCTTCGTGCCGCAGTCGACGGTCTTGAGCTGCGCCAGGGTCAACTCGTGCACCGGCTTGCCCACGTACGGGAACTTCCGGTCCCCCTTGCGCACCGGGGCGGTGTCGACGCAGTGCGACCCGTTGACGGTCCGGTCGTGCAGCACCACGAGCTTGCCGTCGGCCGTCACGTTGGTGTCCAGCTCAAGGGTGGAGATGGCCCGGTTGGACAGCGCGTTCGCGAACGCCGGCAGTGTGTTCTCCGGTCGGCTGGCCCGACCGCCCCGGTGTGCCTGGATGTCGAACGGCGCTGCGTACGCCTTCGGCAGCCGGTAACCACGCTGCGCCAGCACGCCGCGCAACCGGTCCGGGTAGTCGGTGATCATGCCGTCCACGCCGTCGTCGATCAGCTTGCTCATGGTCGGCACGTCGTCGACGGTCCACGGGATCACCTTGATCCCGTAGCGGTGCGCCTGGGCGACCATCTCCTTCGTGACGTACGGCTTGTAACCCGGGTCGGTGACAGTCCCGTTCTGCGGGGACCCGTGCACCGGCGAGAAGGCGCTGGCGCCGAAGCTACGGATCGCCTTGATCGGGTCGCCGCCGAAGTCGTCGATGTCCAGCCCGCCCAGCCACGGCGACGCACCCGGCTGACCGGTCTGCAGGAAGTCGTAGTTGGTCAGGGCGACCAGCGGCAGCTTCGGCTCGACCTGACGCATGCGCATCAGCGCGCCCCAGTCGAAGCTCTGGATGGTGACCTGCTTGAGCAGCCCGGCAGCGCGGATCTCGGCGGCGGTGACAGTGACGAACTGCTCGCGGGGGGCGGTCTCGGTCGGTGCGCCAGCCTCGACCTTGGTCTCGACGTTGAGCTTCACGTCCTTGGCCTGGTAGCGGTTGACCAGCGCGAAGACCTCACGCAGCAGCGGCATCCGGGCACCGGGGACGGCGAGTTGGCCGGGCTTGTCCGACAGTGTCTTCGAACCGCAGTCCAGCGAGCGCACCTGGGCCAGGCTGAGCGTGTTGATGTACTTCCCGACGTACGGGAACTCCGGGTCGCCGGGCGTCACCGCAGCGGTGTCGACGCACTTGGTGCCGGTGACCTTCCGGTCGTGGGTGACGACGGCCTGACCGTCCTCGGTGATCTGCACGTCCAGTTCGAGGGTGCTCACCCCGAGTTGGAGGGCGTTACCGAAGGAGGCGAGGGTGTTCTCCACCCGCAGCCCGAGGCCGCCCCGGTGGGCCTGCACGTCGAATGTCCGGTCCGGTCGTGGCTTCGCCTGGGCGGGCACCGCGAGCCCGGTCGTCACCGTCGCGGCCACCAGGGCCGCGACGGCGGTACGGCGTACTGTGCGCACGCTGTCATCCCCTCCTGCCGGCGGGCATCTCCCACCGGTCGCGGGACAGCATGGACATCTCGGGCTGCGGGCAGGCGGCCAGCGGGCGGCGTGCCGGTGAACCGCCGTGGACGACCTCCCGGTCACGCCGGGTTTGGTCGGCCGGTGGTCGGGCACCCAGTCAGTTCCACAGCTTCTGCGAGGTGATGGACGTGCGTGAGGACGACATGCGGCAGGACGCCGCCCGCGAGGCCGAGGACCGGATCGCCGGTGGCGTGTACGGCAAGGGCGCCCTCGACGAGGTGACTGTGCCACGCACCGATGTGGAGAGTCAGATCCAGCGCGACGACCCCTTCGATCCGGCCAAGGAGCGGATCGACCCACAGGTGCTGCGCGACGGTGGCCCTGTCGGCGGGCAGGGCGCGGTGACGACCACCGGTGGCACCGCCGGGCCGGCGAGCGTACGCCGGGTGGCCCGACAGCCGGAGCGACACCCGGGCAAGGTAGCGCCGACCACCACCGGTGATGCCACCACCGGCGGCCTGAGCACCCCGATGGGCGGTGGCACCAGCGACCAGTCCACGTCGGCGACCGGCCCAGCAAAGTCCATCAGGGACAAATCCACCGACTGACCCACCCGCCGCCCCGACCGCGTGACAGCTTCGGTCGGGGCGGTGAGCCTCGTGGTCAGCTCGCCGGGCGGAGGACGCCCAGGCGTTGAGTGGCGCGGGTCAGGGCCACGTACAGGTCGCTGCGCCCACGGGGGGACTCGGCCACCATCCGGTCCGGATCGACCACCAGCACCGAGTCGAACTCCAACCCCTTGGCCTGCGCGACTGTCAAGACCACCACCCGGCTCTCCAGCTCCGGATGCTCGCCGACGGCGGCCTCCGGCAGGGCGGCGGTCACCGCCGCGCCCAACTCACCCACCCGGCCGGCCGGCACGAGGACCCCGAGCCGCCCCTCGGTCAACCCGGCCGCCTCCCGGGTGGCCTCGGCGACCAACTCCGGCGCCAACCGGCCGGCGGGGACCGTCCGGTCCCACGGCGGTACGCCGCTCTCCCGCACCGAGCGCGGCGGCCGCAGTGCCGGGTCGATCTCGGCCAGTACGTCGGCGGCGACCGCCATGATCTCGGCGGGAGTGCGGTAGCTGACCGTCAGCTCGGTGAGCCGCCACCGCTGCTCGACGTACGGGGCGAGGGCGTCCGCCCACGACGGCGTACCGCTCAGCGCGCCGGTCTGTGCCACATCTCCGACGATCGTCATCGACCGGCTCGGGCAGCGGCGCATCAGCAGTCGCCAGGCCATCGGCGAGAGCTCCTGCGCCTCGTCCACGATCACGTGGCCGAACGCCCAGGTGCGGTCGGCGGCGGCCCGCTGCGCGGTGGTCAGCCGGTCGGCCTCCTCCTGCCGCTCCAACAGTCGATCCGCGTCGATCAGGTCGGTCACGCCCAGGATCTCACCGCCCTCGGCCTCGTCCTCGACGTCGATCGAGCGGGAACCCCTGGCGATCTCCAGCACGCCCTCGGCGTACTCCCGTTCCATCATCCGGATGCGGTCCCGCCGGGCGGCGGCGGCGCGTTCGTCCTCGCCGAGCAGTTCGGCGGCCTCGTCCAGCAGCGGGACGTCGGCCGGCGCCCAACCACCGCGCTCACGGTGCAGCAGCGCCCGCTCGTCCTCGCTGAGCATCGGCGCGGCGGCGGCGATCCGGTCCCTGTCGGCGTACAGGTCGGCGAGCAGCCGCTGCGGGGTGAGCACCGGCCACAGCCGGTCCAGGGCGGCCTGGATCTCCGTCTCCTCGCGCAGCTCGCGGCGGATCTCGGCGCGGTCCGCCTCGTCGAGGAGGTTGTCCCCGCCGAGCGGGTCGGCGCCGATCCGTTCGGCCACCTGGTCGGCGAGCGCGTGCACGATCTCCACGTCGAACAGCGCGCGGGCCAGGTTGTGCGGTCGGTCGGCGCGACGGACCCGTTCCCGGGCCGCGCGCACGATCTCCGGGTCGAGGGTCAGCGTCTCCCGCTCGACCTCGATCTCCAGCGGCTCGTCCGGCACCCACTGCCGGTCCCGTACGGCCAGCGCCAACACCTCGGCCAGCACCTCCCGGCCCTTGAGCGCCGCGGTCTCGGCCGGCTCGGTCCGTTGGGCGCTGACCCCGGGAAAGAGATCACCCTGGGTACGCAGCAGCACGCCGGTCTCGGCCAGCGTCGGCAGCACCTGGGAGATGTAGCGCAGGAAAGTCGCGTTCGGGCCGACCAGCAGCACGCCACGGCTGGAGAGTTCCCGGCGGTGCGTGTAGAGCAGGTACGCTGCCCGGTGCAGCGCGACAGCGGTCTTGCCGGTGCCGGGGCCGCCCTGGACCACCATCACGCCCGGAAGCTCCGCGCGGATGACCTCGTCCTGTTCGGCCTGAATGGTCTCGACGATGTCGCGCATCCGGCCGGTACGGCCCGCGTTGAGCGCGGCGAACAGCGACGCCTCACCGGTCAGCTCCTCGTGGGCGCCGGGGGAGGCGGTGTCGATGTCGAGCACCTCGTCGTTGAGCCCGGTCACCTTGCGCTGCCGGGTACGCAGGTGCCGGCGACGGCGTACGCCCTGCGGGTTGGCGGCGGTGGCGAGGTAGAACGGGCGGGCGGCGGGTGCCCGCCAGTCCATCAGCAGCGGGTCGTAGTCACCACTGGTGTCGAAGATGCCGATCCGGCCGATGTAGCGGCGGGAGTCGTCGTCGCCGTCGAGACGGCCGAAGCAGAGCCCGTTCTCCACTGCGGAGAACTGTTCGACCTGATCGGCGTACATCGCTACCGAGCTGTCGCGCTGCGAGCGATCCTGGAGGGTGCCGCCGGTGTTGTGCAGCTCGGCGGTGAGCCGGTGGGCGGCCTGCTCACGCAGCTCGTCCAGCCGGTTGTAGAGCATCGAGACGTACTCCTGCTCGCGACCGATCTCGTCGTCGAGCGGCAATTCGCCGGAACCGCCGGAGTGCCTTGACAAGCCGTCTCCCTAAAGATTAGAATCCTTTGCAGGAACGGCTTTAAGCCGTTCTTTTTTGTGCCTTCGAACTGTTGAAGATAGCGCGTTCCGCCGGTTCTCACCAAGCCGGGCGGTCCGGCGCGCCGGTGATCGCGAGGTGACGGCGGATGATCCTGCGGACCGGCCAACGGGTGGTCTTCATCGGGGACAGCATCACCGATTGTGGTCGACGCGACGTCGCCGCGCCGTACGGCAGCGGATATGTGAGTCTCGTGCGTGCCCTGGTCGACGCCCGGCACCCGGAGTTGGAGCTGGAGTGGGTCAACCGGGGTGTGGGCGGCGACACGGTGCGGGACCTGGCCGCCCGTTGGGACGACGACGCCATCGCCGAGCGCCCCGACTGGCTCGCGGTGCTGATCGGCATCAACGACATCTGGCGGCACTACGGTGACCGGCCGGATGAGGCGGTCGGCATCGAGGAGTACGAGCGCACCCTGCGCGACCTGCTCCGTCGGGCGGTCGACGCCACCGGCTGCCGCCTGATCCTCGGTGACCCGTTCTTCATCGAGGCCGACCGGAGCGTCCCGCAACGCGCCGACACCGACCGGTACGCGGCGGTCGTCGCGGGGCTGGCGACCGAGTTCGACGCGGTGCACGTGCCCAACCAGGCGGCGTTCGACAGGGTGCTGGCGGTGAGTCCGGCGACGCGGTGGGCCGACGACCGGGTCCACCCGCACCTGCCCGGCCACGCGGTCCTCGCCGACGCGTACCTCAACGCCCTCGGCGTCTCCTGACCTCGGCCTGACCCACAGCGAAGCGCCGGGCCGACCGTCAGGTCGACCCGGCGCGAACACCGCGGAGATCAGCCGCGCGCGGCCTGGTAGAGCCGCTCCGGCGTCACCGCTCCGGCGAGCACCCGGCCGTCGTCGGTGAGCAGCACGCTGAACAGTTTGCTGCTGAAGAGCCGACCGCTGCCCCAGTCGCCGCTGACCGCCGGCAGACCGCCGAGCAGCTTCGACATGTCCAGGTCCGACCCGGCGCCGGCGGGGGGAGCCGCCGGCTTCGGGGCGGGCTTCCCGGCGACATCGGCGCCGTCGAGGCGGCCAACCAGCACTGTCGTCCAGCCGTCGCCCACCGCGCGGACCTGCCTGTCACCCGCCGGCTCGACGTGACCGGGCTCGCCAGTCGGCTTTCCCGTCGGGCGCTCGGCCTTCTCCTCGTCGACGGTCACGCCGGGCGGCGGGTTGAAGCGGAACTGGTCGGCGTCCGGGCGGCGGTAGTCGACCTGGGTGAACGCCACCTCGAACGCCGGCCGGTCGCTGCCCTTCGCGAGCACCTCGAAGCGCAGCGGCACGTGCTGCTTGGCGTCGATGGCGATCCGCAGCTGGTGCACCAGGGAGTCCTGGTCGCGCGGCTGGAGCACCAACTCGTACGCGTCCCGGCCGGCGACGGTGGCCGACCGGCCGACGCTGACCTCGGTGCTCGGGTCGATAGCGTCCAACGCCAGGTCGGCGGCCTGCTGCGGGGTGGCCGGCAGGCTCGCTGCCGGCTCGGGAGCGGGCTTCCAGGCCCCGGCGTCGCCGCCCAGCGTGCGGTGGGTGGCGGTGTTGCTGCGGCTCTGCCACGTCCACAGGTCCCGGCCGTTGCGGATGATGTCCTGCTCGCCCAGCGTGTCCATCAGCGCGACCCGCTGCTGGTCCGGCCCGGAATACCAGACCCGCAGGGTGTGGGTGCCGGTCAGCAGGGTGGTCAGCTCGTTGCCGGGAATCAGCCCGACGAGGGGCGGCAGGCCGAGGTCGGCGCGTTGCACGACGGTCCCGGACAACCCCTCCAGCCGGGATGTCTGCAGGTCGACCAGGAGCTGAGCGGCGGTTCGGGGCGGCAGGCTCGGCTCGGCCTCGGCGGCGAACGTGCCGATCGCCGCGCCGCCGCCGATGACGGCGACGGCCGCGGTGGCCGGAACCAGCCAACGAAGGACGGGACGGCTTCTCAGGACGGACATGGTGGCACCTCCTGCGGCCATCTTGCCTCGTCCGTGCTGTGAACGCGCTGAGGACACCGAACCGTGCCGATTGACCCGGGTGGCACCCTTGAGCTGTGCGGGTGCTGGTGGTGGAGGACGAGGCCCGGTTGGCGGCTGCCCTGCAACGCGGTCTCCAGGCGGAGGGGTTCGCGGTGGACGTGGCGGCAACCGGCCCGGCGGGCCTGGACGCGGCCCGGCACGGCGGGTACGACGCCATGATCCTCGACGTGATGCTGCCCGGCCTCTCCGGGTACGAGTTGGTCCGGCGGCTGCGCGCGGAGCAGCACTGGTTGCCGGTGCTGATGCTCTCCGCCAAGGACGGCGAGTACGACCAGGCCGACGGCCTCGACTGCGGCGCCGACGACTACCTGACCAAACCCTTCTCGTACGTGGTGCTGCTGGCCCGGTTGCGGGCGCTGCTGCGTCGGGGCGCGCCGGAGCGCCCGACCGTGCTGGCGGTCGGTGACCTGCGGCTGGACCCGGCCCGACGGCGGGTGACCAGGGCGGACGCCGAGGTGGCGTTGACCGCGCGGGAGTTCGCGTTGCTGGACTACCTGATGCGCCGGCCGGGCCAGGTCATCTCCAAGATCGAGTTGTTGGACCACGTCTGGGACGCCAGCCTGGAGACCGCGCCGAACGCCGTCGAGGTGTACGTCGGCTACCTGCGCCGCAAGCTCGGCCGGGACCGGCTGGAGACGGTCCGTGGCGCCGGCTACCGGCTGGCGACGTGACCGTCGACGGCCCGGCACCCACCCGTCGGGCCTGGCCCGGCCGGATGCCGGTCCTCGGGCTGCGCGGGCGGCTCATGGCGATCGGTGTGGTCGGTCTCACCATCGGGCTGGCCCTGGGCGGGGTGGTGCTGCTCGGCGCGCTCAGCTTCGTGCTCCAGCGCACTGTCGACACCGAGGCGTTCCGCACCGCCGACGCGGTCGCCCTGCTCGCCGCCGAGGATGCGCTGCCCGACCCGCTGCCGGTGGCCGGGGGGCAGGTCCGCGTGCAGGTGATCGACGGGCAGGGACGGATCCGGGCGGCCTCGATCGACGCCGATCGCCTGGTGCCGATGGTCCGCCCGGAGCGACTGAACCGCGACGGTCGGCAGCGGCTGGAGGTGCCGGCCGAGCGGGTCGGGCTCGTCGGCCCGGTGCGGGTGGTCGCCGTGCCCGCCGGCACCGCGGCCGACCCGCTCACCGTGCTGGTCGCCCGCTCGATGGCCGACGTGCGGCACAGCACCCATGTGGTCCGGACCATCCTGCTGGTGGCGTTCCCGCTGCTGGTCGCGGTGTTGGCCGGGGTGGCGTGGCGGGTGGTGGGCGCCACCCTGCGGCCGGTCGAGGCGTTACGTCGAGGCGCCGAGGAGATCACCGGGAGGGCCGGCGCCGGCCGGCTGCCGGTGCCGGCGTCGGCCGACGAGATCCACCGCCTGGCGGTTACCCTCAACGGCATGCTGGGCCGGCTGGAGTCCGCCCGCGTCCGGCAGCGGGCCTTCGTCTCCGACGCCGCGCACGAGCTGCGCAGCCCGTTGACCAACATCCGGACCGAGCTGGAGGTGGCCCAGCGCCTCGCCGACCGGACCGACTGGACTGCTGTGACCGCCAACCTGCTCGCCGACACCGACCGGCTGAGCCGCCTGGTCGACGATCTCCTGCTGCTGGCCCGCCTGGACGAGACTCCGCCGGCCCGGGGGACCGGTCCGGTGGAGTTGGGCGCGTTGCTGACCGAGGTCGCCGCCCGCTACCCGTCACCGCCGGTGCGGGTGACGCCGCCGGCCGGCCCGCTCTGGACAGTCGGCACCGTCGAGGAGTTGCGTCGCGTGCTGGCCAACCTGGTCGACAACGCGGTACGCCACGCGTCCGGCAGTGTCGTGCTCGCCGCCGAGGCGACGTCGGCGGCGGGTGCCACGGTCGGGCCCGGCGTCGGGGCGTACCACCTGGTGACGGTGACCGACGACGGCCCGGGGATCGCGTTGGCGGACCGGGAGCGGGTCTTCGACCGGTTCACCCGGCTGGATGACGGAAGGGCCCGCGACGACGGGGGCGCGGGTCTGGGGCTGGCCATCGTCCGGGAGTTGGTCCGACGCGCGGGCGGCAGCATCACCCTGACCGACGCGCCGGAGCAGCGAGGACTACGGGTCTGCCTGCTGCTGCCAGCGTTGCCGGCCGAGGACGGTCAACGGTAGACGGTCCGTGAGCGCGGACGTGACCGCTAACCGGGGGCGAGCCGGACGAGTGGCCACGGCGCCCCCCCAACCGCCCGCCGGCGACCCTTTGCTCTGCACCTGCGGACGCGACAGTTACGTAACGTGATGCTTGCCGACGGGTGTCGAAGCGGGCTGTCGCGACGTTTCAGCTGCTCGTCGGGGATGGTGCGCATAGGTAAGCAGAGCAAAGCCTGGGCCGGAGTATGGACGGGGGCGTCGGGTGTGACGGTGTGTCACGGTGGGTTCGTCAACGGGTAGCCCACGCTGAGTGAGGTCTGCGGGGCATAGTCGGCAGGGCGTGCCGGGCAGGGCAGCGGCGGGCGGGGCACAGCCGGCGGGGCGTGGCGGACAGGGCAGTGGAGGACGGGTCAGCGGCGGCGGGTGCAGACCTGCTTGGAACGCGCCACGGTGTCGGTGGACCAGGCGACGGCGACGGTGAAGCAGAAGTCGTTGGTGCGGTTGAGCGCATAGATGACGAAGCTGGTGGTGCCGGCGGGCAGCGTCGCGAAGATGTTGTGGGTCTGGCCGGTGCGCCCACCCGCGATGACCACCGGGCCCTCGCCGCCGGCCGGATAGGTCCAGTTCAGCGCGATGCTGTCCCGGGTGTCGCGCAGGGTCACCGCGCTGGGTGGGGTGCCGGGTGGGGCCGCGGCGGCAGCCGACGTCGGTGCCGTGCCGCCCGGGGCGGGCGCGGTGCTGGCCGGCGCGCCGGCGGTGGGGGAGGCACTTGCCGGCGGCGGGTTCGGTTCGTCGTCGCCGTCGACCCGGGCCACCCCGGCGATCACCGCCGCCGCGCCGAGGAGCACCACGACCACCCCGGCCACCAGCACCGGGACCAGCCGGTTGCGCTGCTCCGGCGGCGCGCGGTGCACGGGCACCGGCAGCAGCCGCGACGGCGTGTACGGCTCGACCTGCCCGTACGGATCAGGCCGCGCGTACGGATCGGGCTGGGTGTACGGGTCGGGCTGGGCGTACGGGTCGGACGGTTGGTGCTGGTCGGACGGCGGGTTCGGGTCGGGCGACCCGTACGGGTCGGCGGGTCGGTGCAGTCGGTACACCCCGGGCTGCTCCTCCGTGCCGCCGGCCAGCCCGACCACCGACGGGGGCACCGGAGGGTCGCTGTGGTGGGGCGACGACTCGTCCGCCGCTTCGGGCGACCATCTGCCGCCCGACGACCCGACCGACTCGTCGGAGGGCAGCCGGGGGTTCGGCACCGCACCGGCGTGGTGGGTTGCGGCTGCCGGCGGGTGGTAGCCGGATTCGGCCGGCCCGTCACTGTGCGGTGGGACGCGGGCGGCCGGCACGACCGGCGTGTCCCGAGCCGTGGGCTGGTTGTCCGCGCAGGCGTGGTCGGGACTGGCCGCCGCCCGGGCCAGGGCCGCCACCTGGGTGGCCAGCGGGTCGTCGCCGGGCAGGTGCTGGCGACACAACTCGCGGGCGAGCGCCAGGTTGTCGTGTGCCTCGGCGAACTGCCCGCAGTCGCGCTGCATCGCCCCGAGCCGCGCCAGCATCTTGATGCCACTGGGGTGCCCGTCGCCGTACACCTCGCGGTGCAGCTCCCAGGCGTCCTGGAGGCGATCGCGGGCCACTGTGCACTGGCCGCGCGCGTACTCGACGGTGGCCAGGTCGGCGTGCGCGGCGAGCACCCGCAGCGACTCCGGGCCGTCCTGCGCGGTCAGCTCGATGATGACTTCCTGGTAGAGCCGCGCCGCCCGGGAGTGGCTGCCGACCCGGTGCAACACCGCGGCCAGGGTCGCCGCCGCGGCCACCGTGCGCGGGTCGGCACGGCCGTGCAGGCGGGTGGTGGCCGCGTACGCGAAGGCGGCCCACCCCCGGGCCGAGTGCGGCTCGCCGAGGGCGATCAGCACCCGCGCCTGGAGGCTGGCGGCCTCGGCCAGCTCGGGGGTGGCGTTGGCCGGGCGGGGGTCGGCGTCGGTGAGCGCGTCGGACAGCAGTTGCTGTGCGCCGGCCAGATCGCCGGAGGACACGAGGTGGTGCGCCTGATCAGTCAGTTCACCGAAGCCGGAAGACACGCCCCATCGTGCTCATCCGACGACGGTAAGTACAAGACCCGCGCCGGTGTCGATTGGTCAGGATCCGGTCAGGTGCTCGGCCAGGGTCTCGCTGATCCGGCGCAACTGGTCGACCTGGGCGGGGCTCAACGCGTCGAACAGATGTTGGCGTACCCCCTCGACGTGGCCGGGTGCGGCGGCCGCGAGGGTGGCGAAACCCTCGTCGGTGAGGACCGCGATCTGCCCGCGTCGGTCGGTGGGGCAGTCCTCGCGGCGCACCCAGCCGGCGGCCTCCAGTCGGGCCACGGCGTGCGAGAGCCGGCTGCGGGATGACCCCGCGGCCTGCGCCAACTGGCTCATGCGCAGTTGCCGACCGGGGGCCTCGGAGAGCTGAACCAAAATCTCGTAGTACGCGTGCGGCATGCCCGCGTCGCGTTGCAGCTCGCGGTCGAGAGTGTCCATCAGCACCCGGGAGGCGGTGAGGTACGCGCGCCACGTGCGCTGCTCGTCGGGGTCCAACCAGCGGGTCATGGCCGCCATCATACTCCCGATGGTTGAATGTTCAACTAAACCGCGCTAGTCTCGGGTCATGGGTATTCATCGGCTCAACCACGCGGTCCTCTACGTCAGTGACCTCGCCCGCAGCGTCGCGTTCTACAGCGACGTGCTGGGCTTCCGCCCGGTGGCGATGACCCCGGACGGCTTCCGGGGTGCCACCTTCCTCCAGGCCCCCGACTCCACAAACGACCACGACCTCGGCCTCTTCGAGATCGGCGCGGGCGCCGGGCGGTCGGCCGCCGGCCGGTCCACCGTCGGCCTCTACCACCTCGCCTGGGAGGTGGACACGCTCGACGAGCTGGCCGCCACCGCCGAGCGGCTCGCCGCGGCCGGAGCGCTGGCCGGCACCTCCGACCACGGCACTACCAAGAGCCTCTACGGCAAGGACCCGGACGGTCTGGAGTTCGAGGTGGTCTGGCTGATCCCGGCCGACCTGCTCGACGACACCGCGCTAGCTGCCCGCAAGCAGATCGGTCGGCTCGACCTGGACGCCGAACGGCAGCGTTACGGCGGGCAGACCCGGGGCGGGGTGGGGATCTCCGTCCCGGCCTGACCGCCCGTACGGTAGAACGGACCGATGCCGACCGACCGGACCACTGAATTCCTCCGCGAGCTGCTGGTCCGCCAGTTGACGACCTGGCTGCCCGCGGCCCTGCACCGCTCCCGGCGGGCCACCATCGCCCTCGCGGGCGCCGACGCGGGTAGCGCGGAGGCCGCGCTGCGCCTGGTCGCCACCCACGGCGACCAGGTACGCGGCCGGCAGGTGTCGGTGCTGGTGCTGGCCGACGCCGCAGCCGACCTGCCGGCCCGACTCGGCCCGATCGAGGCGGAACTGCCCGCCGAGGTCACCGTGCACCTGCTGCCCGGCGAGCCGTACCGACTGCCGGTCGCGGTCAAGGCCGCCGGGGCGGCCGGCGCGCCGCTGTTCTCCTTCGTGGACCTGCCCGGCGCGGTGACGCCGAAGCTGCTCACCGCCGCAACCAACGGCCGGACCGGAGAACTGCTGCTGCACACCGGCGACAGCGCCCGAGACATGCTCGTCTCCGCCGGCTTCCCCCTGGTCGCCGAGGTGGCACCGGTGCTGCCCGGCGGCGAGGCCGCCGGGGTGATCGCCTTCGGCAGTCGCTCCGACCGGAGTCTCGAGGCGGTCCGTGACGCCCTCTGGGCGATCGGCGCGGACCTCGACGTGCGCTACCGCGACCCACTCGACCCGACCGGCACGACTGTCGACGTGGTCGGCGATCCCGACCTCGAACCGCTGGCCCACGAGTTGCTGGCCGAGTTGCGGGCGGGTGGGCCACGGCCGGTCACCGAGCTGCGTCGGCACACCCTCACCGCGACCGTCTACCGCGCCGCCGACGCCAATCAGGCGCTCGTCGACCTTCTCGACGCCGGCGCCCTGCGACGCGATCGCGAGTCCGGGCGGCTGGCCGGCGACGAGATCATCACCCTGGCGCGCTGACCGCCCCACCCCACAGACGCCGAGCGGGGTGCCGGTGAATCACCGGCACCCCGCTCGACTCCCGGGATACTTACGACCGGGACTTGTCCTGCTTCCAGCTCAGTGGACCCGGCAGGTCGACCCGGTGCGCGCGGGCCTTGGAGTTCCAGGACCAGCGACCGATCTTGATGCTCCACGAGGAGAAGCCGTTCTCGGTGAAGTTCAGGATGATCGGACCGTACTTCTTGCGCTTGCGAAACATGAGGCCCATCGGAGGTCTCCCCTCGTCACCGTTCCCTGCCGTGTCGAGATCGAACATGCCCGAACCGACAACTTTTGAAACCCTCTCGCTGTCCGTCCTGGACGGTCGCCCACCGGATGCCGCAATCTCTACCCATCAGATATGTGTTGCGCCACGGTAAACCCTGTTCGGGGCGCTTCGTAACATCGGCAGCGATAGAAGTCTCACCTTCTGGAAGGCCGTTGACCGCTCGTTCCGATCGCGGGCAGCATGGGGTCATGTCGCAGCGGGATGAGCTTCTCCTCACCGCTCGTGTGCACGTCGACCTGGTCCGACACGCGAGCGCGCTCTGTTGAGCTGACCGGTCCCATCCGGCTCGGCTCCAGCGCCGCACCGGTCCCATCCGGCTCGGCTCCGCGCCGCACTCCCACCGCACGCCCGCGCACCGCGCAGCGGCGTGCCCGCACGCCCTCATCCGGGCGTTCCCGCTTCCCATCGTG
The DNA here is from genome assembly GCF_040649495.1 of Micromonospora sp. NPDC048947. NCBI lineage: Bacteria > Bacillati > Actinomycetota > Actinomycetes > Micromonosporales > Micromonosporaceae > Micromonospora > Micromonospora sp. NPDC048947. The sequence goes on from NZ_JBEZFO010000017.1 coordinate 137,377, forward strand.
GACAGATCAGGAGACTCCCCATGTCCCCACCCCGTCGTGCCATTCTGCGTGAGCTCGCCGCCGTTGCCGCGCTGGCCGTGCTCACCGCCACCGCCACCGCCACCGCTGGCTGCGCCGGTGACGCGGCAGCCGACGGCACCCAGGCCAGCGAGCTGCGCTACCAGGGCTCGGTCGGCCAGGTCACCCTCCCCGAACTCGCCGCCGATCTCGGCTACCTCGGCGACGTCAAGCTCAGGTGGATCGGCAACGTCACCGGTGGCCCGCAGGACATCCAGGCCACTGCCACCGGTCAGAGCGACTTCGGCGGCGCGTTCAACGGCGCCATCGTCAAGCTCGCCACCGCCAACGCCCCGATCACCGCGGTGGTCAGCTACTACGGCTCGGACGCGCACACCTTCCAGGGCTACTACGTGCTCGACGACAGCCCGGTCCGCAGCCCCCGTGACCTGATCGGCAGGAAGGTCGGCATGAACACCCTCGGCGCGCACGCCGAGGCTGTGCTCAAGACCTGGCTCGCCCGCGGCGGCCTCACTCCCGCCGAAATCAAGCAGGTCGAGCTGGTCGCCCTGCCACCTGTCAACACCGAGCAGTCGCTGCGGCAGCGGCAGATCGACGTCGCGGTGCTCGGCGGGGTGATCCGGGACAAGGCGGTCGCCAGCGGCGGCATCCGCACCATCTTCACCGACTACGAGCTGCTCGGCGCCTTCAGCGGCGGCACCTACGTCTTCCGGGACGACTTCATCAAGCGCAACCCGGAGACCGTCAAGGCGTTCGTCACCGGGGTCGGCAAGGCCATCGAGTGGGCCCGCACCCAACCCCGGGAAACAGTGGTCGCCCGGATGCGGGACATCATCGGCAAGCGCGGCCGCAATGAGGACCCGTCGCTCGTCGCGTACTGGAAGAGCAGTGGCGTCGCCGGCCGTGGCGGGGTGATCGGCGAGCAGGAGTTCGGCACCTGGATCGACTGGCTCGCCGCCGAGGGCGAGATCAAGGGCGACCGTCCGAAGCCGGGCGACATCTACACCAACCGGTTCAACCCCTTCGTGGACGGGGGGAGCGCGTGAGCACCGACAAGATCCTCTTTGATCGGGTGAGCAAGACCTTCCCGGTCCGAGCCAGCCGGCGTGGCGGCGCCGGCGCGGTCACCGCGCTGGACGAGGTCACCCTGGGGGTACGCCCCGGCGAGTTCCTTGTCGTCGTCGGCCCCAGCGGCTGCGGCAAGTCCACTCTGCTCGACCTGCTCGGCGGGCTCACCGAGCCGACAGCGGGGCGGGTGCTCGTCGACGGTCGGCCCGTCACCGGCCCCGGCCTGGACCGGGGCATCGTCTTCCAGCAGTACGCGCTGCTGCCCTGGCGCACCGCCGCCGGCAACGTCGCGTTCGGCCTGGAGGCCAAGGGGGTGCCCCGCGCCGATCGCGCCGCCCTGATCGAGCACCACCTGGACCTGGTGGGCCTGCGCGGGTTCGCCGACCGCTACCCGCACGAGCTGTCCGGCGGGATGAAGCAGCGAGTGGCCATCGCCCGCAGCCTCGCGTACGACCCGGACGTACTGCTGATGGATGAGCCGTTCGCCGCCCTGGACGCGCAGACCCGCGACTCGTTGCAGGACGAGCTGGTGCGGATCTGGGCCCGTAACGGCAAGACGATCGTGTTCATCACCCACGGCATCGACGAGGCCGTCCACCTGGGTCAGCGGGTGGCGGTGCTGACGTCGCGGCCTGGGCGGCTCAAACAGGTCATCGACATCGACCTCGGTGACCGGGACGCGGTCGAGGACGTCCGCTCCACCGACGCGTTCCGCCACCACCGTCACCAGATCTGGACCCTGCTGCGGGACGAGGTGCGGGCCGCGCAGGCCGCCGAGGGCGCCACCGGCAGCCGCACCGCGCACACCGGAGCAGTTGGTGCTCGTACTCCCGTCGTCGCCGGAGCCGACGCGCGGCGCGCGGCGCCAGCGGCGGCCCACACCGAGGAGGCCCGCGTTGGTTGACATCGCCGAACGTCCCGCCCGGCTGGCGGCCCATGCGGCCGTGCCCGATGCGGTGGCCGCCGTCGGACCCGGCTCCGGCGGGCTTGCCGGCCGGCTGCTCGGCATCGGCGCGAAGGTGCTGCACCGCACCGTCGCGATCGTCGCGCTGGCCGCGATCTGGGAGGGCGCACCTCGGCTCGGGCTGGTGGACCGGGTCTTCCTGCCGCCGCTGTCCGAGGTGCTGGTGGCCTGGTGGGAGTTGCTGCGCAGCGGGCAGCTCGCCGAGCACGTGGGCGCGAGCCTCACCCGGTCGTTGGCCGGGCTCGGCCTGGCGGTGCTCACCGCCATCCCGCTCGGGTTGCTGATCGGCTGGTACCGGCCGCTCGCCGAGCTGCTCAGCCCGCTGTTGGAGGTGTTCCGCAACACCGCCGCGCTGGCCCTGCTGCCGGTGTTCGTGCTCATCCTCGGCCTGGGGGAGACTTCCAAGATCGCCCTGGTGCTGTACGCGTGCTCCTGGCCGATCCTGCTGAACACCATCGCCGGGGTGAAGGGCGTCGACCCGCTGCTGATCCGGTCGGCCCGCTCGATGGGGCTCAACCACCTGCGGTTGTTCCAGAAGGTGATCCTGCCGGCCGCGGTGCCGACCATCTTCACCGGCGTCCGGCTGGCCGGGGCGTACTCGATCCTGGTGCTGGTCGCGGCCGAGATGGTCGGCGCGAAGGCCGGGCTCGGCTACCTCATCAACTACGCGCAGTACAACTTCGCGATCGCCGACATGTACTCCGGGATCATCACGATCTCCGCCATCGGCCTGGTCGTCAACCAACTCCTTGTCGCCCTCGAACGTCGCTTCTCCACCTGGCGCGTCGACGTCTCTGCCGGATAGGACGGACAACAATGACCCGCACTCTGCACCTCAACGCGTTCCTGATGGGCGTCGGCCACCACGAGGCCGCCTGGCGGCACCCCCGCACCGACCCGCGTCGGGTCACCGACGTACGGCACTTCCAGGAGCTGGCCCGGATCGCCGAACGCGGCACCCTCGACTCGCTCTTCCTCGCCGACGGTCTGTCGGTCGGGCCGAACCCCCGGCACAACATCCAGGCCGTCTTCGAACCGCTGACCCTGCTCGCGTCGCTCGCCGCGGTGACCGAACACATCGGTCTCATCGCGACGGTCTCCACCACCTACAACGAGCCGTTCCACGTCGCCCGCAAGTTCGCTTCGCTGGACCACCTCAGCGGCGGTCGGGCCGGCTGGAACATCGTCACCTCGGCCCAGGAGCGGGAGGCTGTCAACTTCAACCGGGACAGCCACCCCGAACACGCCGACCGTTACCGGCGGGCCGCCGAGTTCGTCGACGTGGCGATCAAGCTCTGGGACAGCTGGGAGGACGATGCGCTGGTCTTCGACACCACGGCCGGGGTGTTCGCCGACACCGACCGGGTGCACGAGGTGGCGCACCGCGGGCCGGAGTTCCAGGTCCGTGGCCCCTTGAACATCCCCCGGGGGCCGCAGGGTCGACCGCTGCTGGTGCAGGCCGGCTCGTCGCCGGACGGCATCGCCTTCGCCGCCCGCTACGCCGAGGCGGTCTTCACCGCGCAGCAGACCCTCGCCGACGGGCAGAGCTTCTACGCCGAGCTGCGCCGGCAGGTCACCGCCGCCGGCCGCGACCCGGACCTGGTGAAGGTCCTGCCCGGCATCGCGCCGGTGCTCGGCGGCACCGAGGCCGAGGCGCGGGCACTCGCCGCCGAGTTGGAGGAGCTGATCGTCCCCGACTACGCCCTGGCCCAGCTCTCCGGGATGCTCGGCATCGACCTGACCGGCCTGCCGCTGGACGGGCCGCTGCCGGAGCTGCCGGCCGCCGGCACCGTGCAGGCCCACCAGAGCCGCTACCAGCTCGTCACCGAGCTGGCCCGCCGGGAACAGCTCACCATCCGCCAGCTGATCGCCCGGCTCGGCGGCGGTCGGGGTCACCGGGTCGTCGCCGGTACGCCCGAGCAGATCGCCGACCAGATCGAGCTGTGGTTCACCCAGGGCGCCGCCGACGGGTTCAACATCATGCCGCCGCACCTGCCCGGCGGGCTCGCCGACTTCGTCGACCACGTGGTGCCCGTGCTGCGCTCCCGTGGGCTGTTTCGCACCGAGTACGCCGGTCGGACGCTGCGCGAGCACTACGGCCTGCCCCGACCGGCCAGCGCGTACGCCGCGTCGGGCCTGGTGCCGGCATGACCACGGTGGAGCGCCCGGCGGCGGACATCGCCGGGCTGCGACCGGTGAACCCGGACCTGTTCCGCGCTCTGCTGCGGCGCCAGGCCAGCACCGTCACAGTGGTCACCGCTGTCGCCCGCGCCACCGACCCCGCCTGCCTGGGTGGGATCGGCGCGCCCATCCGGGCGGGCTTCACCGCGACCTCGTTCACGTCGGTGTCGCTTGACCCTCCGCTGGTCTCGTTCTGCCTCGGGGTGGCGTCGTCGAGTTGGCCGGTGCTCGCCCGCGCCGAGCACGTCGCCGTGCACCTGCTGGGCGCGGGGCAGCGGGAGGCCGCCACTGTCTTCGCGACCAGCGGCATCGACCGGTTCGCCGCGTACCCGGACTGGACATCGGGACCGTTCGGGGTGCCGCTGCTCGACGACGTGCTGGCCCGGCTGCTCTGCCGGGTGGTGCACCGGGTCCCGGCGGGCGACCACACGCTGGTGATCGCCGAGCCGCTGGCGCTCGGCGACGGTGGCGACGGCCCGCCGCTGGTCCACCACCGGGGCGGCTACACCACCGCCGTGCCAACGTGAGCGCGGTCACCACTGCCGACCTGCTCGCGTTGGACCGGGCCGCCCAGGACCTGCTGTTCCGGGCGGCCCGCACTGCCAACACGTTCACCGACGAGCCGGTCACCGACGCCCAGGTCGCGGCGATCCACGACCTGATCCGGTACGGGCCGACCGCGTACAACGGTCAGCCGCTGCGGGTGTTGCTGCTGCGCACGGCGGCGGCGCGGGCGCGGCTGCTGCCGTTCGTGTCGTCGAGCAACCGGGCGAAGACGGCCAGCGCGCCACTGGTGGCGGTGCTCGCTGCCGACCTGGACTTCCACGAACGGCTGCCCGAGCTGTACCCGCACCGTCCGCAGGCCCGCGACTGGCTGCGCGACAGTCCGTCCCGCGCCGAGCAGGCCCGGTTCAGTGCGACCCTCCAGATCGGCTACCTGCTGGTGGGCGTACGTGCCGCCGGGTTGGCCGCCGGCCCGATGGCCGGGTTCGACGCCGCCGGGGTGACCCGCGAGTTCTTCTCCGACGGCCGGCACGAGGCGCTGCTGCTGCTCAACCTGGGCCACCCCGGCCCGGACGCCTGGGAGCGGCGGCTACCCCGACTCAGCACCGAGGAGGTGGTGTGGACGCTGTGAGCCGACCCGGGGTCAGCGGGGCTCCCACGCGTCGGGCAACGCGGTGAGCTTGCGGACGTGCGCGGGCAGTCGACCGCTGACGATCTCGGCGAGGCTCACCTCGTCGACGACCCGCCGCACGGCGGCGCGGACCGCCACCCACAGGCCGGGCAGGTTCTCCGCCGAACCCTCGTACCGGGTCTCCTCGGGGCGCAGCCCGCGTACCCCGGCCAGTGGGCCTTCGACGGCGCGCAGCACCGCGCCGACTGTCACCTCGCGTGGCGGCCGGGCCAGCGTGTAGCCGCCCTCGGCGCCGCGTTGGGCGCGGACGACGCCGGCCCGGCGCAGATCCGCCAGGACCGCCTCCAGGAACTTGCGGGGCATGTCCTGCTCCGCGGCGATGGCCTGGGTGGACATCAGCGAGGGGTACGCGGTGGCGAGGCTCAACGCCGCCCGTACCGCGTAGTCGCCGCGCGCGGAGATCTGCACCCTGCCATCATGCCCGCCCGGTGCCGCCCGGCCCTCCGGCGGGCGACCCGGGTCTCGTGGCGTGCCCGCCGTTGGCGGGTTCGCCGGGGGTGCCGGGGAGGAACCAGCCGCCGTTGACGCCCGTCGACTCGGCTGGCGGTCGAGGTCGGACCACCCGGCCGGCCACCGCCTGATCCCGGGCGGCCCGGAACGCGCCGGGGCTGACCCCGACCTCGCGGGTGAAGAAGCGGCCGAAGTTCGTGGGCTCGGAGAAGCCGAGCCGCCTGCCGATCTGGGCGATCGGCTGATCCGTCGCGGCCAGCAACCGGCCGGCCTGCAACGCGACCCGCTCGTCGATCACCTGTTTGGCGCTGCGGCCGGTGACGGCCAGGCAGGCCCGGGTCAGGGTCCGCACCGAGCAGCCGAGTTCGGCCGCGTAGTCGTCCACCCGCCGGGTGTGCTGATAGCCGTGCTCCACCTCGCTGCGGAACCGGTGGAACGTCTCGTCCTCGGGTCGGGACGGCGACCGGTCGTCGTGGGCCACGGCCAGCCGCAACAGCAGCACTGCCAGTTGATGCCGCAGCAGCGCGCGGGCGGTGGGGCCGTCGGGGTGCCGCCGACAGTCCACCGCCAACTGGCTCACCTCGCTGATCACCGCGTCCTCGTCCTCACCGGCCAACTGCCGCCAGGTCGCGGTGGTGCTCAGGTCGACGTCGAAGCCGCGCAGCGCCTCGGCATCCCAGGCGACCACTGTGGCGTCGAACTGCGGGCCGGCGCAGCGCAGCACCTGACCGGGGCGGACCCGCAGCAGCGTGCCGGGACGGCAGGGCAGCAGATGAAAGTCGAGCTCCGCGTCGCCGTGCCCACGCGTGGTGAGAATCAACAGCTCCCGCTCGACGATCACCGGCCGCCGCCAGCCCGGGGCACCGGCAAGATCGGCCAGCGCGAACGTGGCTATCTCGTCGGTGACGGGAGACGCCGTTCCGATCGATGGCGCGGGGGAGGGATCGGTGGAGACCATCGCCTGCGACGGTAGCCCGAACCGCAGGTCACCGCATCCCGATCGACGTTCGCAGCGGAATCCGCGGCAAGCTGCGGGCTTGTCCCGGTCCCGGCGGCCGGGCTACGTTACCCGGCGGTAGCGCCATCGGTCCGCGGTCCACCCGGTATCCGCCGGTCACCCGACCGGCCGGCGGCACCCGCCGACTCGCGATGGGATGGGCATGACGCAGCTGTTCTCGGTCGAAGGTAAGACGGTCCTGGTCACCGGTGGCTCGCGGGGGATCGGGCTGATGATCGCCCAGGGATTCGTCAGGGCCGGCGCACACGTGATCATCTCGTCCCGCAAGGCGGATGTCTGTGAGGCCGTGGCCACCACCCTGTCCGCCGAGGGCCGCTGCGATGCCATCCCCGCCGACCTCGGCGACGACGCCGGGGCCGAGACGCTGGCCGCCGCGGTGCGCGAGCGCTTCGGCCGCCTCGACGTGCTGGTCAACAACGCCGGCGCGACCTGGGGCGCACCGCTGGAGGACTACCCCGAGGCCGCGTTCGACAAGCTCTGGGCGGTCAACGTCAAGGCCGTCTTCCGGCTCACCACCGCGCTGCTGCCGGCGCTACGCGCCGCCGCCAGCGCCGACGACCCGGCCCGCGTGATCAACATCGGGTCCATCGACGGCATCCGGGTGCCGATGATGGAGGTGTACGCGTACTCGGCCACCAAGGCGGCCGTACACATGCTCACCCGCAGCCTCGCCCACCAACTCGCCGGTGAGCAGATCACCGTCAACGCGATCGCGCCCGGCCCGTTCGAGAGCAAGATGATGGCGTTCGCGCTCGACGACCCGGCGAGCCGGGCCGCCATCGAACAGCAGGTGCCGCTGGGCCGCATCGGGCGCCCCGAGGACATGGCCGGCACCGCCATCTACCTCTCGTCGCGCGCCGGCTCGTACCTCACCGGGGCGGTCATTCCCGTCGACGGCGGCATCACCACGCACGGCTGAGCACCGGCCGACCCGGGGGCGCGCTGTCCGCGTACCCCTGGGTGTGTGTGCCGGGGCCGCGCGGACTCGGCAGATCCGCGCGGCCCCGGTATGGCCGGTGTTGCCCGTTCGGGCGGTCAGCGACCGGCGAGCAGCCGGTTCACCGCCGTGTCGACGTCCAGGTGCTCGGCCTCACGGCCGCGCGGGACGACGACGTAGGTCCGTCGAAGGAAACGCACCAGGACGCTGCGCGGCACCTCGAAGAGGGCGTTGCCGTCCGGTGACGAGAGGGCCAGCGCGACGAAGTCGCCGCGCGGTGTGGCCCAGGGCCAGACCCGCACATCCCCGATTCCGGCCGGTTCGTCCAGGCCGGTGACCAGAAGTTCGCGAGCGAACGACCAACTCACCGCCTCGCCCCCTGCCGATTCGGCATGGAACAGGACATGGACCGCATACGGGTCAGCAGGGTCGTAACGCAGACTGGCACGCACCGGCAAGGCGGTGGCGTCAGGTGCGACGAGCCTTAGCGACGTCTCGACCTCTACGGTCGTCGGTCGGATGACACTCATGGACGTTCTCCCCCCGGCACCGCTGCGGAACGCGCGTGTCCCGCTTTTCCCATACTCAGGTGCTACTCCTGGCTACGCTCCGCCATACGCTGACTTCACCCAGTGGTGGGAAGGGGGACGGAAAGGCCGCGTGAATGTGAGCATTCATGTAGGATTTCCGGTTCTGCCCAGTGCGTGATCCCGCCCGGTATCGGGTGGCTCAGTCGTCGACTTACTCCGGTAACGTCCAGTCGGCCGTTGCAGTGACGGGCCCGAGCGACACTGGGGGGTGAAATGGTGACGAAGCAATCCTCAGTGGATCCGGCGGCGGCGCCCGGCCCGCCGAAAGTCGGGGTCCGAGCAGCCGAAAAGCGGGGGTACGGAGTGCCGATGGAGCAGCCCGAACGGGCCGGTCGGCCGGCGTCCGACGCCGGTCGTCCCGGCGGTGATGACGCCGGTCGTGGTGGCGACACCGCCGGTGGTCGTGGCGGCGGCGCCGGTGCCGGTGGAGTCGCCGTGCAGGAGCGGCCGAGACGCCCCCGCTGGCGCGAGCGGATCTCGCTGACCCTCGACCTGATCCGCGCCAACCCCACCGGCCGGATCGCACTCAAGATCTTCATTGCGATCGCCGGGGCGCTTGTGGTCACCATCGGCATCGCCCTCATCCCGCTCCCCGGGCCCGGCTGGCTGCTGGTGATCGCCGGCCTGGGCATCTGGGCGGTCGAATACCACTGGGCGCGCCGACTGCTCGGCTTCACCCGCCGCCACGTCCACGGATGGACACGGTGGGTGACGAGACAGTCGCTGCTGGTACGAATCGTGCTCGGCTCCGTCGGCCTGGTCTTCGTGGCCACGGTGGTCTGGCTGTCCCTCAAGTACAGCCTCGGCATCGACGTGGTGGCCGAGGCGATGCACTACCTCGCGACCCACTGACCCCGGATTTCCGGTCCGGTTCCACGATCGGGTAGAGTCAGTGGCGCTGAGGGCGATTAGCTCAGTGGGAGAGCGCTTCGTTCACACCGAAGAGGTCGCTGGTTCGATACCAGCATCGCCCACCCTTGGTTCGCGCAGGTCGGAAGCCCGTTGCCGGAGTCATCGGTAACGGGCTTTGTCGTATGCGCTGCTTACAGTGGGAGCAGATTGGGAGCAGCGGCTCTGGTTGGGTTGGGTAGTCCTGCGGGCGGCGACATCCGATGCCCCGATCGTTCGACCGCTCCGTCCAGATGCCAACTCCCGGCAGCATCACGAAGGCTGCGACAACAGCAGCCTCGCGGCTGCCCTACGGCCAGGTGATCTGAGACGCCCTGGTCGCGCGGTAGCACCTGAATCGGCTGGTCGAAGGTCCGAGAGGGGCTCGGCGCGAGGTGAGGCAAACCAGGGGTGGCCCGCTCTGGCTGATCGGCGGGACACCCGCTGATTCGCATTGTGCATCGTGGTCTTCAGCTCCTCGATGTGCTGGGGGTTCGAGGATGAGAGCCGCAGAGTGGGAGCGCCACAGCGTAAACCGTCCATGGTGTCTGGAACTGGGGTGAACCCCCAGGCGCGGCCATTAGACGGAAGTTGCGGTCCAGGCGTCGGGCGTAGATCGTATCGGCCGTGTTCGCCGGCGAGGGTCCGCGGCCGGAGCGGGTCGTGCATGCACCCTCTGCGCGGACCACGCCAGGATCGTCGCTGGTCCGGTGAGCGCGCGCTTGACGGGCCGGTTGGTCCGTGACTGCGCGCGCTATGCGGCTGCGGCGAGTGCGGAGATGACGGAGGTGGGCATCTGCCTTCCTGCAGGGCAGCTTCGCCCGTTTCGACGAGGACAAGCAGCCCGCCCACGCGCTTCAGGTCACGTTCGCGGACTGCACCTTCACGTTCGACCTGGTGCCGGCCTTCGAGGACGGCGACACCGAGGAGGGCGTGTTTATAGCCGACCCTGACCTCGACCGGTGGGAGTGGTCGAACACCGGCACCCTGCGGCGGGTGATCCGTGAACGCAACCTGGCCACCGTCGGCTGCCTTCGTGCGCCAGGTCCGGATGGGCAAGTCGTTCAGGACCAACCAGCCAACGCTGGAGAAACTGTCTGGCCTGGTCATCGAGTCCCTGTGGTACGCCGCGATCACGACGAAGATGTCCCAGGCCGCCACGGTCACCGCGCTCGACCATGCGGCCGAGGCGGTCATGGGCAAGGTGTACGACCCGACCGGCGTGGACGACCTGGCCAAGGACTGGACACCGAGCGCGGGCAGCATCACCTCCACCGGCCGGGCCGTGACCTCGCAGCGCGGTGCGCAGACCAACCGGCCGGCGAGGTCATGGCGTACCCGGTGACGGCGGTCCTGCAGGATCCCGCAGCGGCGGCCGGCCACCTCCTGCGCCACGCCGACGTGTTCGGCGTCGCGCAGGCAGCCGGCCACACCACCGCGCTCGGCGGGGCTCGCCTCGAGCTGACCCTGCTGTCGCTTCCCGCGTTAGCAGCCGACGGCTACCCGGTCGAGCGGATCCGGCTGGTCATCCTGCCGCCCGGCGACCAGGTGTACGCCTACCCGCGCTCTGGCAGCGACCCGTCCCTTCAAGCACCGCAACCTGTAGCTCGGGGATCTCTGCCTGCAGTACGACCGCGACGATCCCGCACTGCGGTGGCTTCCCAAAGACGGACTGGAGCCTCTGGTCACGCTCGTGCATCGGCATCTGATCTTCGAGGAGGCGTGGCGGCGCAGCGGCGAATGGCCGTGCGAGGATGCCCCCACGGCGATGACCGGCAGCCTCCACACCGGATCGCCACGACCGCGATGCGGAAGGAGATCGGCCGGTGGTCACGGACCTAACGACGCTCGCGCAGGCCGTGGATTCCGCCGCCGCCCAGCCGCCCACCATCACCATCGCCCTGGCCGTCCTCGGCTCCAGCGTGGTCGCCGGCCTGATCAGCGTCATCCTCGGCAACACCCGGGCGAATGCCACGGCACGCCGAGAACGCTACGCCCAAGCCGTGCGCACCCTCGTCGCCTGGGCCGAATACCCCTACCGCATCCGCCGCCGGACCAGCGACGACGCGGCCACCCTCACCGCCCTCGCCGACCGCGGCCACACTCTGCAGGAACAACTCGCCGAATCCCGCGCGTGGATCGCCGCCGAGAGCCGCGCCATGAGCGAGGTCTTCGACGCCTGCCTCGCCGACATCAACCCCCTGGTCGGACCCGCTTGCGCGATCGCCTGGCAGCAGCCACCCATCACCAAGAGTGCCGAGATGCTGCTCGGCAACTTCGGCCCTCGCGGAATCAACGCCATCGTCGCGCGGATGGAGTGCGCGATCATCTACCGCTTCGGACTGCGCCGCCTGATGTGGCGCCGCTGGGTATTGCGCAGGCTCCGACACTGGGCCTGCCTGCCCGAGACATCTTCCAACACTGTCGAGTAGGTCGCGACGAGGCGTCGTCGGGCCGGGTGGTGACAACTGGCCGTCCCGTTACTTTTTTGGGGCTCTAGACATCATCACCACCACGACCGCTGCCGTTCGGCGACGTTGCTGTCGACACCTATCCGCCTGAGCCAGGATGGACCTTCGTTACCCAAGCCACCCATCGGCTGCACGCTGTTGATCAACACGCCGGCCTGCGACGCCTCGCCGACAAGCTAGTTAACATTTGCAGCAACTTGGCATACTGTTCCCACAACAGCCACTTGCAGACGTGTCCACCATATGCGGGGTAAGCGTGCTCTCTTCCATCGAGTCGCTATCGCGACCTGCGTTCCCAAGAGAACAGGCCGTCCTCATCGTAGCCGACAACAGAGAAGCCGCCAGCGAACTCCGCGATGCATTTTCTCAGGCGGGCATGGGAGAGGTGACGACGGCCACCTTCGCTCAAGCAAGCGAAACGATCGACTGGGCCTCCATTACCCTTGCCTTGATGCTCCCCGCAATCTCAAAGGAGAGCTATTTCCTTATTTCTAGGATCCGCAAGAGTTGGCTAGCATCAAGCATTCCCGTGATTGTTGTAGCTGGACACGAGGGCAGTACTGAAGTCGTCGAGAACTTAAAGATGGGATTCGACGTCGCCATCCCCGCGCCAGCCGATCCCAACGTAGTCATCGAGTACGCAAAATCTTTGCTTCGCCGCCGCGCGATACTCGTCGAACAGTCGCCGCTGACCGAGATGCCAGGAGCCTCGGTCTTTCGATCGGTCGTCGAAAACCACGTAGCTCTACGGCGGGCTATCGCGGTCTGCCGAGTTGACATTGATCGGCTAAAATCGGTCGTTGACAAGTACGGCTTCGCTCGGGGCAGCGCCATAATCTCGGCGTTGGCGGAGGCTCTCGAGACGTCGGCATCGAAGACGCGTCCGCGACCGTTCGTCGCCCACGTAGGCGGCGACGACTTCCTCGTCCTGTGTCAGCCGCGCCTCGTACGGGCAATCACAACCAGAGTTACCGTGCTCTTTGAGCGAGCGGCGGACAAAATCTACGACCCTGACGACGTGCACCGCGGCTACGTCGAGCTTCTGAGTAGAAGGCAAGAGATGGTTCGCGCAGCTCTAGTCACCCTTTCGTCCGGTGTCGTCGTCACAACCCAGCGTCGAAAAATCAGTTATGAGGACTTGCTGCAGAAAGCAAACGAGATGCTAGTCGTTGCCAAGTCCCAGCCAGGATCCTATGTGGCTCTAACACGATATCCAGGATAAGGCGGGATCAAGAGGGATGGCGTTTAGCCTGCCCTTACGAGCGCCGCGTTGTTACCCGTGGACTTGACCCATGCGTCCGGCATGCGTCCAAAGCTGGCCGTCGGCGAGCGACCGAATCGCGCTCGGTGCTGGGCAAGCACCACACACTCCGCCACCTTGCGTTCCCTGACGGCCCCGGCGATCTCCGCGATGGAGAACTCGAAACTGGCGTCGCCAACGGTGTGCATGACCTTATCGTCGTCCAGGACGACGATCTCATCTGCGACGGCGCGAGGCTGCCCATCCGATCGCCGCGTAAACCTCGGCGAGTCGGTTGACTGGCAACAAGCGTCGTCCCAAGTTTCGGTGTATCCATCGAAGAGTTCCCCGGGATCGGGCAATGTATCGGCAAAGATCCCCTCGGTCTTCGTGACTTTGGAGAGTGCGGCCGATCATCTGGCGCACCTCTTCGACACGGGCCCGGAGCGGTTGCCGCGCCGGCACTCCGACTCCCACGAAGCCACGCGGGCTTGTCGCACACTCTGTGCGACAAGCCCGCCGCAGCCCAGATACCTTTACGCTCTACACTCCCTGAAAAAGGAGTCGATTCGGCGCAACATAACAAGGAGATCTTCCATTGAAGCCCGAATATCGCGATGATCGATCATCGAATTGGATCAAGAGTAGTCGCAGCACATTGACCCAAGAGTGTATCGAGGTGACTAGAAGCCGAGACCATCACCTGGTCAGGGATTCAAAAGACCCCGGGGGTCCAATTCTTACCTTCCGCCATTCATCTTGGAGGGTGTTTATTTCTAGCGTCCGTACTGGTTTCTACGAAACACGGACACGCATGCTCCGGGAAGCTCGGCCGCAGGTGGCTTCCTCATCAGTTTCGGTTGACCATCAGTCAGTAGCGAAGCACCCTCCGCTGATCGGCGGGAGCGCAGGGATCTCCGAAGTGGTGGACGAACCCGATTTCCTGCCGCAACTGGTGATTCACAGGCACCTTTGGGCGTCAAAGTCTGCCGAAAACCCGTCGCCCTGCTGGCTGTAGTAGGACTCCAATGGCCATCCCTGCCGCTACGCCAACAATGAGCATATGGCGGGAGCTACGCGATGATCGTCGTTCTGGACTTGAAACGGCAACCGCAACTCCTTGACCCCCAGAGGCTTCCGCAGCACCCCGGACAGCATTTTGGCACTCCTCGGAGAGGATTGTATGGAACCGCTTTCGTCGGCGGGAGCTAAGATATGAGCCACCGTTAACCTTCCACCATTCGCGAGCTATCCCTGACTCGAAAAGGCGTCTCGCCACAGTATGTAGGGTATTCTCGTTCATCTCGCCGAGATCCCACACCATTGCCCAGTGGCCGACAAATAGATTCGCATAGACCTTCAGTACCGCATCGGGATCGCCAGTCGCGGCTGATCCATCAACGTAGAGGAACTGAGGATTTTCGAGTGCCAACTTTACGATGTCAAACTGCCTTTGTCGAATCAGGTGAACTTGACTGATTCTATTTAGATTGTTTTGAATTAGCAAGGATATTGAAACACTAACGAGGGCAAGGCCGGAAAGTATGGCCGACGTGCCCCCGTATGCCTGACCGATATTCGAGAGGTCACTCCATTGGACCGAGAGGTCCGCCATCCAGGTCATCGCCACGGGAGAAAGTGCAATTAGGCCCATCGAAGCTATCGCAGCCAGTGAGATGAACGCCTTCCGGCGCCATGATGCCCAGGTCTGAAAGCTCGACATACCACTCTCCGATAGTTTCGCACTCGGCTACCCTCACCGCCAGCATGGGCTGGCCGCGCAAGTACGTCGATGCAAGAGATTTCCGCAGTCGTTTTGCCTGCATACCGATCGCGACGGTGATGTCGCAGCTGACCGGGCTGCCGACCGTCTTCGCCCGTAAGCAGGCCAAGGAGTACGGCACCGGCAGGGCGGCCGAAGGTGGGCCCGTGGACCGCCGACGCGTCGTGGGGTCGAGGACGTGGTGATCACCGCCGGGGCGTTACTGGCGTCGTGCCGGCAGCTGCGGGCCAGTGGCGCCAGGGTTGACTCGGTGGTCTGCGCCATCGACGCGAGCAGGGTGGACGGGAGAATCCTGCGGCCGAAGCGCTACGGTTACGCGCGGCCCTCACCCGCCGCGATCTGGAGTCGTCCCTGCCGGCGTGTCAGCTGAACCCTCTTACCGGGAGGATCAGCGGGTGACCACGGCACGCCGCATCATCGTCGCGCTCGACTTCGACACCGTTGACGACGCCGAGGCGTTCGTCGACTGCCTGGGGGATGCCGGCCAGTCATAAGAGGTGGGCCTGGAGGTGCTGACCGCCGCCGGCCCGGCCTTTGTGGCCAGGCTGGTCAGCGGAGGCAAGGATGTCTTCCTGGATCTCAAGCTGTTCGAGATCCCGACTTCTGTTACGGGTGCCGTCCGCGCGGCCGGTCGACTCGGCGCAACCATGGTGACCGTGCACGCCATGGGAGGCCCACAATGATGGTGGCCAAGCGGATATAGAGGGTGCGCGGCTGGCGCAAATTAGGGAGATGCTGATTTAGCTTCGGCGGCGACCGATTCGCGAGTTGACGGCAGTGTGTGCCTGGACTCCCATCGGCCCGCCAGCCATGCCAGGTTCCCCCAGTAGCTCTCGACCCGGTACCTATTCCGCATCTCGGCGATGTGCGGGCTCGCTATCTCACGGATCTCCAGAATGGAAGCGCCCCAGTTGTTGACGATGAAAGCCTCGTCCGCCATATTGGCACGAACGAACATGCCCGCCACATCAAAGCCGTTACAACGGACCGTGACTGCTGTCTTCTGCTCCTCGGTCCACTGACTGTAGGGGGCTTCGATAACCGACGGCAGTACCCGGGCGGCGGACCGCATTTCGGGCGAGGTTATCAACTTGACCACCTCCATCGTGCCCTGAACCTGTTGTGAACGGTGTGCCGCCTCGACCTGCCGCCCAGCGTGTCGAGCCTGACGAGCGCCAACCAGCAACGCTAGAGCGACGATTAGGGTGGAAACGACCTGGGAGATGGCGACGACGGTATTCACGCTGCGATTATTGCTTGTATCAGGCCGCAGGTCGAGTCCGTCAACGGTCTCGACTCCGAGCGCCGGTGCACTCAATTCGGCAGATCCGGACGCCGCCGGGTCGCGCAACATGACTGACTGTAGTTGATTGTTGCAGGGCAAGCTCGGCCGCTAGTTTGCAGCCGCACTCGTAGATGCCGATAGCTGCCGTGTAGTTGGTGGAGTACCCGGCTCTGCACTCGAAGCCGTGCGCCGACACCGCTGGGCGGGACGCGGACGAATACGACCGGTCACGAATAGGTGCGTTGCACCAATCCGCGCCGGCTTTACCGGAGCGCACTTGCTGTGGAGTGCCGTCGCCCGTTCGCGTCCTTCGACCGCCGCTCGTGTTCGAGGAGAACGTCGCCGCCCTGCTCCGACGGTAGGTGTCCGCCGTCAGCGGTGGTACTGGACCAGGCAAAACTCGTGGTCCTCCGGATCGGCCATGACGACAACCACGCCGTCGTCGTAGTCGTGCCGTTCGCCGCTGAACCGGCCACCGAGTTTGACGACCAGGGCCATGGCCTCGTCGATCTGGTCGACGGAGATGTCGAGGTGAACCCGCACCTTGCCTGTCCTGGCTTCCGACACCGGCTGGAACACCAGCCGTGGCTGAGGATCACCTCGTTCACCGAGGTAAACCCAGCCTTCCTGCGACGGACCGGGCTCGCGGCCGAGCAGGCCGCTCCAGAATCGGGCTACCCGCTCGGGGTCGAGGCAATCAATCGTCACACCGGACCAGACGTTCACCATGCGCCGATCCTGACGGAACTTCCGCTGCCCGGAGGCCGTGCATTGACCACGCTCGGCCGGGTGCTGCCGATCTGTAGTCGCGGCGGCTGCGATGCACAGTGGCGTCGGCACGTGTCGATGTGGATGCGCGGAGCCCTGGTCATGGCACCGTTGCGTCGAGCCAGTTCTCGATGAGTGGCGTCGCCTCGCCGAGGGTCCTGGTGATGTGATGTGCGGCGGTGAGCTGGGCCGCGGGATGGGTGGTGGTCAGTGCGATCACGGTCATCCGTGCCGCGCGGGCTGCTTCAATGCCGGCCGGGGCGTCCTCGATGACCAGGCAGTGCTGTGGCGAGGTTCGCAGCAGGGCGGCTGCACGGAGGTAGCCTTCCGGGTCTGGTTTTCCGAGGGCGACCTGCGTGCTGTCCACCAGGACCGGGGGGTCAGGAAGGCCGCCTGCTCGCAGTCGTTGCCGCACGGTAGGGGCCCGGCCGGAGGTCACCACACCCCATCGCTGGTTCCGGATGACCTTCAGCACGCTCCGGGCGTCGGGGTACACCGGGAACGCGTCGCCTTCGTCCACCATGAAGTCGCGTACCAGTCGGTATTGGGCTTCGGCGTCGAGGTGTGGAGCGACGACTGCGATGGTGTCGATCGGGCGGCGACCGTGGGTGTGCGCCCAGACGATCGCCGGGTCCAGGCTGTGGTGCAGCGCCCAGCGGTCCCAGATGCGGCGATATGCGGCGTAGGAGTCGACCAGGACGCCGTCGACGTCGAACAGCACGGCAGCACCGCTGTCGGCGTCTCCGCTGAAGCGAGCGAGGGACGTCATGGTCACCCAGTCCCGTCTGTTGTTCGAGTCGTGTGGCGCATCTGGTCGATGACGTTCACGGCCTGCGCTGTGAGTTCCTGGATGAGTTGGGCTGCCGGTCGGACCTCCCGGACGAGTTCGACCGATTGGCCTGCGTAGAGAGCCATGTCCGCCAGGTCACCGGTCATACCGGGTAGGGGCATCAGATCCTCGTACCGGTAATGGGCTTGGCCCGCGCTGTCGAGAGCTACGACTTGGCCTTCGCCGGGGCGGCCTGGCGCGGTAGGCGAACCGGCTAGTTCCCACCGTTGCAGGGTCGGGTTCCGCAATGCGCGGTGAGGGGCGTGGGGCCATCCGCCATCGAAACAGTGGGTGTGGACGGTGTCCTCGGCGGTGGCGGTGACGAGGTGTTGCCGGTACAGCTGGTGGGTGAAAGCTTCAGTGGCCGCCAGGAAACGCGTGCCCAGCCACGCGCCCTGTGCGCCCAGGGCCGGAACAGCGGCGAGGCCGCGGCCGTCGCTGATGCCGCCGGCGGCCATGACCGGAATCGGGCCCACCGCGTCGACAACGGCCGGCACCAGAACCATGGTGGCGGTCGTGCCGCGAACATGGCCGCCAGCCTCCCAGCCCTGCGCCACGATGATGTCGACGCCGCAGCTAGCGGCGTGCACGGCCTCCCTGACGCTGCCGATGGTGTGCATATGCAGCGCACCGGCATCACGGATCCGGTGGCTGACCGGCTTTGGATCACCCCAGAACGTGGAGATGACCGGTACGCCCTCGTCCAAGCACACCGCCAGCTTGTCAGCAATGGGAAAGTCGATTACCAGATTCACCCCGAACGGTCGCGAAGTCCGCTGCCGCACGTGGCGGATGTCGAGGCGCGCGCGCTCGGGACTCTGCCAGGTCGACGCCAGCATGCCTAGCCCACCGGCTTCGGCCACCGCCGCAGCCAGTTCGGGCGCTGCCGCGGAGCCGATCGGCGCCTGCACCACCGGCACGTCGATACCCAGCCGCTCGCACAAGGCGTTCCGCAATATGGACGTCACGTGTGCCCGACCCCCTGCGCTTCGAAAACCGAATCACTGGCGAGGAGGTACTGTATCGAAAAAAGAAGCACCAGGAGAAGTGGGGCGAGGCTATGGCAGCGCCGAGGCCGGGAAGCCCGGTTCGCGGATCGAACACTGGGCGCCCCTTGATGGCGGCACTCGACCTCTTCGGACGTCGATGGAGTCTGCGCATCGTCTGGGAGCTACAGCGCGGCGCACTCGGCTTCCGCGCACTGCAGCAACACTGCGACAACATGTCGTCCAGCGTCCTGCGGCAGAGGCTGACCGAGCTGTCAGAGGCACGCATCGTCAAGCAGGAACCGGATGCCACCTACGCCCTCACCCAGCTCGGAGAGGGCGCCTACCGAGCCCTGCGCCCCCTCGTCCGGTGGTCGGAGGAGTGGGCTCGCGCCCTCGCCGACGACGACCCGGCTACCACTGCGGAAACCCCGACGTGACTGGGAGTGTCGGCAACGACGTGACGATCGTCGACGCCTGCACCCGCCGCCGCCAAGGTGGCAGCCCTACCGCCGTGCTGATCGATGACATCACGCTCAGCGACAGCGCTCGGCGCGCGATCGTCCGGCGCGCTGGCACCTCGCACGCGGCGTTCGTCGACACCGACGCGGGAGCCACGCCCACGGTGCGGTTCTTCACCGCACACGGTGAGCTCACCAACTGCGGGCACGGCACGATCGCCGCCCAGGCCGTCCTGTTGCACCGTCGCCGGATCAAGGAACATCGCTCTCGCCAGCGGACCGGTGGCCGCACCTTCGACACAACCGCGATCCAGCGCGACGACGGCATCGAGGTCTGGTTCGACCAGGGCCCGGTGGAGATTCAGGGCTGCTCTGCCGCAGAACGAGACAGCATCCTCGCCACCCTTGGCATCAGACCCAACGACATGGCCACCGAGGACATCCCGTGTGTCGCCTCACCGGGAACACCACGCCTGCTCGTACCGGTCAGAACGCTGCCGACCCTGCTCTCGATACGGCCTGACCTCCGTCGACTCGCAGCCGAATGCCGCCGTCTCGGCTATCTCGGCTGCTTCGTCTACACGCTCTCCCCGACCCGCAACGCAGCGACCGCGCGGATGTTCGCGCCGGCGATCGGAGTCGCCGAGGACGTCGTCAACGCCAACAGCACAGGATGCCTCGCCGCGCACCTGTTCGCGACCCAGGGCCGCAACAGCATCGAAGTCGAGCAAGGGCACACTGCAGGCCGCCCCTCGTCGGTCTTCGCCACCGCCACCGCCACCGCGGAAGGCATTTCCGTCTGGGTCGGCGGAATTGCCAGGGTCCGATCCAGTCCCACCAGATGATCTCTACCGACTCCACCCAGCGCTCGGTGTTCTGCCGGGCCTGGCAGCCACTTCGTTGCGATCCTTGACGCGAAGTCGTCCAAGACGTGTTGGTCGGTCGTGGTCCATGCGGGAAGCTGGGTAAGCCACTGTTCTGCTTGGGGTACCTGTCAGAGTGGTTCATGCCCTTGAGCGCGTACCACCTCAGAACCTCGGTCGCCGTGTCCGACATTCAGAAGGCAGTGGCCTTCTACGAAGGCGCGCTGGGCCTTCGGGCGTTGCGGTCCGGCCCCAGCGCCACCATCGCCGACGGCAGCCGCGTCTACGGCTCCGGTGGTGGGCCTGCGTTGAACGTGTACCAGTCGGTCACTGCTGGGAAGACCCCGGCGACGCTGGCGACGTGGTACGTCGACGACATCGACCAGATTGTCGATGAGCTCTCCTCGTCCGGCGTCGAGTTCGTTCGCTACGAGCAGCTTGAGCACGACGTCATGGGGATCACCGCGCGGGCCGGAGGTGGACGTATCGCGTGGTTCCAGGACCCGGACGGCAACACCTTCGCTCTCGAAGCCGACGTGTGACCTCCTGGCTCCCGTTACCCCGCAATCGTGTGGACTGCGGCCTCTGAGCGGGTGGACTTCGACTCTGTTTCCACAGGGCAACTATTGCCTCATAGCAAGATCTTCCCTGTCGATGTGCCCACTGTCCGATGTGTTCACCATCTTGATTACGAGCGGGGGGTACCCACCTTCCACTGTGGTTGCTGCCAGTCTCGGCTGGCATTCACTGAGTGACCATGGGGGGATTAGTGAGAAAGCTTTCCTGGGGTGGCGTCGTGTTGCTCGCCGCGTCGACCGTCCTCGCCGCGCCGGTGGCCGCACCGGCCGCTGCCAAACCGGTCCCGGGTCCGGGCCGGACCAAGGCCGTCGCACCCGCCCAGCCCGGCTCGCCGGCGTCCGGCGACACGATCGCGCTGGGCCCGAGTCGGGGCACCGTCGCGCTGCTGGCTGGCCCGGTCTCGACACCGAAGGGCACCGGGCCTGAGCGGAACGCCACGTTCACCTCGTTCGATCTGACCGACCGGGTCAAGCTGCAGGTCAATGCCGGCTCGGGCAATCTGCTGTTCCGGACCACCGACCTGGTGCTGCCCGGCATCAAGGACAACCTGGTGCTCGGCGCCGCCTACAACAGCCTGCTGGTCGGCGGCGACATCGAGATCGGCGCGTTCGGCCGCGGCTGGCTGTCCCGCTCCGGTGCCGACATCAAGCTGATCAAGGCGGACGACAACTCGCTGACCTACGTCGCGGCGGACGGTGTGGTTGGGCGGTTCACCGTCAACGGCAACGGCTACAACACGCCGAACCAGTTCAAGGGCACAATGGCCAAGGACGGCGACGGCTGGAAGTTCACCGAGAACGAGGGCGGCCGCGAGCTCTACTTCACCTCGGCCGGCCTGCTCGATCGTACCGAGGACCGCGACAACAACGTCACCGACTACACCTACACCGCGGCCGGCTCGCTGACCAAGGTGGTGTCCGACCGCGGCTCTACTGGCGCGAAGACGGTCACCGTCACCTATGCCAACGGGCGGATCAGCCGGTTCCAGCAGTCGATCGACGCGAGCAACGCGCGCGAGGTGCGGTACCAGTACAACAACAAGAGCAACCTGACGGCTATCGTGCCGTCGAGCGGGCACGCGGTGCGGTTCACCTACGACTCGTCGCAGCGGGTGAAGAAGATCGTCACCGGCTTCGACTCGGAGCCGGGCACCGAGACCCGCATCGACTACGACAGCCAGCACCGGGTCGCTGCGGTGACCAGGGTGCTGCAGAACGAATCGGCCGACAACCCCGACGGACGGCTGTCGGTCACCCGGTGGGCCTACACGTCGTCGACCGAGACGCAGTTGGCCGACGCCAACACCGACCTCACCAAACCGGTGCCCAGCGTCCCGCGCACCACATACACGATCAACGACGAGAAGCGCGTCACCAAGGCGGTGGACCCGGCGGGCAAGGAGCGCTCGAAGGAGTACACCCAATACAACGACGTGAAGAGCTCGACCGACGGCATGGGCAAGACGACGACCAGCTCGTACGGTGCCAACAGCGGCCAGTCGCTGACCGCGACCAGTTCGCCGACCGGTGCCGGCGCGTCCGCCAGCTATGGCAACGCGGCCACGCCGAGCAACCCGACCGGCAATTTCCAGCCGTCGTCGACGACGGACGCGCAGAAGAACCAGACCACATACACCTACAACGGCGCGGGCAACCAAACCTCGGCGAAGGACGCCGAGGCCGCGCAGGCCGACGTCGACTACAACAGCGACGGCACGGTCAAGACCAGCACCGACCCGACCAACAAGAGCAGCAACAACGCGACCAGGTACACGTACTACGGCGACAAGCAGCTGCAGACGATCACGCCGCCGACCGGCAACAGCCTCGGCGCGCGCGACTTCACCTACGACGCGTTCGGGCGGATCCGCACCCAGACTGACGGCGCGGGCAACACGCAGACTCTGGAGTACGACTCCGACGACCGCACCGTGAAGATTTCCTACTCCGACGGCCGCTCGCCGGTGGAGTTCCAGTACGACGGCGCGGGCAACACCACCTACCGCTCGGACGCGGAGTCGGACGAGACGTTCGTCTACGACCGGATGAACCGGCTGATCCAGCGTGGCGACGAATACTCGCCGGTGCAGTACACCTACGACCCGGTCGGCAATCTGACCAGGTTGCATGGTGACTGGCGCGGTGACACCGACTACACCTACGACAACCGCAACCTGCTCACCAAGATGGTGGTTGACGACGACACCGAGTACACGTTCAGCTACGACGACGAGGGCCGGCGCACCGACTCCAAGATGGCGGGCATCTGGAGTGCCCCCGACACCGTCGCGGCGACCCACAACACCTACGACGACTCGGGCCGGCTCACCCGGACCACCTCCAAGCGCTGGCAGAAGGTGAACAACGCCGACCAGGAGACGGTGGTCTACGACGTCTCCTACTGCTACGCCAAGCGGGTCGGCACCGCCTCCTGTTCCACCGCGAAGACCGATGACACCGGCTTGCGCCAGTGGGAGACCCAGCACCACCGCGGCGGCACGGTGCAGGTCTACACGTACGACAAGGCCAACCGCCTGACCAAGGCCACCGACACGGCCAGCGGCACCTACGACTACGCGTACGACAGCAACGGCAACCGCACCAGCGTCAAGACCAACGGCACTGAGACACAGAAGCTGACCTACAACTCGGCCAACCAGATCAACACGAGCGGATACACCTACGACGGCGCGGGCAACCAGCTCAATGGCTCGGGCATGAAGAGCGCCGTCTACAACGCCGCCGGCCAGACCGCCGAGAACACCCAGGGCCCGAAGGAGTTCTCGCTCAGCTACCTCGGCCCCGACCAGATGCAGCTGGACTCGGCCGTGGACTACAACGACGAGGAGAACGGCGACTACTACTACGAGTGGGGCCGCGACGACCAGCACAGCGTGCCGATGGTCGAGGACTACCAGGTGCCCAGCTACGACCACCACTTCCTCGAGCGGGACGCTGACGGCACGCTCATCGGCCTGCGCGTCAACACCAAGAAGGATGACGCCTGGTCGAGCTACTTCGCGGTACTCGACGGGCTCGGCTCGGTGGTCGCCATGATCTCCGAAGACGGCTCACTGGCAGGCACCTACACCTACGACCCGTGGGGCCGCACCACGGCCACCGTCGCCAACGAGCCGTTCATCAACGAGCTGGCGGTTGGTTACGCCAGCGGCCTCAAGGTGGGCTCGCTGATCAAGTTCGGCAAGCGCTGGTACGACCCGGCGACCGGCCGGTTCACCCAGCAGGACAGCCTCAACCGGATCGGCGACCCGGCGCACGGCAACCGATACGCATACGCCGGTGACAACCCGACCAACAACCTCGATCCGACCGGCATGAGCGCACTGGGCGATTTCATGGGCCACGTGGACGGTTTCATGGGGTTCGGCGCGGTCGTCGGAACCATCGGGGGCTGCGCTCTGGGTGCGCTCGCCTTTGGTGTCGGTTGCCTGGCCGGCGCCGAGGTCGGCGCCATGATCGGCGGCGTCATCGGGCTCGGTGTAGGGATGATCGACTACGGACTCAACGAGGTGTGACTCATGGCTCGATGGCAGGAGCCCCCTGGCTTCGGCAAGCGTTTGCTGACCGCCCTGGCGGTGGCGCTGGTCGTCACGATGGGGCTGGCAGTGGCAGTCGACTTCGTGGGCCTGTCCCGGACGGGTGTGCTCATTTCCTACGCGGTCATCGGGATCGTCTGCGGGGTGGCGGTGCTGTTCGTCGCCTTCCGCTCGCAGGGCCGACCCACCAACCGTAAGTAGTCCGAAGGGAGGTGGCCGGTGCGTTCGCGCCCGCCACCTCCCTTTCTCAACCGAGGGACCAATCATGATCAACGGACGGCTGCGTGCGGCCGCGATGGCCGCCGCTGTGGTCACCGTCGGATTCGTCGGGTACGCGCTGGGCACGTGGTCCGGACCGGCTGGCTCGCCGGCCGCGGCGGAGACCCCGGTCGTTGAGGACCCGCCCGCCGCTCCGGCGCCCGCCGCGGGGACCGGCCGGGACGCGCTGACACCGAACGAGATCGCCATTGCCCGGGAAGTGGCAGTCGACGCCGCGCTGCGGGCCGAGACCACCGATGTGACCGGGGCACCCGGGCCGGAGTTGCTGTCCGTGGCGTTGGCTGGGGGAGACGGTCCGCGTCGTGCGGCGGTCCTGCTCTACGACTATCGCGACGATCGCCTGATCAAACGGGTGATCGACCTCGCCGGGCGTGCCGTCGCGGGCTCTTTCTCGGCGAGCGACCGGCAGCCGCCGCCGACCGAGCGAGAGGTCGCGACCGCGACCGACCTGCTCTGGGCCGACCCGGCAGCGAAGCTGCTGCGTGAGCGCTTCCACACCGCGACCGGCCGCGACCTGACCGCCAGGTCAGATGTGGAGGTCGAGGCGCAGACAGTTCCCGACGGCACGGGTGCGGCGGCAGCCTGCGGAGCTCACCGCTGCCTGATGTTGCTGCCTCGCCCGCGCGATGCCGCCTACCTCGACCTGACCGACCTGGTGATCGACCTTTCCACTCGTAAGGTGGTGCAACGATGAGACTTCGTGCGTCGCTCGCGGCGCTGGCGCTGGTCGCTGGCATGATCCTGATCCCGCGCGTTGCTCAGGCGGAAGATCCGCAGGCCCGCTGCGGCGCGGCGTCGATGGTTGCGCAGACCCTGCCTGGCGGCACCCGCTGGCGGATGTGCTGGCACATCGACCCGCAGACCGGCCTGGTCCTCGAGGACGTGTCGGTCGCCTACCGCAGCGCGCCGGAACCCATGCGGGTACTCGAGTCGATCACGCTTGGCCAGCTCAACGTGCCCTACGACTCGGGCCAGACGGAGTGGAACGACATCACCTCGTTCGGCTTCGGTGGCGACGCCATGCAGGAGCTGACCGGCCGGGAGTGCCCGGACGGGTCCCGGCGCGCGCCCTATGGCGGTGCCGCCAGGGTGCTGTGCGTGACCGCCGACGCTACCGGCCCGGCGCAGCGCGTCAACGACACCGCGGAGCAGACCCTCTACACCCGCGAGGGTCACGACTTGGTGCTGCGCAC
Source organism: Micromonospora sp. NPDC048947 (assembly GCF_040649495.1). NCBI lineage: Bacteria > Bacillati > Actinomycetota > Actinomycetes > Micromonosporales > Micromonosporaceae > Micromonospora > Micromonospora sp. NPDC048947. The sequence continues at coordinate 162,979 of NZ_JBEZFO010000017.1, forward strand.
CGTGTCCAAGGTCGGCTGGTACGAATATCTGACCGAGTACCGCTTCGGCGACGGCGGCCGGATCACCGCCCGGCTCGGCGCGACCGGCGACCTCTCGCCCAACGACTACACCATCGCCAAGGCGGGCTGGCCGATCGGCGAGGGCCAGCAGGACAACGCGGCCGCTCACCACCACAACGCGATCTGGCGGGTCGACTTCGACCTGGCTGGTGGTGGTGGCGAGCGGGTGGAGCAGCTTGACAGCACGCCCACCGGCAGGCAGGGCCGTAACTCGGCGATCCTCGAGTTGACCCGCACCCCGATCCCCGCCGAGGCCAACCTCACCACGGCAAACCGTCGCTGGTGGCGGGTGGTCAGCACGACCAGCGTCAACACCGACGGCCACCCGCGCTCATACGATCTGGCGCTGGGCGCGGGCGACGTCTACGAGAGCCGCCCCGAGACCCGGCCGGACGTGTCGGTCACCCAGCAGCGGGCGTGCGAGAAGTTCGCCACCTTCAACCTGGACCCGGAGTGCGGTGCCCGCTCGGTGCTGCAGTACGTGAACGGCGAGCAGCTGACCGACCCGGTGATGTGGGTCCGCATCGGCTTCCACCACGTCCCACGCGACGAGGACCAGAGTCCGATGCACACCCACTGGCAGGGTTTCGATCTCAACCCGCGCGACTTCACCGCGACCAACCCGCTGGCACCCAGCGCCCGAGCGACGATCAACGGCCGCCCCTAGCTTGATCTTCAACCCCAGGGGAGAGGCCCCGCGAGTTGAAGGTCGAACTAGGCGGCTGTATGGAACTGACGGTGGTTCGACCGGATCCGCCGTCGGCTTGACGGGGTCCACCCGGCCCCCAGCTATTGACGGGGGCCGCCTAATTTTGTCGGCTGCGTCGATCGTTTGGGCGCGGGCCGTCAGAGCGGGTCGAGGCGGCGCTTGAGCAGGCAGAACTCGTTGCCTTCTGGATCGGCCAGGACGTGCCAGGACGCATCCGCGGGCTGACCGATGTCGACGAGTTTGGCCCCGGCGGCCAGGAGGCGTTCCAGCTCGGCGTCCTGATCGCGGTCGGTGGGGTTGACGTCGATGTGCAGTCGGGCCTGCCCGTTCTTCGGCTCGTCGTCGCGGATGAGGAAGATCGTCGGCTGCGGGCCGCCGAACCCTTCGCGCGGGCCTATCTCGATGTAGACCTCCGCTTCGCGATCGAGCTCTATGAAGTCCAGGACCTCGCACCAGAACCGCGCCAGCGCCTCGGGGTCGCGGCACTTGAGAACGAGCTCACCGATACGGCATGCCATTTGACGAAACCTACTCTCAGCACGGGAACTGCCGGGGCTGCCGCACGCGGATCTCATGGGGTCCCTGCAGTGAGAACAAGTTCGCGATCGTACCGGGGCTGTGGAAGTGTCCCGCTGTTGCGTCAGTGATCCGCCGAGGTGCTTGGGTGCGCCAAGGTCGCCTTCGACCAAACCGGGGCGTCGGCCTCCGTCGTTAGGGGCAGCGGCTTGCCGGAGGACCGGTATGGCAACTCGCGGGTGGGGCTCGGGTCGGCCAGGCTGCACCCGACGAACGTTTGGAGGTGATGAGACGCCCCCACCGGTCCGAAGCCAGCGGGGGCGCAACAGTTGCAGCCGCCTGAGGCTACTGTTCGGCACCGACAAGGCTTGGCGAGTCGCCCTCTCCCGACACCTTCGCACTCACCAGCGAGGTGAGCACCGACAGCACCGCCGCACCGGACGCGATGCCACCGGCCGCTGCCCAATCCGCCTGCCATGCGTTGAACACGACGTCAGCGCCCCAGTAGAGCAACAGACCCTGCGCGGCGCTCTTCACCGCCCGCTCGGCGGTGGCCTTCCAGAACTTTGTGGTGAACATTGTGGTACCTCCAGGGGTAGGTTCATCGGACGGTCCATACGTCAAGAATGCCTGGTCAGGGGCGGTTGGTGCTTGCCGCGCTGTCCGGGGTCGCCGGCCCACGGCGGCGGCGGTGACCAGAACGCGATTCGGGCGCAAGCCGACAGCGTCCGGGGCGGGGCGGACGCGTTGAAGCGCAGCAGGCGGGGAAGGTGACGCGCGACCTGTGACGGCCTGAGGCGGCAGGCAGGCCGGTGGCGGTGGGTTGGTGGGGCGCAGCGCCGAGTGGGTCGAAGCTGGGTCGCATCGCGCGTCCGTCGTGCTCGCCGCCCGCTCGCTGACAGCGGCAGATCAGTGCGACCGGTCTTGTGGGCTGTCCACCCCGCCGGGGCGGCGGAGGCCGGTAGCTCCGCGGCTGCGGCCTGCGCGAGCAAGCAGTGGGCGCAGGCGAGTGTCAGAATCGTGTCGACGGAGCCGGTGCGTGGGGCGAGGAGAAGACATGAGTGACTGGAACGACAAGATCATCGCTGAGTTTCGCGACAACGGTGGGCAGGTCGGCGGTCAGTTCGCAGGCGCACCACTGCTGCTGTTGCACACTGTCGGCGCCAAGAGCGGCCAGCCCCGCGTGAACCCGATGATGTATCAGAAGGTGGACGGTGGCTATGCCGTGTTCGCGTCCAAGGGCGGCGCCCCCAGCAATCCCGACTGGTACTACAACCTGCTCGCCGAACCGAAGGCCCAGGCGGAGATCGGTACGGACAAGGTCGAGTTGGTAGCCAGAGTCGCCGCCGGGGACGAACGGGAACGGATCTGGACCGCGCAGAAGGCCGCGTACCCGGGCTTCGCCGACTACGAGCGGAAGACCACCCGCCAGATCCCAGTCGTCGTACTGGAACCCAGGCAGTAGAGGGCCACCTCAGACAGTTGTCGGCGTGCCAGCCCAGCCTCAGTCATCTCCGTATTCGTCCACGTCCAGCTCGGCCCCTGTGTGGCGAAGGAACTCCAGGGCTCGGCGATCGAGGTGCCAGCCGAGACGGTGCTGCTGGTCGCCATCGTCGTCATTGAAGTAGCGCACCACCTGGAGTGTCGAGGTCCGACCCTCACCTTCGGACTCGTCGATCACTCGCACGAGGGCCGCGATCTCATCTGCGACAGGCGCAAGGCGGTCGATGATGCGGTGAATCTGCTCATCGACCGTCAAGCCGCTGTCCCGACAGACCACCCTCCACGAATGGACGCGCGGCATCGGAGGGTTTTCCCTCTTGCTCCCCAGGACGCTGATCTCGTCTGGCTCCATGCCCAACCGTGTCGCCATCTCGTGCGCCGGGAGATCGCGTGAACGCATCGAGAAATACACGTACTGGTGTACCCGCATGGCCCCGATCGTGGCAGTGAACCGGCACAGCAAACACCCGCAATACCAGGGCATGCCCGATCCGTGCCCGACACCGCTGTCAACAACGGAGTCGGCGGTGGTTGGTGTGCGCCGCTGCGAGCCGGCATGGCAGGTCAGACGTGTCGAGTGGGTCCGTCGGCGGGGCGTACTCCCGCCGACGGACCTCAGCAGCAGACGGAGCCTACGGTTTGCGGGCGAGGAGCCCGACGAACGTGTGATAGGTGTCGGTCTGCACCGTAGCGGGTGCGTCAGGCTCTGGGCGCCACTCGGCCAGCGGCACCAGCCCCGGCTCCAACACCGTCAGCCCGTCGGCGAACGAGAGGATCTCCTCGTCGGTGCGCCAGCGGCCGGTGCCCAACGATTCGTTGAAGACCCGTTCGACCTCGCGGGCCTTGCGGGAGCCTTCCGGGTCTCGCTCGCCCGGGTCGCGGAAGTGCGAGATCGCCACGTAGCTGCCCGAGGGCAGCGCGTCGATCAACGCGGCGGCGACCGCCTTCGGGTCCTCGTCGTCGCCAAGGTGGTGCAGGATCGCGAAGAGCAGCAAGCCGATCGGCCGGTCGAAGTCTAGGAACCGGCGTACGTCCGGGTGGTCAAGGATCTCCCGCGGCTCCCGGATGTCCGCCTGGATCACCGTCGCGGTGCCTTCCGCGGCGAGCAGGGCTCGCCCGTGTGTCAGGACGATCGGGTCATTGTCCACATAGACCACCTGAGCCTTCGGGTTCTGCTCGGTGGCGACCTCGTGCACGTTGCCCTGGGTGGGCAGCCCCGATCCGATGTCGAGGAACTGGTCGATGCCCGCCTCAGCGACAAGGAAGCGGATCACCCGACGCAGGAAGGCCCGGTTCGCCTGACCGGCGGCCGGCCCGTCCGGGGTGATGCGCAGGGCGTGCTCGGCGACCCTCCGGTCGGCCTCGAAGTTGTCCTTGCCACCCAGGAAGAAGTCGTAGACCCGGGCCACGCTGGGAATGTTGGGGTCGATACCGGGGGGTGCCGCCTTGTCGCGGGTCACAGGCGTCTCCATTCGATGGGGATTGGCGCAGGTCGAGGTCTGCGGCGGTGCCGGCGTTCCGGCGAGTCTAACGATCGGGCGGGTTGAATTTTGCCCCACTGGTATCGCTCCCAGTGAATCGTCCCATCGGTAATGGCGACACACCGGGTCGCGGCCGGCGGCCGGCCGCGACCCGCCCCGCCCGAACGACGCGGCCCCGGCGTCAGGAGCAGTTCTTGCCCTTGTTGATGCAGGTGGCGATGCGTTGCATCGTCTGGGCTGAGTTGACGTTGACGAAGTCGTTGTGGTCGGAGAAGGGGTTGTGGTTCTCCTCGGGGAAGGAGTCGAGGGCGTACTGGCCCTTGACCTGCACGTCGCGGGCGATGTCGTAGGCCACTGTGATCCGCAGTTGCGGGATCGCCCGGAAACCCTGTGGGCAGGCGCCGGTGGCCTTGTCGGCGAACGCGACGTGGTTGCGGTGGTTGTCGCTGTCGACGTTCCTGCCGTCCCAGCAGCCGGGGAAGTCGTGGACACGCTGCACCTGACTGCCGGCGGGGCAGATCGGGTACTTGTCGGAGAGCCGGTCGGCGAAGCCCGAGCAGGTCCAGGTGGCGCGGGCGTTGGCCGGGCCACGGCTGGTGGGCTTGGCGTCGCCGGTGAGGGCCCGGAGGAACTTCGGCATCGGCACCACAGTGCTGACGGGGTTGCCGCGGTATTCGATCAGCACCTGCGCCGGGCGGACGATGCCGCCGGTGTTGCCGGGCAGCTCAAGGTTCGGTCCCTGCGGGTCGGGGAGCGCGGCGGCGGTGGTGGTGGGTGCGCTGCTCGGTGCCGCCGGGGTGCTCGGGGCCTGGTCCAGCGTGCAGCCGGCGAGCGCGTCGAGACCCTGCGGGCGGGGGGCCTGCCGCCCGATCGCGGTGGCGATCCGGTCGAGCACGGCGACCCGCTTGGCGCGCAGCGGTCCGAGGATGGCGTTGTCGACGAAGGCCGGGCCGCCCTGGCCACGACTGGTGACCAGGCGCTCGTTGGCCTCGGAGATCTGCCGGTCGAGGTCGTCGAGGTTGCGGTTCACCTCGGCAAGCGCCCGATCGGGTACGCCGGGCAACCTGTCCCGCACGGCCGGGCACTGGATGCGTGGATTCGCGGCCTGGGCCGCCTTGACGCTCGCCCGGTGGGCGCTGCCGGGCATCCGGGCGTGCATGTCGTCGTAGCTGACGTCACAGTCGACAAGCGAGACCAGGCCAGGCTGGTTACCGCCAGCGGCGGTGATCGTGGTGCTGATCTGCTTGATCATCGCGGCGCGGCGGGCCCGCAGCGAGTCGATGACCTCCCGGTTGAATGCGGCGTCGATGCGGCCCCGGCTGGCGGTCATCCGGTGGTTCGCGGCGGCCTGCTGGCGATCCAACTCGGCCAGCAGACGGTCGACGGTGCCGCGGGCCCCGGTGGGGACGGCGCGCAGCCGTTTGCCGACCGAGGGGCAGACGACCATGGGTTGGGTCTGGGCGAGGGCCTGCTGGAGCTGCTTGCCGCCGCGGACGCTCTTGTCGATGCGCACCACCGGCCAGAAGTAGGACGACTTGTCGCCGTTGCGGCAGGTGGTGCCGGAGGCGTCCAGATCGGCGTCGGAGGAGTTCGCGGTGATGGCCAGGTTGCCGACGAAGTCGTGGACGTGTTCGGCGCCGTTGCGGATGCCGGGCTGGGCCACCGGATTGTCCGGGCTGAACTTGCCGATGCCGTTCGTGCCGCAGTCGACGGTGAACCTGCCGGTCGACGCACCGGCGGCCGGCCTCGGGTTCTGCACGTTCGGCGGCACGTTCTCGATCGACACGAACTGGTCCAGGCTGGTGGCGGCATCCGCGGTGCCCTTGCCGCCACCGGAGACGAAGGTGGCGGTGAGCGCGCCGGTGGCCGCCAGCACGAGCGCGGCCATGGCGAGTCGGGCCGGCCGGGTCTGGCCCAGTGCGGTCCCGTTCTTTCTGCGGTTCATCGGAATCTCCTCAAAGCCGGAAAGGGCTCCGGTGCTGTGCTGTCTCCCCTCGGTACGGGCCAACGGGCGGTCAACGGTCAGCGGTCACCGGGCACGTCACGGTTCGGTAAGAAGTCGGGCATGAGCCGCGCCGATCAGTGGCCGAGGCGTGAGACGCGTTGGTGATCATCGATCCCTTGCTGCATCGTCGACGTATGGCAGGCGTTCGCTCGTCCTCGCTGTTCCGCCGTTTGCGGCCAGGCCTGCTGGCCGCCGTCGTGCTGTCGACGGCAGTGCTCGGCACCGCTCTGAGCGCCGCACCGGCGGCCGACGCCGGCACCGTGACGCCCGCCGCGTACCCAGAGGTCGCCCCGGCGCCCGCTGGGGCCGCGGTGTCCGTCGCAGCGCCGGCCGGGACCGCCCCGCCAACGCCGACGCCGACAGCGCCGTCCAGTACGCCGAGCACCGCGCCCGTCCCGCCGAGCCCGCCCACGAACCTGACCGCCAGCGAGGTCCGGACCGGGTCGATCACCCTCACCTGGACGGCCGCCACGTCCAGCTGCTGCGCCATCACCGGCTACGACATCACGTACTACCAGGAGTTTGGCGACGTCATCTTCAGCGCTACCGCCGGCGCGGTCACCACCACCACGATCACCACCCACGTTGGGCCGGGCATGCAACTCTCGTTCCGAATGATCGCCCGGGACAGCCTCGGGCAACGCTCGAACTGGTCGGACATGCTGACCGTGGTCACACCGGTGACGGACACCGGCCCGGACACCACCCCGCCGAGCGCGCCGCAGAGCCTGACCGGCGGCGAGGTGAACGCCTCGACGGCCACGTTGTCCTGGTCACCGTCGACGGACAACGTCGGCGTGCTCGGGTATGACGTCTACCGGTTCGACGGCTGGTTCATCTCCAGGCTGATCGCCACTGTGCCGGGTACGACGTACACGACGTCGCTACCTGCGTCGACGCCGCAGCGCAACCTGTACTACGTGCGGGCCCGGGACGCGGCGGGCAACCTTTCGATCGCGTCCAACACTGTCGAGTTGCCCACGACGCCCCCGCCGCCCTCCACCTGCCGGGTGACCTACCGCAACCAGTCCGAGTGGCCGGGCGGTTTCGTGGCCTCAGCGACGGTCCACAACGCCGGGACGGCGCCGGTCGACGGCTGGACCGTGACCTTCAGCTTCCCCGGCGACCAGCAGGTCACCTCGGGGTGGAACGCCACGATCGGCCAGACCGGTGCCACCGTGACCGCCCGTAACGTCGACTGGAACCGTGTCCTCGCGCCGGACGGCTCGGCGACCTTCGGCATCCAGGGCCGGTGGGGTGTCAGCGACGCGCCGCCGACCGGTTTCTCGCTGAACGGCACCCCCTGCACAGTGGGCTGAAGGAGTCTCGTGGACACCCAACCGGTCACCCCCCACCGCCGCGCCAGGGCCCTGCTCGGGGCCGTCACGGCCGGCATCCTCGTCGTCGCCACCACGCTCGGCGGCACGCCCTCACCCGTCTCCGCCGCGAACACGCTCACCATGCGCGGCGCCGACGTTTCCTCGTTGCAGCGCAGCCTGGACCTGGGTGCCAGGTACTACGACGCCGGCGGGGTCGCCCGCGACCCGCTGGACATCCTGAAGTCCGTCGGCGTCAACTACGTCCGACTGCGCGTCTGGAACAACCCCATCAGCGGCTACAACAACAAGACCGCGGTGTTGGGCCAGGCGAGGGCGGCCAGGGCGAAGGGCCTCAAGGTGCTCGTCGACTTCCACTACTCCGACACCTGGGCCGACCCTGGCAAGCAGTACAAGCCGGCAGCCTGGGCCGGCCACAGCCTGAGCCAACTGCGTACCGACGTCTACACCTTCACCTACGACGTCTGCTCAAGCCTGCGGGGGCAGGGCACCCCACCGGACAGCGTGCAGATCGGCAACGAGATCAACGTGGGGATGCTGTGGAACGAGGGCAAGGTCGTCAACAACGACTTCGCCCCGCTGGCCGGCCTGCTGAAGCAGGGCTACAACGCCACAAAGGCCTGCGGCAGCGGCATTCCGGTGATGATCCATACCGCAAACGCCGACAGCAACGCCAACGCCCGATGGTTCTACGACGGCATCCGCGCCCAGGGTGTGCAGTGGGACATCACCGCCCAGTCGTACTACTGCATGTGGCACGGCAGCCTGGCGAACCTCTACAACAACATCGTCGATCTGCGCGGGCGCTACGGCAAGCCGGTGGTGATCGTGGAGACCGCGTACCCCTTCACCCGCAACAACGCGGACAGCGAGCCGAACGCCATCGGCGACGCGACCTGCGACGGCATCAGCGCGACCTGGTCCGGGCAGGCCCAGGAGTTCGACTGGGTGCAGAACACCGCCCGCAACGCGGGGGCCATCGGTGTCTTCTACTGGGAACCCACCTGGTATGCCGTCCGCGGCAACGGCTGGGACCCGGCCAACATCAACGGCACCGGAAACCAGTGGGACAACATGGCCGTCTTCGACTGGTCCGGGCGGGTGAACCCGGGCGTGCGCTGGACGCCCTGACCACTTCTGCGCGCGCGCAGAAACCGAGTGCAGCCACGGTCAGCAAGCGGGTCACTGCTACTTTGCCGGCCGTGAATGTTCAGCAGATGTGGATCGACCGCATCATCGAGGTGACCGGATGGTGCCACGATCCTGAGGGTGGTGCCGGCTGGGAGCAGGTGGAAGCCGAACTGGGAGTCGTGCTGCCGTCGGACTTCAAAGAGCTGTGCCGGCGGTTCGTGCCGGGGGCGTTCTACGCGTACCTCGACCTTCTGCGGCCGACCGACAGTCACGCGCAGCCGTTGCTTCGGACCTGGGCCTCCTGTCGCCAGTGGGCAGCCGGCCATGAGTCCGCGCACCTGTGGGCCCCCTACGAGTTGTACGAGCCCGGCAAGGGGCCGGGGCTGATCCAGTGGGGCAGCGACCAGACCGAGGGGGAGTACTACTGGCTGGCCGACCGCTCAGTGGAGCCCGATCGGTGGCCTGTGGTCGCGCGGTGGGACGGCATCGAGCCGTGGCACCAGCTGATGATCAGCAGGTGTGCGTCTGCCAACTCACCTTCGTCGCGAACATTGGCACGTACAGGTCCCCGCCGCCGGGGCGAGCGCAGATCGCGCCGGAAAGCTGCGTCCCGAGGTAGTTGTACGACCAGGTGATCTCGGCGTTGCGGGAGGTGCGGTTGTAGAAGTTGAAGGCCGGGACGTTGCCGGACCATTCGGTAGTGGTCACCAGAGACGGAGTCGCGGTCGGACCCTCTGCCGGGTGATCCCAGTTGGGCCAGATGCAGAACGTGCCCTGCGGACAGTTCCCGGGTAGCCAGGCTTCGTTTGATGCTTGGGAGCTTGCCGCCGAAGCGGCGGGGGCGGTGGCCAGCACGCCGGCGACGGACGCGGCGAGGGCGATGGATTTCAACAGCACGGTTCACCTCGTTGAATAGACATTCATGGATGAATGTCAAAAGGCTACCGGTGGAAATTTGAAGGGTCAAGCAACAGGATGCGACGGCCTGCGCAATCGTCCGATCACTCCATCAGCACCGGCTCAGGCCGTGACGTCGTCGTGGGTCACAGTGATGACGATCTTGCCGACCTGGCCGTTGGCTGCCATGTAGCGGTGGGCCTCGGCGATCTCCGTGAGGTCGAAGATGCGATCGACGACCGGGGCGATGACGCCTGAGGCGAGTCCCGCGTTGACGAAGGCGACGGCGCGGCGCAGGCGTTCCGGGTTCATCGTGATCTCGAAGAGGGTGTAGGTGCTGCTGTTCAGCGCCGGGTAGGACTGCGCGTTGGGTAGCGGGGTGGGGCGCGGGTCGAGCGCTCCGTAGGCCACCAGGAACCCGTCCGGGGCGATACCCAGGGCGAGGGTTTCCACGCCGGGCCCGGCGATCGGGTCGAACGCCAGGCGGACGCCTTCGCCGCCGGTGATTTCCTTGATGCGGGCAGGAAGGTCCTCGTCGTCGCTGACGATCACGTGGGCCGCGCCGGCGTCCAGCAGGCGCTGCTTCTTGCCGGAGCCGCGCGTGGTGGCGATCGGGATCGCGCCGATGTGGTTGGCGAGCTGGATGGCGGCGAGACCAACGCTGCTGGAGGCTGCCGTGATCAGCACGTGGTCGCCAGGGCGCACCTTGCCGGACTCGATGAGGGGTCCGTAGGCGGTGATGTAGGCCATCCAGACGGCCGCCGCCTGGGTGGGCTCGACGTGGACGGGGCGAGGCACGACAGTCGAGGCCGGAACGATGATATGGGTGCCGTACGTGCCGTACCTGCTCTGCAGGAACGCCGGTACGACGCTGACCGTGGCACCCTCGGCGAGGCCATCCACACCCTGGCCGACCGCCTCGATCACGCCGGCCGCCTCGTAGCCGAGGGTGGAGGGAAACACCGGCTGGTCGAAGTAGGCGCCGTCGCGGTACATGATTTCGGCCCGGTTCAGGCCGATGGCGTCGACGCGGATCCGGACCTCGCCCGCGCCGGGTGCGACCACCTCGACGTCGTTGAGGGTGAGGACCTCGGGGCCACCGAGCCGATTGAACTGTACGAGCTTTGCCACGGTGCATCAGTCCTAGCGGTAGGAGTCACGGGACGGCGCCGAACCAACGTGCCGCCGTCCCGCACGTTACCGCTAATCTCGACTGCGATCAAACTACGACGATCGTCGTAGTAATGACACGAACTCAGGCCGCGCCTGCCCGCGTCTCGGTGCCGGCGGCAGCCACCACCGCCGAGAGCAGGCCGGGAAACCGGCGTTCGATCTCGTCCGCGCGCAGGGCGTTCATCTTGGTTGTTCCCACGTAGTACTGGCGGATCACGCCGGCCTCGCGCAGCGTGTTGAAATGGTGCGTCAGCGTCGAGACCGACACGGGCGTCTCGAACGTGCCGCAGCTCATGTCCGTGCCGTTGCTGGCCAATTGGGACACCACCGCTCGTCGTACCGGATCCGCCAACGCCTCCATGACCTGCTGGAGGGAGACCTCGGACAGGTCGGGGTGCTTCACGGTCCGGGCGGCACTACGAGGGCGGGGCACGGCAACTCCTTAGAACGGGCGCATCGCAACCCAGCCATCGTACGACGCTGATCAAAGTATCCCGGACCGATCAGACCCGGGCCCCGTCGGATCGTCGCCCTGTCGGGCCGGGGATAGGCAGAACGCCGATAACGGCGCCGATCTGCCGCAGGCTGGTGATGAGCGCTCGGAAGGCGCTCGTGGCATCCAGGAAGAGAAACCAACATGATCTTGCAGAAGCATGCGATCGGTGGTCAAGGGCTGGTGGCCTCGGTCGAGGGACTCGGCACCATGGGCATGACCGCGATGTACGGCACCCCGGACGACGCCGAGTCCGCCGCCACCGTTCACCGCGCACTCGAACTGGGCGTGACCCTGTTCGACACCGCCGACATGTACGGCCCCCTCACCGGGGAGGAACTGCTCGGCCGGGCACTGAGAGGGCGTCGCCACCAGGCCATCATCGCGACAAAGTTCGGCGGCGTGACGCTCGACGATGCCGGCCGCATCATCGGCGGCGCCAACGGGCAGCCTGACTACGTCCGCAAGTCGCTCGACGGATCGTTGCGCCGGCTCGGCACCGACTACGTCGACCTGTACTTCCAGCATCGGGTCGACCCGAACGTACCGGTCGAGGAGACCTTCGGCGCGCTCGGCGAACTCGTCGCCGAAGGCAAGATCCGCTACCTCGGGATCAGCGAGGCGTCGCCGCAGAACATCCGTGCCGCGCACGCCACCGCGCCGCTGTCGGCGGTGCAGACCGAGTACTCGCTGTTCACCCGCAACGTGGAGACCAACGGCGTGCTCGACACGGTGCGTGAACTGGGCATCGGGTTCGTGGCGTACGCACCGTTGGGCCGTGGTTTCCTCACCGGCTCAGTTCGTAGTCTCGAAGACCTGCCCGAGAACGACTGGCGTCGTACCTGGCCCCGGTTCGCCGAGGAGAACCTGCGGCAGAACCTGCTCCTGGTGGACCGGATCCGCGCCATCGCGGAACAGGCGGGTGTCACGCCCGGCCAGCTCGCGTTGGCCTGGGTGTTGGCGCAAGGTGACCACGTCACCGCAATTCCGGGCACCAAGCGCCGCACGTATCTGGAGGAGAACGTCGCCGCCGCGCAGCTCAAGATTGACGCCGGCTTGCTCGATGAACTGAGCGCCGCCGCTCCGGTCGGTGCCGCCGTCGGCGAGCGCTACACCGGACCGGCGATGGCCGCGATCCAGGAGTAGCTTCCGACATCGACGGGATTGGCGGCGACCAGGGCGTCGAACGTGGCGAGGTTGGCGTCGGTGAACGCCGTCGCGTCG
>NZ_JBEZFO010000018.1:0-173935 GCF_040649495.1 Micromonospora sp. NPDC048947
TTTCCTTCTGGTTGTCTTTTTTTTATTGGTGTTCTGTATCCTTATTTTGTGGGGGGGGGGGGGGGGGGCGTCCCCCCCCCCCCCCCCCCCCCGGGGGGGGGGGGCCCCCCCGCCCCCCCCCCTTCCCCATGTCGTCAGGCGACCGGGGCGAAGCCGGGCAGCCAGCGCTCCAGGATGCTCCGGTAGGGGGCCTTCGCCTCCAACTGGCAGAGCACCCCGATCGACCCGAGCGTCACCCGGTGGATCAGCAGGTACGACGGTGGCAGGTTGAGCTGCCTGCTCAGCTGGTACGTGGGGGAGCGCGGGCTGGCCAGTCGGCCCGCCTCGGCCCGTAGCCAGGCCCGGGTGAACCGGAAGCCGTCCGCCGCGATGGGCTCCAGCATGGGGCGGATGAAGTCGAGCACCCCTTCGGCGTCGATCTCCTCGGCCGAGCCGATGAACCCCTCGGACCGCAGCCCCGCCACCACCTCGTCGGCATCGCCGCGCAGGGCCGTCGCGGCGATACGACCGATCGGCTCCGGGGTGCCCTCCGGCATCCGGGCCACCGCACCGAAGTCGATCACCCCGAGCCGGCCGTCGGGCAGCAACCGGAAGTTTCCCGGGTGCGGATCGGCGTGCAGCAGCCCGGCCCGCTGCGGCGCGGAGAGGTGCAGGGTGGCCATCAACCGACCCGCCTCGTCCCGATCCTCCTCGGTGCCCTCGCGGATGATGTCGGCCAGCGGGGTGCCAGTCACCCATTCGGTGACCAGCACCCGGGGCGAGGCATTGACCACCTCCGGGATGTAGATCTCCGGGTCGTCGGCGTACGCGGCGGCGAAGGTGCGCTGCGACTCGGCCTCCAACTCGTAGTCCAACTCCTCGGTGATCCGTTCGCGCAGCTCGGCCAGGAGCGGCTTGACGTCCAGGCCGGGCTGGATGGCCCGGAACATTCCGCCCAGTCGGGAGAGCTGCTTGAGGTCGGCGAGCAGGGCGTCGCCGGCCCCCGGATACTGGATCTTGACCGCCACGTCGCGGCTGTTCGGTTCGCCCGACTCGTCGAAGCCCGGATCGCGCCAGCGCGCCCGGTGCACCTGGCCGATGCTCGCGGCGGCGGCCGGAACGTCGTTGAACTCGACGAACAGGTCCCGCCAGTCGGGGCCGAGCTGCTCGGCCAGCACCTTGTGCACGCTGGCGACCGGCAGCGGTGGCGCAGCCTCCTGCAACTTCGTCAGCGCCTGCCGGTAGGGCGCGGCGATCTCCTCCGGCAATGCGGCCTCGAAGACCGACAGTGCCTGGCCGAACTTCATCGCCCCGCCCTTGAGCTGGCCCAGCACGCTGAACAGCTGCTCGGCGGTGCGCTGCTGAATCTCCGCGGAGATCACGTCGGAGGCCAGCCCGGTGACGCGCTTTCCCATCCCGAGAACGGTCCGGCCGGCGAAGCCGAGCGGCAGGGCGGCGAGCTTGGCGGTGCGGGACACGGCGCGGCGCGGGATGTCGGTCACCCGGTCATTGTTACCGACCGGAGGGCCCCGCTGCTGCTCTGCGGCCGGGCTGGTGCGGACACTCGGCCTCGCGAGCACCCACACGCCGGGTGTGGCGGCCAACCCCGACGACGGAAACAGCCGGCACCGGTGATCTCCATGGCACTACCCAGCGTCTCCGGTTGGCCGCCGTCCAGCTGCGTCAGCGCCTCGGCCAGGGCGTACCCGCAGGCGACGAGCAGCGTGCCTGTCGTTGCGGCGGCCGTCGGGTCGGCGGCGGCGAGTTGCGCGGCGAGCCGGGGCCAGTCCGGGTCGCGGTCGGCCCGGTGCAGCTCGACGCAGTGCAGGCAGGGTCCGGCGGGTGGGCGGACCAACGGCCCGATCACCGGTACGCCCTCGCGCAGCGTGACCAGCAGGTGTGGCTGCCGGCGCTGGGCGAGACCGGCGGCGAGCAGCGCCGGAGGCCGGTCCGTGCCGAGCTGGATCACCAGGTCGATCCGGCCGGCGCGGCTCGGATGGGTGCCGGTGCCCGGTGCGACGCGGTTGACAGCAGCCCGCACCGCCGGTGCCAGCGGCCGACCGAGTTCGGCGGCGGGGATGCCGGTGCCGATCAGGTCGACGGGGCGTACCGGGCCGGTGAGCTGGGGAATCACCTGCCCCACACCGGACTGGGCCAACGCCACCGTCAGCGGCCCGCCGAGCGCCCCGGCGCCGGTGAGCAGGACGCGGGCCGTCCGCCGCCTACGCAGGACCTGCGCTGGGGTGCCGGGCAGCCGGGCGGCGGCCAGGGCCAGCGCGCCGGCCTCCGCCGCGAGCCGGGCGCGGACCGGGCCGGTCAGGTCGCGGGGGAGCAGGCTGTGCGCGGCCACCAACAGGCCGGCGGCCCGCAGGGTGTCGAGCAGGGTACGCGCGTCGTCGGCGCTGACCTGGGCGGACGCCGCCTCGATCAGCACGGTCCGCTCGCTGCGGGTGCCGTCGAGCAGGTCGAGCAGGTGGGCGGCGCGGGGGTTGGCCAACTCCAGTAGGGCGGCCGGCCCAGGGCCGACGCCGAGTTGGAGGGTGTGCCGGTCCCGCCAGAGCCGGTTGAGGCCGGGCAGCAGGGTGGGGCGGGCTAATACGGTGCGGCTCATGGTCACGAATCGTGACCGCATCTTCGCGTTCAGTCGATCGTTGTCCACAGGCGGTCAGGCCGCTGTCCAGCGCTATCCACAGGATTTGACAGGTTTTCCACAGCCCCTCGCGCTCGTTGTCGGTCACCCGACAGGGGCTACCGCAGCGGTGGCACGTACTCCCGATCCGGCAACGGGGGTGGGGGGGGGGGGGGGGGGCCCCCCCCCCCCCCCCACCCCCGTTCACCCGTTCGGGTCAGACCTTGGCCTTGCCCAGGATGCGGTTCACTGTTGTACCGCATACCGGACACTTGCCCTTGGCCATGTTCATTCCGGTCTTCGAGACCTCGACGTGCCCCTCGAAGTCCCGCTTCTCCTTGCACTTCACGCAGTAACCGTTGTAGGTCGTCTGGGCCTGGTCGGCCACGGTGCCCTCCTCGTCTCGTCCGCCGGTCAATGCCGTCCCGGCGGGGTGCCCGGCGGCGGGCCACACGGGGCGCCGGCGCTGGGTCTCACTCCGCGGCCACCTTCGTGACCGCTGGTCCGCGGACCCTACCCAGGTCTGGGCGGTTCCATGTCAGCTGTGCATCGGCCTGTGAGCAAGTCGACGTCGAGAGTGTGCATGGCGAAATAGGTCGGATAAGTCAGTTTGGCGGGGACACGCCGACCAAACCCTGACAGCCACCCGTGCGAGTGCCCCTGCGGCGGCATTCGGGGCGGTGATCACCTACGGTGGAGACGTGCCGCGCACCGGCGCCATCGGCGTTCACCAAGGGTGACGAGATGGCGCGATGGCGCTACGGTCAAGAAATTTTCGGGACGCCTGGCGACCAATCACCATTTTCTGGGCGCGTGTCGTGCGGTTGACTCTTGCGGACCCCTGGTCAGTGGGCATTAGCTTTCCTTCGTGACACGTAGTCGAGGCTGCGCGGGCCAGTGATGGCGGGGACGCGCAAGCCGGTCGTCGAGGTGCGGCGCAGTCAGCGTCGACGACGCACGGTGTCCGCGTACCGTGACGGTGAGCGAGTGGTCGTCCTCATCCCCGACCAGTTCTCCCGTGCCGAGGAGAGCGAGTGGGTCGACCGGATGCTCGCCCGGCTCGCCGCCCGGGAGGGGCGCCTCGCCCGGTCCGACGCCGAGCTGCTGGAACGCGCCAATCGGCTCATCGACCTCTACCTCGCCGGATATGCCACGAAAGCGGTGCCGGCCAGCGTCCGATGGGTCACCAACCAGAACGGCCGGTGGGGCTCCTGCACACCGGCGGACCGCAGCATCCGAATCTCGCACCGCGTCCAGGAGATGCCCGAATGGGTGATCGACTACGTGTTGCTGCACGAGTTGGCGCACCTCATCGTGCCCAGCCACAACGCCCGGTTCTGGGCGCTGGTCGGTCGCTACCCCAAGTCGGAACGTGCCCGCGGCTACCTCGAAGGTGTCGCCGCCTCCTCCTGCGCACCGCTCCCCACCTGACCCACACCCCCCCGAGGCGCTGGCGCAGCCCGTCGAACCTTTCGGACGAGCGTCGTGTTCTTCGGGCCCCGCGTTCTTCGGGTGCCGCGCTCTTCGGGCGTCGGGCTTTTCGGGCCCTGCGTTCTTCGGGCCCTGCGTTCTTCGGGCCCTGCGTTCTTCGGGCCCTGCGTTCTTCGGGCCCTGCGTTCTTCAGGCGTCGCGCGTCGAGCCCCTGGGCGCCGCGCCGAGCGCCGACTGCTGTCTGACGCGCGATCGGCCTAGATCCACTCGCCTTCCTGAAAACCGCGCTGTCCAGGCTGCCGGGACACCGCGACTTCCATGAAGCCGAGTCGATCATGATGCCGAGCCGCACCGGGCCGCTCGGGGTGGGGTCGAATTGTCCGGGTCGGATGGTTTGCGTCGGGTTGGTCGGCCACGGGTTGGTGGGCCGGCGGGTTGATCGCCCTCGGACGGGTGGGCCCGCGGGTTGGTTGGCCCCGCCTAGGTGGGCCGGCGGGTTGGTTGATCTCGGGTGGGGTGGGCCGGCAGGTTGGTTGGTCTCGCGTGGGTGGGTCGGAGGGTTGGTTGGTCTCAGCTACCTGGGTCGGGCCGGGTGGGTGGGGTGGCCGGGTGGGGTGGCCGGGTTGGGCGGGGCGCTAGGGTCGGGGGATGGCGCGACGGGTGGTGGTGGCGATGCTCGGGCCGGTGCACTGGTCGCCGCCCGGGGTCGACCTGGCGCAATGGCGAGCGGCGCTCGCGGAAGACGTCATCGACCTGTTCGCCACGCTCAACGAGGTGGAGGTCGCGGTCGCGGTGACCCCGGCCGACCGGGCCCTGGCCTATGCGCTGGTGTGGCCCGGTACGGCGGTGTACGAGGTGGCCGAGCCGACGCCGAATGCCGTGTTCGCCGTGCTGGAGGGGTACGACCAGGCGGCAGTGCTGGTCGGGGACGTGCCTGACCTGCCCGCGCTGACCGTCGGCAAGCTGCTCCGCCCACTCAGCAGCAGGCCGGTCGCTGTGGCTCCGGTCGAGGGAGGCGGCAGGGGTCTGCTCGGGGTCGCAGTACGACTGCCCGCGCCGGAGTGGCTGCCGACGCTGGAGCTGGACACGGCGACGCCGGCCGAGGCGCGCGCCAACGCCCCGCGCCCGGGTGATGTGGCGGTCACCACCGGCTGGCGACGACTGCGCGGCCCGGCTGACCTGGCCACGCTGGACCCGGCCTTCGAGGGTTGGGAAGCGACCCGCGCCCTGCTCTCCGGGTCGGGCCGACCCACCTGAACGGTCGGCGTCGCCCGAACGCTGAACGGTCGGCACCGCTGAACCGTCGGCATCGCTGAACCGTCGGCATCGCTGAACCGTCGGCATCGCTGAACCGTCGGCATCGCTGAACGCGCCGCGGGTGCCCGCTGTGGATCTGTGGGCACCCGCGGCGCGGGCAGTCGATGGGCGGGGGTCAGGACTTGGCGTCGCCCTCGCCGTCGGTCTCGTCGGACGGACCAGGCTGACCCGTCTGACCCGTCTGACCCGACGGACCGGACTGACCCGACGGACCGGACTGACCCGACGGACCGGACTGACCCGACGGACCGGACTGGCCGGGGGCCTTCTCCTCCACTCCGCCGGGTGCGGTGAAGTCGAAGCTGTCCAGCTCGCTGAGGTCCATGTCGTTCATCGCGAAGGCGACCGGGTCGGCGAAGTCGTCGTCAGACGGGAGCAGGTCCGGGTGTCCCCAGACGGCGTCGCGGCCCTCGATGCCACGGTGCTGGGTGAGCGCGGCCCAGAGCGCGGCGGCCTCGCGCAGTCGGCGGGGGCGCAGTTCCAGACCGACCAGCGCGGCGAAGGTCTGCTCGGCGGGACCGCCGGCGGCCCGGCGACGGCGGAACGCCTCACCCAGCCGGACGACGTTGGGCAGCCGGTCGCTGGCGGCGCTGTCCACGACGTGGCACACCCAGCCCTCGACCAGGGCGAGTGCGGTCTCGAGGCGGGCCAGCGAGGCCTTCTGCGCCGGGGTGTCCTCCGGGGTGAAGATGCCCTCCAGGGCGATCGCCTGCATCGACTCGGGGTCGGTCGGGTCGACCCGGCCCATCGCCTCCTCGATCGCCTCCCGGTTGACCCGGATGCCCGAGGCGTACATCTCGACGGCGCTGAGCACGTGCCCACGCAGCCACGGGACGTGCTGGAACAGCCGCTGGTGAGCGGCCTCGCGCAGCGCCACGTAGAGGCGGACCTCGTCCTCGGGCAGTTCCAGGCCTTCGCCGTACGCCCGGATGTTGGCCGGGATCAGCGCGGCCGTGCCGGCCGGGCCGAGCGGCAGCCCGATGTCGCCGGCGGAGAGCACCTCGGCGGCGAGCGAACCGAGGGCCTGGCCCAGCTGACCGCCGAAGAGCGCGCCACCGAGGGAGGCCACCATCGACTGCATCGGGCCGAGCTGGGCGCGCGCCTCCGGTGGCACCAGGTCGCCCATGGCACCGACCATCCGGCTGGCGACGGGGTCGCACAGCTTGCGCCACACGTCCAGCGTCTTGAAGATCCACTCGTTGCGGTTCCACGCAACGGGGTTCTGGATGCCGGAGGGCCACGCCGAGGCGGGCTCCAGCCACAGGTCGGCGAGGCGCAGCGCCTCCTCGACCGCGTTGCGCTCGTACATTGAGACTGCCGGGTCACCGGCGGCCGCGAGCTGGCTGGCTGCTACCTGCCGGGCCAGGTCCCAGTTGACCGGCCCGCTGCCCGGCGCGGAGAGCAGGTGCTGCAACTGCGACATGAACTGCTGCATCTGCGCGGGATCGTTGGGGTCTGGTGGCTGCCCACCCGGGAGCGCGAAACCGAACGGAATATCAGGCACGACATCTACGGTACGCGGACCGCGCCCCAGGTAGCCGCCGCTGGCGTTGCGCTGAGGGCGAAGTCGCGCGGCGCATCCGGCGGATGACCCGCAGCTGGTCGGTACGCTCTGCGGCATGAGACGTCGTGGCCTGACGGTCCTGCTCGGTGCCCTGTTCACCGCCCTGCTGAGCATCGGGGTGCTCCGGGTGCCGATTCCGTACGTGGTGCTGGGCCCAGGGCCGACGGTGAACACCCTCGGCACGACCGACGGTAAGGAGGTCATCCAGGTCTCCGGTCGGGAGACCTCGACCTCGGCCGGCCAGTTGCGGCTGACCACGGTGGGGGTGCAACCCACTGTGCGGTTGCGGGGGGCGATCGCGGGCTGGTTCTCCGACGACGAGGCGGTGGTGCCGCGTGAGCTGGTCTACCCGCCGGGGGAGTCGACGGAGCAGGTCGAGCAGCGCAACGCCGAGGACTTCAAGGCGTCGCAGACCAGCGCGGAGACCGCCGCGCTGCGGGAGTTGGGCTTTCCGGTGCAGGTGGTGATCAAGACGGTGGCCGGGGACGGCCCGGCGGCCGGTGCGCTGAAGGCCGGCGATCTGATCACCTCGGTCGACGGCCAGCCGGTGCCGGTGGCGGCGAAGGTCACCGAGCTGGTCCGGGCCAAGCCGGCGGGCACGGCGTTGAGTATCGGCTACACCCGTGACGGTGTGCCGGCCACCGCGACGGTGACCAGCCAGGAGCAGGACGGCCGACCGCGGATCGGTGTCGAGATCGATCAGCAGCAGCCGCACCCGTTCACGCTCGGCATCGACCTGGGCGACATCGGTGGGCCGAGCGCTGGTCTGATGTTCGCCCTGGGGATCGTGGACAAGTTGACCCCGGCCGACCTCACCGGCGGCAAGGTCATCGCCGGGACCGGCACCATCGACGACGAGGGGGCCGTCGGCCCGATCGGCGGGATCGCCCAGAAGCTGGTCGGCGCCAAGCGCGCCGGGGCGAAGGTCTTCCTGGTCCCGGCGGACAACTGCGCGGAGGCGGTCCGCAACCCGCAGCCCGATCTGCCGCTGTTGCGGGTGGGCTCGTTGGACGAGGCGATGACCGCTCTGGAGACGTTGCGTACGGGTGGTCAGCCGACGCGTTGCTGACCGGTGTGACCGTGCCCCGACACGCTCAGGAACACCCCGTACTCTGGGTGCCTGGTCGGAGCCGATCATATCGAGCGTGCGGAGCCAACAGTGGTCATGCGTAGCAGCAGCCCCCTCCCGAGGATGAGCCGGCGCGGGCGCGTCACCATCGCGGTCCTGGTCGGGGTGTTCGTGCTCTTCACCCTGCTCGGCTGGGGCGTCCAGGCGTGGACCGACTGGCTCTGGTTCGACGAGGTCCGCTACACCGAGGTCTTCACCGGCGTCCTGCTCACCCGGCTGGTGCTCTTCCTCGCCATCGGCCTCGGCATGGCGGTGATCGTCGGTGGCAACCTCTGGCTGGCCTACCGGTTGCGCCCGCGACTGCGTCCGCACTCGGTGGAGCAGGCGACCCTGGAGCGCTACCGGATGGTGCTCAGCCCGCGGCTCGGCACCTGGATCTCGCTGACCGCAGCGGTGGTCGGGCTCTTCGCCGGTCTCTCCGCACAGAACCGGTGGAACCAGTGGCTGCTCTTCCGCAACGGCGGTGACTTCGGCATCAAGGACCCGGAGTTCGGTGTCGACATCGGCTTCTACGTCTTCCAACTACCGTTCTGGCGTTACCTGCTCGGGGTCGCCTTCACCGCTGTGGTGCTGGCCGTGATCGGCGCGCTGGCGGTGCACTACCTCTTCGGCGGGGTCCGCCTGCAGGGCGTCGGCGACCGGATGAGCAACGCGGCCCGCGCGCACCTGAGCACCCTGGTCGCGGTCTTCGTGCTGTTGAAGGCGATCGCGTACGTGTTGGACCGGCGGGCCATGCTGCTGGAGTACAACGAGGGCGCCAAGTTGTACGGCGCCGGTTACGCGGACGTCAACGCGTTGCTGCCGGCGAAGGAGATCCTCGCCTACATCTCGATCGTGGTGGCCATCGCGATCCTCGTGTTCTCCAACGCCTGGATGCGGAACCTGGTCTGGCCGGGGATCTCGCTGGCGCTGCTCGGCGTGTCGGCGGTTGCCATCGGCGGCATCTACCCCTGGGCGGTGCAGACCTTCGAGGTCAAGCCGAGCGCCAAGGACAAGGAAGCGCCGTACATCCAGCGCAGCATCGACGCGACGCGCGCGGCGTTCGGGTTGGGGGCCACCGAAACGACCCCGTACGCGGCGAACAACCTCACCCCACCGGGGAACCTGGCCACCGACACCGCTGTGGTGTCGAACGTGCGGCTGCTCGACCCGCAACTGGTCAGCGAGACGTACACCCAGCTCCAGCAGGTGCGTGGCTTCTACGACTTCGGTCCGAAGCTGGACATCGACCGGTACGGGGTGAACGGCAAGGTCTCCGACTACGTGGTCGGCGTCCGGGAGATCAACTACGGCGAGCTGACCGACCAGCAGAACACCTGGATCAACCGGCACACCGTCTACACCCACGGGTACGGGCTGGTGGCCGCCCCGGCCAACCAGGTGGTCTGCGGAGGGCAGCCGTTCTTCGTCTCCGGGTTCCTCGGCGAGAAGACCCAGGAGGCGTGCTCCTCGCAGACCGAGCAGATTCCGGCCAAGCAGCCGCGCATCTACTACGGCGAGCGGATGGCGGCCGACGACTACGCCATCGTCGGGCAGTCCGACCCGAACAAGAAGGCCGAGTTCGACAGGCCGGTCGGTGAGGGCGGCGGCGAGTCCTACACCTACACCGGTGAGGGCGGTGTGGAGATCGGCTCCTTCACCCGGCGACTGCTGTACGCCATCAAGGAGCAGGAGTCGAACTTCCTGCTCTCCGAGGCGGTCAACAAGGACTCCAAGCTGCTCTACGTGCGCAACCCGCGCGACCGGGTGGAGAAGGTGGCGCCGTTCCTCACACTGGACGGCGACCCGTACCCGGCGGTGGTCGACGGTCGGGTGCAGTGGATCGTGGATGGCTACACCACGGCGGCCTCCTACCCGTACGCGGAGAAGGTCAACCTGCAGACCGAGACCACCGACGAGTTGACCAACCGGGGCACCTTCCAGCTGGCCCGGGAAGACGTCAACTACATGCGCAACTCGGTGAAGGCCACTGTCGACGCGTACGACGGCACTGTGAAGCTCTACGAGTACGACGACACCGACCCGGTGCTCAAGGCGTGGAACAAGGCGTTCGGCGGTGACCTGGTGCTGCCGAAGGCGGAGATCCCGGTCGAGTTGAGCGAGCACCTGCGCTACCCGGCGGACATGTTCAAGGTGCAGCGCAACCTGCTGACCAAGTTCCACGTGACGAACCCGGGTGACTTCTACTCCGCACAGGACTTCTGGCAGGTGCCCAACGTGCCGGACGCCCCGGACAGCGGTCAGAAGCAGCCTCCGTACTACCTGTTCACCCAGTTCCCGGGGCAGGAGAGCCCCCGGTTCCAGCTCACCTCGGCGGTCACCCCGAACGGCCGGCAGAACCTCGCGGCGCTGATCTCCGGGTCGTACGTCGACGGGAAGCCTCGGCTGGAGGTGCTGGAGTTGCCGGATCAGACCCGGATCTCCGGCCCGGTGCAGGTGCACCAGCAGATGACGAACAACGCGAACATCCGTCAGCAGCTCAACCTGCTCTCCAGTAACCAGGCGCAGGTGCAGTACGGCAACCTGCTCTCGTTGCCGTTCGCCGACGGGATGCTCTACGTCGAGCCGGTCTACGTGAAGAGCAACCAGCAGGACGCGTACCCGCTGTTGCAGAAGGTGCTGCTCTCGTATGGTGACGGCGGCTCCTTCGTGGCTCTCGCCGACAACATCAACGATGGCATCAAGCAGTTGGTCGAGCAGGGGAAGAAGGCCGGGCAGGGCACGTCGCCGCCGCCGACGACAGGGGGCAACCCGACGACGCCCACGCCCACGCCGACGCCTTCGGGCTCGGCGACGCCGACGCCGACCCCGAGCGCCGGCACCCCGCCGCCGGCAGGTGACCTGGCTGCCGCCGCGGACCGGGTGCAGACCGCGATCACCGAGGTCCGGGCCGCGCAGACGTCGGGCGACTTCGAGCGGTACGGGCGTGCGCTGAAGGCCCTCGACGAGGCGCTCACCGCGTTCCAGCAGGCGCAGCAGGCTGCCGGTGCGCCTGGTGCCAGCCCGAGTGCTGGCGGCTGACCCGGCACCGCACGCAGTTCCTCCCCGAGCCCTCGTCGCTTGGACCGCATCAGGTCCGAGCGGCGGGGGCTCGGCCGTTGTCCTGATCTGTGGGTATCTGTCACGTCACCGACAGCACCGCCCAGGCCCGCAACCTGCGGCGCCGGTCCGCCGTCCTCATTGCAACGGGGTGGGGACGAGGGGGAACAGTCGTGCGGGACGCGCAGAGCTTCGATGACTTCTACCGCAGCACCGCCCGGCGGACGCTGCGGTACGGCTATGCGGTCGCCGGCGACCACAGCGAGGCGCAGGACCTGGTGCAGGAGGCGTACACCCGGGCCTGGCGGCAGTGGGGGCGACTGTCGTCGCATCCGGCGCCGGAGGCGTGGCTGCGGCTCGTGGTGGCCCGGCTGGCGACCGACCGCTGGCGGCGCCTGCACCGTTGGCGGGTGGTGCTGAGCCGCACCGGACCGCCGGCGGTGGCACCCCCGCCCAGCGAGGACGGGGTGCTCCTGGCCGGAGCGCTCCGGCAGTTGCCCGCCACGCACCGGCAGGCGCTGGCCCTGCACTACCTCTTCGACATGTCCGTCGAGGAGATCGCCCGGGAGACCGACGTCCCGGTCGGCACCGTGAAGTCCTGGCTGTCCCGAGGCCGGTCCCGGCTGGCCGCGCTGCTGCCCGACCTCAGCGCAGTGGAGTTGGAGGCGAACGATGTCAGTTGAACTCTCTGACCTGTACCGGTCGCTCAGCACCGTCGCGGACGGGCACGAGCTGAGCCATCCCGAGTCGCTTCGGCGGTTCGCCGACCGGCGGGCCCGGGCCCGGGTTGCCGGCTCGACGCTCGCGGTGGCCCTGCTCGTGGGCGGGGTTGTCGTCGGTGGCCGACTGGCGTACCCGGCGGACGGCTCCGCACCGCTGCCGCCGCCCGCCGACACCCCGGGCCCGCCGCCGACCGGGGCGACCGCGACCTCCCGGCCGTCACCCACGCCGACCCCGGCGTCGACGCAGTCGTCCCCGCCGCCGTCGCGGACCACCCCGAGCGGTACGCCGTCGCAGCCGGTCACCGGACCGGCGGTGCCTCGGCCGCCCACCTCGATTCCGGACCGCGCCTTCTTCCTGCTGGCGGCCCCGAATCGGACCGGACTGGAATCCTCGGGGGAGGGCCCGGCACTGCCGACGCTGTGCGGCGCGCGCCTGCCCAGCGACTCGGCAATGGTCCACCGCCGTGGTCGCTACCTGGCCTACAAGTTTTCGGAGACGCCGACGGGGCACGTGCCGGACGGCAGCTACCGGCACACCATCACCATCTACCGGGCGGGCCGTGCCGACGACGCGTTGCGGGAGTTGCGGCAGGCAGTGCGCGGCTGCCCCGACCAGAAGCTGCCCGGCGACAACAGGACGTGGCGACAGCGGCTGCTGGCCTCTGAGGTGTATGGGGACGCGTCGGTGCTGTTCGAGATGCGGGCCCCGATGCCGGACGGGATGGGCGAGCCGGGTACGGAGGAGGTTCGGCTGGTCCGGGCGGTCCGGGTCGGCGACGTGGTGACTGTGCTCTGGGAGCAGGGTTGGGAGCACACGGCGGCCGTTCGGTCCCAGGTCGACGCCGACAGTCGCCGGGCTGTCGCGGCGATCGAGAACTGGCTCGACTGACAACGCCCAGGTCAGAGCTGTCCGTGTCGGCGGTATCGGAGTCGCTTTGCGGTGTCCCGGGTCGGTGCGCTACGGTTATCGAACCGACGCGGGGTGGAGCAGCTCGGTAGCTCGCTGGGCTCATAACCCAGAGGTCGCAGGTTCAAATCCTGTCCCCGCTACGAGAGAAACACCAGTTCGAAGCCCGTCTCCGGTTCACCGGAGGCGGGCTTTCGACATTCCGGGATGCCGGCCACAGCGGATGCCGACCCCACTGATCATCGCCCGGAACGGGTGAGTTAGTCTTAACCAGTCGACGCGGGGTGGAGCAGCTCGGTAGCTCGCTGGGCTCATAACCCAGAGGTCGCAGGTTCAAATCCTGTCCCCGCTACCACTGAAAGTGATATGAGTCCGGCCCCCACAGTGTGGGGGCCGGACTTGTTTGGTGCCGCTGTCGTGATGAGGGGCCCGCAGGGGCCGGCACCTCGTCGGCGCCGGCCCCCGGCGGGTTCTACCGCAGGCCGAAGGCCCGGGTGACGGTCTGGGTGACGCCGCCGCCGTTGCGCTGCTCGGCGGTGACCCGGATCGACACGAAATCGGCAGAGCGTGGTGCGTTCAGCGACGCCTGCCAGGTTCCCTTCTTCTCCCGCAGGTCCTGCCGCCGCCAGGTCGCCCCGTCGTCGTAGGAGATCTCCAACCGGAGTGACGACACCGCGTCGCGGGCAGCGGTGCTGCCCACCACCACCGGCGTGATCGAGAAGTCGGTTCGGCGCTTCGTCCGACCCGCGACGTCCACGTCCGTTCCGTAGTCCAGTTGGACCAGCGGGATGGCCTGCACCTCAGTGCTGCCGCCGGAGACGAAGCTCCACTCGGTGTGCGTGGCGGTCGAGTACGGGCTGAACTCGGGCTTGCCCGTGGTCTCGACGACCAGCCGGTACGGCAGCTTCTCCGGTGACAGGTCACCCGCGCCGACCTCCGGCCAGCCGTTGAACTGGGTCAGCTGCTTGTCGCCCTGATAGAACGTGGCGATCTGCGACATGCTGGCCCCGCCGCTGTGGGCGGCGCCCGCGTCGCCGAACCCCTGGATGTAGGCGCTCATGGCGGTCTCGCCACGGAACGGGATCTCGGTGCTGAGCAGACGCGGCCGGGTGATGGGTCCGAACCAGCGGTCCTTCTGGACGCTGCCCGGCCGGTAAGCGATGGCCTCCGTGTTGGAGCGCGCCCAGTCGGCGACGTCGGCGTACTGCATCCACTTGATGCCGCCGCCCGCGGAGACCCAGTCGGTGCGTGGCCCCGGCGCGACCGGCTCGAACGGGAACGGCCGTGCCGCCCCGTACTCGTACGGCGGGAAGTCCATCCGGGTCTCGCTGGACTGCTTCCCCGGGGGCGGGGAGAAGGTGAGATCGATCCGGGCGAGGTTGCGCGGGTCGGTCTTGGCGGACGGGTCCTTCGGCACCCCGCCACTGTGGTAGTCCACCAGGTCGTACAGGTACTTCGCCCTGGGGTGGGCGACGACGACCAGTCGTAGCGGCGTACGGCCGGCAGCGCTGATCTTCTGGATCAACGCCTCGCCCTCGTCCATGGTCACCGAGGCCACCGGGACCGGTCCGGTCGTCACGGCGTCGGGGTTGCCGTACCAGTCGCTCTTGCGGCCCGCGCGGTCGTTGACCACGACGAGCATCGCCGCACCGGCGGTGTGCGCCGCCGCTGCCTGGTCCGTGGGGGGCACCGATTCGTTGCTGCGGACGACCACGGCCCTGCCGCGGGCGGAGACACCGGCGTAGTCGGCGTCGCCGCCGGCTCCCGCGAAGACGGCGTCCAGGCGTGAGGTGCCGTCGGGCAGCGGCAGGGCACCGGGCTGCGCGAGCGGGGCGCTGAGGTGCCGACCGTGGTAGCTGATCGCCAGCGGCGTCTGCTCGGCACGGATCCGGGTGGTGAAGACGAAGCTGCCCTTGCGCACCTTGCCACTGGTCGGCAGGGCCCACAGGCTGTCGTAGGCGGCGCCCGGCCAGAACGTCTCGCGCAGTGCGCTCCAGTCGGTGGGTGTCGGCTCGCTCGAGGTGAAGGAGCGGTAGACGTCGATTCTGCTGTTGACGACGGCGGTCGGCTGGGGAGTCGCCACCTTCACCTGGCGGGCCCGCGCCGCGTCGAGTTCCACGACCCGGTTGGTGGTCAGGTCGACCTCGGGGGCCGTCAGCATCGCGAGTCCGAGAGAGTGGGGCCCGTGCAGACCCTCCACGTCCGCCCCCGTGACGACTGTGTAGGAGCCGGGCGCCAGGCGGGCGGTGAGCTTTCCGTCCGGCACCCACATGAAGGCGGAGCCGGTCTCGGCGTTGACAACCTCGACCTCGCCGCTCATGGGCCGGCCGGCGCGGTCCTTCAGGTGGATGGTGAGGTCGTACTTCTTGGACTCGACGGCGACCCCGACGGCCGTGTGCACCTCGCCGGCGGCGAAGCGGGCCGTGACCTGGGCGGAGTACCTGCCGGCGGGAAGGCCGGCCGGGGCCACCACGACGTCGACCGTCGCGCTGGCCCGAGCGGGCACCGTGACACGGTCGGCGGTTGCCGTGAACGTCTGCGCCGGGGCGGTGCCGTGGTCGACGGAGACCTCCACCGCGATCGGGCTGTCAGTGGTGTTCGTGTAGGTGATCGTCCGCTTGATGGGTTGTGGTGCGGTGCCCCAGCCGACGAGCCCGGCGTCCACCGACCCGGACGCGATGACCTGGTCCTGGTGGTAGGCGGCGGCGACGTTCAACCGACCGCTACCGGCCTGGTAGGCGTCGTAGTCGGGCGTACGGGCGCTGGTGCTCATCAGCGCGTCCTTGATCTGCCGCGCGCTCCAGGTCGGGTGCTTCTGCACCAGCAGGGCGGCCGCCCCGGCGACGTGCGGCGCTGCCATCGAGGTGCCACTGTCGACGTAGTAGTAGCCCTCACCCCAGGAGATGTGCTGCGAGCGTGCCGCCAGCACGTCCACCCCGGGAGCGGTCATGTCGGGCTTGAGGGCCTCGTCGTTCATCCGGGGCCCGACGCTGGAGAAGCCCGCCAGGTGGTCGGAGGTGTCCACCGCGCCGATTGTCAGCGCGGCGTCAGCGGTACCGGGCGCACCGAGCGTGTACGGGTCTGGTCCGCTGTTGCCGGCGGCCACGACGAAGAGGGCGCCCGTCTCGGCGGTCAACTGGTTGACGGCCTGGCTCAGCGGGTCGTCCTGGGTGTGCCACGCGCTCACGCCGAGGCTCATGTTGATCACTTTGGCGTGCTCGGCCCGTGCCGCCCACTCCATGCCCGCGATGATCCCCGAGATGGACCCGCTGCCGTACTCGTCGAGGACCTTGCCGATCACCAAGTCGGCGTCGGGGGCCACACCCCGTTCCCTGCCGCCGGAGGCGGCGCCCGTCCCGGCGACTGTGGACGCGGTGTGGGTGCCGTGCCCGTTGCGGTCGATCACGTCCTGACCGGGGATGAAGCTCCGGGAGGCCACCACCTGATCGGCGAGATCCGGGTGGGTGGTGTCCACCCCGCTGTCCAGGACGGCGACCCGGACACCGCTGCCGGTGCCACCCGCGGCCCACGCGGCGGGCGCGCCGATCTGGGCGGTGGTGTCGGCCAGGGCGGCCTTCGCCTTGCCGTCGAGCCACACCTTGTCGATGCCGGCCGCGAAGGAGGGCGCCGGGGTGGCAGCGCTGCGGCCGGTCGTCGACCGTCCACTTGTGAGGGCTGACCAGAAGTCCGCGGCCTGCGATCGGCGGGTGCGGATCGCCTCACCACTGACGGAGGGAAGCGCCAGCGTGGTCTGCGCGCCCGGCAGCGTGGTGCCGGCCCTGAGCTTCGCCGCACCCGCCGTGCGGGTGACGATCAGGGGGAGTTCGGCGGTACGGGCGTCGTCGTAGCCCTGGGCGATGAGCTGGGTGACGTCGAACAGTTGCTTGTCGAGTCGACCGGTGGCGAGGTACGGCAACGCCTCGTCCGGGTACACGTAGGTGTCCCGACCCTCAGTGGAGACGCGTACGGCGCCGGTGGCGCCCGGGGCGCGCTTGACGTCCACCGAGGGGGTTGCGTCGTGGACGCCCGGGGTCACCGTCACCCGGTCGCCGGTGATCAGCGTGACAGTGACGGGTGTGCGGTCCGCGTTGCCGCTCGGGGTGGGTCCCGTCGGCGGCGGTGGGGGCGGTGGGGCGCCGCGCGCCGCCGTGGGGGTGAGGAGAGCGGCGACGATTGTGACGCCTACCGCTGCCGCCGCAGATCTTCGGGTGCGAGAGATCCGCGCACTGTCTACAGAGTTGGGCATGAGGCGAATCCGATCACCTCGAGAGATTCATGTAAAGATCATCATCTTTGCCGGGACGTTGCGAGCGCGTTGCGCGTCGGCCGGAGAGCTTCCGGACCATCCGGTCCCGTGATTCGGCGTGGACCGACGTGCCGAGGTTGCGCCCTTCGGCGAGGATGGGCACATGTCTTCATTCGGTAAGTGGTGGGGCCGCCTGAGCGCGGTCTTCGGTGCGGTCGTACTGGCGGTCTTCGTGCCCGTCGCGGCCTGGGCGTCCACGGGCACCGGCGAACTCGTGGTGGAGGCCGCCCGGCGGCGAGGCCGCAGCGGCTTCGGGGTGCTCCCGCTGCTCTGCTGCCTGGTGGTCGTCGCGATCGTCGTGTTCCTGGTGCTGCGGCTGATGCGCAACCGGCGAGGTGGCCCGCCGCGCTGACCGGGCCCGAGGCGCCGGCGGGTCACCAGCGGCCGGCTCCGGGCTGGCCGCCGGTGCTCCCAGCCGCCAGGGCCGCGATGGCCTGGGACAGGAAGCGCGCGGTGGCCTCGCGGGTGCCATCGCGCTTGACGCGGATGCGCTCGGCGGCGGTGACCAGCAGGGTGCGTACCTTGGCGTGCCCCTGGGGCGGCGGCGCCGGCGCCGGTCCGAGCAGGTCGGCGATGCTGGCGCCGAACTCGGCCGCTCGTCGCTGGGCCGGGTCGGTGATGCTGCCCTCGGTGTAGCGGCGGACCGCGGCGCTGGCGTTCAGCCCACGTTCGTGGCCGAGAACGGCGCCGGCCTCACCATTGGTGGTCAAAAAGTTGATCACGTCGGCGACCGCGGCCGGGTGGCGGGTGCCCCGGAACGCCGCCCAGTACATCGACGCTCGCGCCCACTGAGCCCCCGTCGGGCCGGGGAAGCCGACGATGCCCAACTCGGACTCGGTGAGTCGTTGCAGCTCCGGCAGCTGGTGCGACCAGGCGAAGGACGCCGCCGTCACCCCGTTCACCACGAGTTGCCGGGCCGGCTCGCCGCTGTCGGCCTGCTCGACCAGGGCCGCGCTCGGCGTGGCTCGGCCCCGGCGGGCCCGCTGCCACAACTCGAACCAGGCAATCAGCTCGTCGGCGCCGAAGCCGAGCTGGTTGCCCCGGTAGAACTCGCCGCCCTGCGACCGCAACCAGAGCCAGAGCGCCCGGTAGTCGCCCGACCCGTCCATGGTGCCGGCCACCCGGCGGTCGCTGGCCTCGGTGACCTGCGTGGCCCAGGAGATGTAGTCGGGCCAGGTCATCCCGGCGCGGGGCTCCGGCATCTCCAGCTCCCGCAGCAGGTCCCGGTTGAACACCACCACCGCGTGGGTCTGCCCGGCGGCCACCGCCATCGTCCGCCCCTCCACGGTGCCGTAGCGGATCAGACCCTCCGGCAGGCCCCGAAGATCCAGGTGGTGGTCGGTGAGATCGAGGATGACCTGACGCTGGGTGTACTCGGTCAGCATGGCGTCGTCGATCTGGATCAGGTCCGGTACGTTCCCGCCGCCCGCCTGGGTGGCCAGCCGGTCGTAGTAACCTTCGGCGCCCTGCCAGGTGACCCGGAAGGTGACCCGGGGGTTGCGATCCGAGTAGAGCCGCAGCGCCTTCTCGGTGAGCTCGGCCCGCTTGGCGCCACCCCACCAGAAGACCGACAGCTCGACGGGCCCGTCCTGGGTCGAGGTGGCGGCGCCGTCGCTGCACCCCGCCAACCCGCCGGACGCGAGCAGAGGCGCGCCGAGCAACGCGCCGAGCAGTCGGCGTCGGCCCGGGTCCGCGCCGAGGCGGTCGATCGGGGGTCGAACAACGGGCACGGCGCTCTCCTGGACCTACGGCGGTGGCGGTCGGACCATTCACGCAGGCAGCGCACGAAGGTGTCAACGTCCGTCCGGTCACCCTCGGCCGGGTGGTCGAATCAGGCCCTCCCATCTCGCGTGGTGTACTAGGGCGCGTGGAACTTCTGCACTCGGGCAAGGTCCGGGACGTCTACGCCGACGGCGACGACCTGATCCTGGTGGCCTCGGATCGCATCTCGATCTACGACGTGGCGCTGCCGACGCCGATCCCGGACAAGGGTCGCCTGCTCACCGCGCTCTCGCTCTGGTGGTTCGAGCAGCTCGCCGACCTGGTGCCGAACCACGTCATCTCGGCCACCGACGTGCCCGCCGAGTTCGCCGGGCGGGCAATCCGCTGCCAGCGGCTGGACATGGTCCCGGTCGAATGCGTCGCCCGCGGTTACCTGACCGGCGGCGGCCTGCGGGAGTACGAGCAGACCGGCGCGGTCTCCGGCGTGCCGCTGCCCCGCGGGCTCGGTGAGGCGTCGATCCTGCCCGAGCCGATCTTCACGCCGTCGAGCAAGGCGCCGGCCGGCGAGCACGACGAGCCCATCACGTACGACGACGTGGTGGCCAAGGTGGGCCAGGCCACCGCCGAGCGGCTGCGGCAGATCACCCTCGACGTCTACCGGCGCGGCGCCGAGCTGGCCGCCGACCGGGGCATCCTCATCGCCGACACCAAGATCGAGCTGGGTTGGGCGCCGGACGGCACCCTGGTCCTCGCCGACGAGCTGCTCACCTCCGACTCGTCACGGTTCTGGCCCGCCGAGTCGTACCAGCCGGGGCGGGTGCAGTTCTCCTACGACAAGCAGTACGTGCGGGACTGGGCCACCGGCAGCGGATGGAACAAGCAGGAGCCGGCACCGGACGTGCCCGTCGAGGTCGTCGAGGCGACCCGGGCCCGCTACGTCGAGGTCTACGAGAAGCTCACCGGCAACCGCTGGGAGTGATCGCCGCGGCGGCCGTCACTCCACCCAGTCGAGGGTGCGCTGCACCGCCTTGCGCCACTGGCGCAGCTCCTGATCGCGTAGCTCCGGTGCCATCGTCGACTCCCACTGCGCGTCGGAGCGCCACTGCGCACGCAGGGTGGCCAGGTCCGGCCAGAAGCCGACCGCCAGACCGGCCGCGTACGCCGCGCCCAGGCAGGTGGTCTCGGTGATCCGGGAGCGGACCACCGGCACGTCGAGCACATCGGCGAGGAACTGCATGAGCAGGCCGTTGGCGGTCATCCCGCCGTCCACCCGGAGACGGCGCAGCGCCACGTCCGAGTCGGCGTCCATCGCGTCGACCACCTCGCGGGTCTGCCACGCCGACGCCTCCAGCACCGCCCGCGCCAGGTGGCCCTTGGTGATGTAGCCGGTCAACCCGGCGATCACCCCGCGGGCGTCACTGCGCCAGTGCGGGGCGAACAGCCCCGAGAACGCCGGCACCACGTAGCAGCCGCCGTTGTCGTCGACGGTTCGGGCCAACTCCTCCACCTCGGCGGCCGTGGAGATCAACCCGAGGTTGTCGCGTAACCACTGCACCAGCGAGCCGGTGACCGCGATGGCGCCTTCGAGGGCGTACGCCGGTGGTTGGTCCTTGATCCGGTAGGCGACAGTGGTGAGCAGGCCGTGCGTCGACGGGACAGCTGTGGCGCCGGTGTTGAGCAGCAGGAAGCTGCCGGTGCCGTAGGTGCACTTCGCCTCACCCGGCTGGAAGCAGGTCTGCCCGAACAGGGCGGCCTGCTGGTCGCCGAGCGCACTGGCCACCGGCACTCCGGCGAGCACCCTGCCGGCCGTGCCGTACACCTCGGCGGAGCAGCGGATCTCCGGCAGCATGGCCGCCGGGACACCCATCGCGTCCAGCAGCTCCGGGGCCCAGTTCAGGCTCGTGAGGTCCATCAGCATGGTCCGGCTGGCGTTCGTCACATCGGTGACGTGCTCGCCGGTCAGCTTCCAGATCAGCCAGCTGTCCATGGTGCCGAAGAGCACCTCGCCGCGCTCGGCGCGCTCGCGCAGGCCGTCGACCTCGTCGAGCAGCCAGCGCAGCTTCGGCCCAGCGAAGTAGGTGGCCAACGGCAGGCCCGTGCGGGCCCGGAACCGCTCCTCGCCGTACGCCGACGCGAGCTCGCGCAGCAGCGGCCCGGTCCGGGTGTCCTGCCAGACGATGGCGTTGGCCACCGGGCGACCGGTGGCCCGGTCCCAGACGACAGTGGTCTCCCGTTGGTTGGTGATGCCGACGGCGGCCAGCCCGGACGCGTCGGTGCCGGCAGTCCGCAGCGCCTCGGCGACCACCTGCTCGACGTTGTCCCAGATCTCCTCGGCGTCGTGCTCCACCCAGCCCGGTCGGGGGAAGATCTGCCGGTGCTCGCGCTGGGCCACGGCGACGATGTCCCCGGCGGAGTCGAAGACGATGCACCGCGAGGAGGTGGTGCCCTGGTCGATGGCGGCGACGTACTGGGGGGTCACCGCAGCACCGTACCCGGGCGGCGGTGCGGCGCGACAGGCGTTCACCGCGGGTTCCGGCCCGCCGCCGTCGGCGGCCGTCGACTTCCCCTACGATGTGCGAACGTGCGCGACATCGCAGTTTTCAGTGGAACCGCCCATCCCGACCTGGCTGCCGAGATCTGCGCCCACCTGGGGGTGCCGCTGCACCCGGTGCGGGTCTCCCGGTTCGCGAACGACTGCCTGGAAGTCCAGTTGCAGGCCAACTGCCGGGAGCGGGACGTCTTCCTGATCCAGCCGTTGGTGCCGCCGGTGCAGGAGCACCTGGTCGAGCTGCTGCTGATGATCGACGCCGCCCGGGGCGCCTCCGCCGGCCGGATCACTGTGGTGCTGCCGCACTACGCCTACGCCAGGTCGGACAAGAAGGACGCGCCACGGATCTCGATCGGCGCTCGGCTCGTCGCTGACCTGCTCACCTCGGCCGGGGCGGACCGGGTGCTCGCGATGACCCTGCACTCGCCGCAGGTGCACGGCTTCTTCAGCGTCCCGGTGGATCACCTGCACGCGCTGCGGGAGCTGGCCACCCACTTCCGGCGCTACGACCTCAGCAACACTGTGGTGGTCTCGCCCGACCTGGGCAACGCCAAGGAGGCCGCGGCCTTCGCCCGGCTGCTCGGCACGCCGGTGGCGGCCGGGGCGAAGCAGCGGTTCAGCGACGACCTGGTCAAGATCAGCGCAGTGATCGGCGACGTGACCGACCGGGATGTCATAGTGCTGGACGACGAGATCGCCAAGGGCAGCACCGTGGTCGAGCTGATGGAGCATCTGCGCGGCCTGAAGGTCCGGTCGATCCGGCTCGCCTGCACGCACGGCCTCTTCTCCGGCGACGCGTTGCAGCGGCTCAGCGACCAGGACGGCGTCCTGGAGATCGTCTGCACCAACACGGTGCCCATCCCGGCCGCCAAGCGGGTCCCCAAGTTGCAGGTCCTGTCGGTGGCCCCCGCACTGGCCGAGGCGACGCGCCGAATCCACAACGGAGAATCCGTCTCCGCCCTCTTCGCCTGACCCGCCCCCGCCCCCGCCCCCGCCCCCGCCCCACGCCGCGCCCGCCTCCGTCGATCTTGCAGTTTCGGTCGTCAAAAAGCGTGGAATACCCCTTATGTCGGGGCACTAAGTGCAAGATCGCGGTGAGGTCCGGTCGATCATGGAGTTATGGTGCCTGGTTTAGGGCTATGCGGGGAGTTTGTCACCCACCACAACTCCATGATCGGCGGGGCGAGGTGCGGCGCGGGGCGGGGCGGGGCGGGGCGCGGGGCGGGGTGGGCGGCGCGAGGGGGTTAGCGGGGGGTGTGGTTGCGGGTCGTCAGGCCGGTGGAGATGCGGACTG
Source organism: Micromonospora sp. NPDC048947 (assembly GCF_040649495.1). Classification (NCBI taxonomy): domain Bacteria; kingdom Bacillati; phylum Actinomycetota; class Actinomycetes; order Micromonosporales; family Micromonosporaceae; genus Micromonospora; species Micromonospora sp. NPDC048947. The sequence continues at coordinate 22,588 of NZ_JBEZFO010000018.1, forward strand.
TGGTGCCGGCGGTGCCGGTTGCGACCTCCATCGCGTCGGTCAGCTCGCGGGCCAGCCAGAGACCCCAGCCGCCGGCGGTGTCCGGGGCGGGCCGACTGCGGTCGCGCAACCGTTGCGGGGTGATCCCGTGCCCGTGATCGGCGACCTCGCAGACCAGCGCACCCGACTCGCGCCAGAGCCGCAGCCAGCCGCGCCCACCGCCGTGTCGCACCGCGTTGGTGATCAATTCGTTGATCGCGAGCACGAAGTCGTCAAGCCGTTGGCCGCTGAGACCCGAGGCATGCGCGCAGGAGGTGACCGAGTGTCGAATCTCGGTCACCTGGGCCTGGTCAAAGGCTTCGGCGATCAGGAGGGCAGGTTCGATGGGCACAACCGTACGCGGTGCGTGCGGATCTGCGTTCGTCATGGGCCCGTCCCGGCGGCGCATCTCGGAGTATTTCGCGGCTTTTCCACCGTACGTCAGGGTTTCCCGAACCGCACTCGCTGCTCGCCGTGCGCCGGCCCGGTTGTGGCATCCTGACCGCCATGCCGTCGCCACCGGGTGGGTTCGAGGTGCCGCTGTGGCGTGCGCTCACCGTGTTCAGGCTGGCCTCCCTGGCGTACGTCTGCGCGCTCGCGGTGCGTGACGCCGACCGGTACGCCCACCCGTACGCCGTCGGCGCCCTGATCGTTCTGATGATCGCCTGGACCGGCGCGACAGCGATCGCGTACGCCCGACCGGCCTGGCGGCGCTGGCCGCTGCTGCTGGCCGACCTCGGGGTGGTGGTGGCCATCGTGCTGGCCACCCCGTGGGTGGTCGGCCGGACGGCGCTCACCCACGGCGTACCCACCCTGGGTGTGGCCTGGATGGCCGGCCCGGTGCTGGCCTGGGCCGTCTCCGGTGGCCGGCGGCGGGGCACTGTCGCCGCGTTGCTGGTCGCCGGCGCGGACCTGGCCACCCGGGAGCGGATCGGCCAGTCCTCGTTCACCGGGGTGATCCTGATGCTGCTCGCCGGAGTGGTGGTCGGGCACGTGGCCCGGCTCGCGGTGAGCGCCGAGGAGCGGTTGCAACGCGCTGTGGAGTTGGAGGCCGCCACCCGGGAGCGGGAGCGGCTGGCCCGCGACATTCACGACTCGGTGCTCCAGGTGCTGGCGCTTGTGCAGCGGCGCGGCGCCGACCTGCCCGGGGAGGCCGGCGAGCTGGCCCGGCTGGCCGGCGAGCAGGAGGTCGCCCTGCGGGCGCTGATCGCCGGCGCCGGCCCGGCCGCCGCGAGCCTCCCGGACGGCGGCGAGGCGGTGGACCTGCGGACCCTGCTCGGCCGGTACGCCTCGGCGGCGGTGGCGCTCTCCGCCCCGGCCACCCCGGTGCCGCTGCCCCGACGGGTGGCCGGAGAGTTGGCCGCCGCGACCGGCGCGGCCCTCGACAACGTGGGGCGGCACGCCGGCGGGCGGGCCTGGGTGCTGATCGAGGACGAGGGGGCGACGGTGACCGTGTCGATCCGCGACGAGGGGCCGGGCATCCCGGACGGACGGCTGGACGAGGCGGCCGCCCAGGGTCGGCTCGGCGTGACCCAGTCGATCCGGGGCCGGGTGGCCGACGTGGGCGGCACGGTTCGGATCGTGTCCGCCCCCGAGGCGGGCACCGAGATCGAGCTGAGCGTGCCGAGGTGACAGCGGTGGACCCGATCCGGGTGATGGTGGTGGACGACCATCCGATGTGGCGGGAGGGCGTGGCCCGCGACCTGACCGAGGCCGGTTTCCTTGTGGTGGCGACCAGCGGCGAGGGACGACAGGCCATCCGGGTGGCCGCCGCCGCCCGGCCCGACGTCGTCGTCCTCGATCTGCAACTACCCGACATCTCCGGCGTCGAGGTGATCCTGGGGTTGCGCGCGGCTCTGCCCGCCGTACGGGTGCTGATGCTCAGCGCCAGCGGCGAACAGCAGAGCGTGCTGGACGCGGTCAAGGCCGGGGCCACCGGTTACCTGGTGAAGTCGACAGCGCCCGCCGAGTTCCTGGAGGCGGTGCACCGCACCGCGGCCGGCGACGCGGTCTTCACCCCAGGCCTGGCCGGGCTGGTGCTCGGCGAGTACCGCCGGCTGGCCGCCGGACCGGGGCGGGGGACCGGCCCGGCCGACGCTGCCGAACCCGCGACGCCCCAGCTCACCGAACGGGAGACGGAGGTGCTGCGGCTGGTGGCGAAGGGGATGTCGTACAAGCAGATCGCCCAGCGGCTCGGCCTGTCGCACCGCACCGTGCAGAACCACGTGCAGAACACCCTGGGCAAGCTGCAACTGCACAACCGGGTCGAACTGACCCGGTACGCCATCGAACGCGGTCTGGACGACTGAGCCGGCGTCAGACCGAGCGCGGCGGCTCCGTCTCGTGGATGGCCAGCTCCTCGGCTGTCGCTCCGCCCCCGGCCGATCCGGCGTCGTACGCCACCGAGTCGGTCTCCTGGTCGGTGTGCGACCCCTCGTCCGGTTCCACCAGCCGGCCCACTGTGGCGTCGGCCACGGTGCCGAGCTGACCGTGGTCGTAGAGGGAGACCGGTGAGTTCGGGTCCGAGGTCGGCCCGGGATCCATCACGTCGGCGTCCAGCTGAGCCTCCGCCGCGGCTTCCAGGTTGTCCGCCTCGAAGGCGATCTTCGGGTCGATGGTGCCGGCCAGCGGGTCGTCCGCCGGGCGCTCGTAGACCTCGCGGTCGAGCTTGTAGTCCAACGACTCACCGTCGAGCTGCTCCTCGGCGGTCGTTCCGAACCGGTCCACCGCCACCGGCGTCCGATCGCCGGGCAGTTGGGCCGGGTCCGGGCCGTCCGCCTCGCGCCCGGTGAGGACGTCGTCGTTGGCGGTCGAGTCGTCATCGGCGGTGTCGGGCAGCCCTTGCGCCTCGGTGTCGGACACGGGGGTCGGGTACTCGTTGTCGCGCATGTCTGATCACTACCCGCTGCCCTGCCGCCGTAACCGGGCGGCCTCCGGCGGTACGCCGCCGAACCGGTCGCCGATGGCGAAAGCCCCGTCAGGCGGCCTCGTCGTCGGGGTGCAGCACACACCAGACGACCTTGCCGTCCGGTACGGCGCTGCTGCCCCAGCGACGGGTCACCGTGTCGATCAGCAGCAGGCCCCGGCCGCCGGCACGGTTCGGCGGGGAGATCCCGGCGAAGGTCGGCTGACGCGGGGAGTGGTCGCGAACCGCCAGGTGCAGGGTGGTGTCCTGCGGCGCCAGCCGAACCGTCATCGGGGTCCGGGCGTGGGCCACCACGTTGTTGACCATCTCGGTGATCGCGATGCACGCCGGGTCGGTGAGCGTCGACATGCCCCAGCGCTCGCAACCGGTGGTGACCAGCTCGCGCGCCTGCCGAGCGGCTCCCACCGCCGGAGCCAGTTCGGCGTTGAGCACCGCCGCCAGCGGTGTCGCCGCCACAGCGGCCAGCGCCCCGTCGAGCGTCGGCCAGGCCGGCACCCCGGCGAGCGCGGCGTCCGGATGGGCGGGGCCGTCGACCGCCGGGTCACACAGCAGCAGGTCCGCTGCGGGCCAGTCGGCGACCTCCCGACGTACGTCGGCGAAGACGCCGCGCCCGACCGGGTCGACGACCCGCAGGCCGGTCACGTCGGCGACCACCGGGCCGGGCCGGGCCAGCAGGCGGGCGAGCAGCGCGCCGCGTACCGCCTCGGCACCAGCGGCATCGAGCACACCGGTCAGCCGAACCACCGCTGACGACTCGTCGATTTCCACGAGACAGCTCGACATGATCGCCCCATTGTGCGCGCCGGTGACGGTCAGCGCATTCGGGCGCTCGACATCGGCCATCAGCGATCCGACCGGGAGCGGCGGTTGATGGCCGCCAGGGTGCCGACGGCGGTGCCGGCGGCGGCCAGACCGAACGCTGCGGTCATCCGCACCAACTGTCGCCGCCGACCGTGCCAACCACCGTCCTGGCGCGCCTGAGCATCGCTGTGGAACACGTTGCCGCTGCTGTCCACCCGGGCGCCCGGACCGAACTGGGTGCGGTGGGCGTACCAACCGAGGGTGCGCTCCACCAGCGCGGGCGCCAACCGCCACTGCAGGCCGATCAGCCGGGCCGCGCCGCCGGCGTACGCCTCGCGGCGGGGCCGGCGCAGCAGCCGGACGATGGTCTCGGCGACCACCTCCGGCGGGTAGATCGGAGGGGGCGGCACGAGTTCCCGGCCGCTGTGGTTGCCGGTGTGCCGGAAGAACGGGGTGTCGATGGTGGCCGGCAGCACGGTGCAGACGGAGATGTGACCGCGACCGGTGACCCGCAGCTCCTGTCGGACGGTGTCGGCCAGCCCGCGGATGCCGTGCTTGGTCGCGTTGTACGCCGACTGGTACGGCATTGCCACCTCGGCCAGCACCGAGGCGTTGTTGACAAGCACCCCGCCACCGGCGGCACCGAGGTAGGGCAGGGCCGCCTTGATGCCGTGCACCGCCCCGAGCAGGTTGACCTCCAGCACCCGGCGGAACTCGGCGACCGGGATCTCGTCGAACAGCCCCACGGCGCTCACCGCGGCGTTGTTCACCCAGGCGTCGATCCGGCCGAACTCGGCCGCTGCCTGATCGGCCAGCCGCCGCACCGACTCCAACTCGGTGACGTCGGTCGGTACGACAAGCGCCCGGCCGCCCAACTCCCGGCAGCGCTGCGCGACCTGTAGCAGGGCGGGCTCGCTGCGGGCGGCCAGCACGACGGCGGCTCCCCGGCGGGCCAGTGCGTACGCGGTCGCCGTGCCGATCCCGCTGGACGCGCCGGTGATCACCACTGTCGAATCGTCGAGACTGCGGGTCAGCGGCATTCCTGAGCGGTACCCCCGGCCGGGCCTGGTCACACCGACGACGGCTTGTCGATCATCGTCGAACCGCAGTGTGTGCGGCGCGTGTGCTTGCCGTGGCGCAAGTTTCGGTGGCACTCGCGGGGACTCTTCCTGATCTGCCAGGTTTCGGCTCAGCGTCGCGGGGTTAATGGGACGCTCTGACCGGGAGGACCACCGCCGAGGAAAGATCGCAGGGAGGTGACCCATGCGCGTCGGCCTCGTCTGCGCGCACGCCAGTTCCTACCGCCACGCCGACGGGCCGCCGGTCGGCACCCGCCAGCACACCGCGCGGGTCGCCGCCGAGCTGGCCGAGCGAGGCCATGACGTCCGGCTCTACGTGCGCCGGGACGACCCGACGCTGCCGGCGACGATGAACGTCGACGGCTACCAGGTGCACCAGGTGCCCGCCGGCCCGCCCAACCCACTACCCACCGTCGAGCTGATCCCGTACGTGACGGAGGTCGGCCGCTGGCTGGCCGACGAGTGGTCGGGCGCCTGGCGGCCCGAGGTGGTGCACGGGCACTACTGGGTCGGTGGCCTGGCCGCCGCGCACGCCGTTCGGGAGACCGACATTCCGGTGGTGCAGACGTTCCACTCACTCGGCATCGAGCAACTGCGTCACCTGGGTGGCCACTACGACGGGCCGGGCCAGCGGATCACGCTGGAACGCGCATTGACCCGGGCGGTCGACATCGCCGTGGCCCAGTCCAACGACGAGGTCGACGAGCTGACCCGGATGGGTCTGCAACGCAGCTCGGTCGCGTTGGTGCCGGCCGGCGTCGACATCGACCTGTTCCACCCCGACGGCGAGGCGGCGCCCCGCGAACAGCGGCCCCGCATCCTCTCGGTGGGTTCGCTGGCCGCCGGGCACGGCCAGGAGGATCTGATCCGGGCGATGCGGCTGGTCGGTGACGCCGAGCTGGTGATCGCCGGTGGGCCACCGGCCGACCAGTTGGCCAACCACACCGAGGCGCGACGGCTGCGCGAGCTGGCCGAACAGCTCGGCGTCGTCGACCAGGTACGGCTCGTCGGAGCGGTGCCGCACGACCAGATGGCCACCTGGTACCGGTCGGCGGACGTGGTCGCCTGCACGCCGCACTACTCCTCGGCCGGGCGGGTCTCGCTGGAGGCGATGGCCTGCGGGGTGCCGGTGATCGGCTACGCGATGGGCGGCCTGGCGGACGCCGTCGTCGACGAGGTCACCGGCCGCCTGGTGCCCCCCGGTGACGTACGGGCACTCGGAGTGTCGATGCGCCGGCTGCTCGCCGACAACGCCGGCCGGTTCGCGTACGGGCACGCCGCCGTGGACCGGGTGCGCAGCAGCTACACCTGGGAGCGGACCGCCGGTGCGTTGGAGCGCCTCTACGAACGGGTGGTGAGCCGCCGCAAGCCGGTCGAGGCCTGAGTCGGCGGTACTGCGACACCTCTTGCCGTGGTGCGGTGCCGGGTGGTCAGCCCGGCCGACCGGCACCGACCATGGCCGGGTCCCGACGGCGTGCCACCGAACGGTGTTGCTGCGGTTCGGCGTACCGGGTCAGGCCGATCACCGCGGCCAGGGTCACCAGGAAACCGACAGCGGCCAGCCACTCCCGCCCCGGCCAGATCTTGTCGTTGAGCAGCAGCAGGCCGACGATCGCGGCCGGCACCGCGCCGGCGGCGTCCATCGCGGCGACCGCGGCGGTCGTCGAGCCACGCTGCATCGCCAGACCGAGCAGCAGCTGACCCACTATCGAGTGGGCGATCAACAGGTAGAACAGCGGGTCGGCGAGGAACGCCTCGGCGGACGGCGCGGATGCCAGTGGCCGGGCGGCGACCGCGGCCGAGCTGAACGCCAGCCCGGCCAGTGAGCCGAGGGCCACCGAACCCGGCGCCCCGTGCAGCCGGACGGCGAAGAAACCGAGCACCGCTATGACGCCCAGCGCGATCAGCAGGGCGATCGAGCCGGCGGTGCCGAGCTGCTTCGACGGCGCCGGCCGGGCGGACAGCACCAGCGCGGTGATCCCCGCGAAGAGCAGCGCCAGCAGCACCACCTCAGCCGCCGGCAGCCGCCACTTCAGCACCAGCACCCCGAGGATGGCGGTCACCCCGAGCCCGGCGGCCACGCTGGCCTGCACGAGGAACAGCGGCAGGTCCCGTCGGGCCAGGAAGGCGAGCACGAAACCGGCGATCTGACAGCCGAGACCGACCAGATACGTCCGGTGCCCGGCAAGGCGCAGCAGCAGGCCCGGATCGAAGGTGTGGTGGACAGTGGTGCGGGCCGCCGCCACCGACTGGAGCAGGTTGGCGAAGCCGTACGCGACGATCATCGCCGCGAGGAAGCACCAACCGGAGGAGACCACCTGGCGAGGATAGAGGTTGCCGGGGGTCAGCGCTCGGCTGGTCGATTGAGGCGGGCGAGGATGTCGGCGTGCAGCACACCGTTGGTGGCCACCACGCTGCTGTCGGTGCCCGGAGCGCCCGCGGGGGCCGGTTGTCCGGCCAGATCCGTGACCGTGCCACCCGCCTCCGTGACGATCGGCACCAGCGCCGCCACGTCCCACACTGACAACTCCGGCTCGACCATCACGTCCAGTGCCCCCTCAGCCAACAGCATGTAGCCGTAGAAGTCGCCGTACGCCCGGTTGCGCCAGCTGTCCCGCATCAGGTCGAGCACCGCGTCGAGCCGCCCGGCTTCCTCCCACCCGTTCAGGGACGAGTAGCAGAAGCTGGCATCCGCGACCCCACGCACCGCTGACACGCCGATCCGCTCGCCGGCCGCGGGGCCCGGCCCGGCGTACGCGCCAGCGCCCGCGCTGGCCCACCAGCGTCGTCCGAGCGCTGGTGCGGACACCACGCCGACCGCAGGCCGGTCGCCGTCGTAGAGCGCGATCAGGGTGGCCCAGATCGGCACGCCACGGACGAAGTTCTTGGTGCCGTCGATCGGATCGATGATCCACCGGCGGCCGTTCGGGTGGACCGGCGACTGCGCGCCGTACTCCTCACCGAGCAGCCCGTCCGCCGGTCGGTGCTCGGCCAGCAGGGCGCGGATCTCCCGCTCCACAGCGGTGTCCGCGTCGGAGACCGGGGTGAGGTCGGGCTTCGCCTCGACGCGCAGGTCGAGTGCGCGGAACCGGGCCGTGGCGATGGCGTCGGCCCGGTCGGCGAGCAGGTGGGCGAGGGAGAGGTCGTCGGCGTACCCGGTCATGCCGGCAACCTAGCCCACGCCCGTCGGGTCACTCGTCCGGGCCGCGCCGGTCACCCTCGCCCGGACCGCGCTGGTCGCTGTCGCCGCGCGAGTCACCCTCGCCGGCCCGGGAGGCGAGCAACCGACGGTACGAGGCCAGCCGGCGCGGGTCGGCCTTACCGGCGGCCACCCAGGCGTCCAGCCCACACTCGGCCTCGTCGGCCGTGTGGGGGCAGTTCGGTGGGCAGTCGACGGTGCCCTCGACCAGGTCCGGAAAGCCATGCAGCAGGCTGTCGGCCGAGACGTGCGCCAACCCGAAGCTGCGGATCCCGGGGGTGTCGATGATCCAGCCCGGGTCGGTGTCGATCCCCGGCACCGGTGGCAGCCGCAGCGCCACCGCGCTGGTCGAGGTGTGCCGGCCCCGGCCGATCGCGCTGACCACGCCGACAGCGCGCAGCGCGTCCGGAACGAGGCGGTTGACGAGCGTCGACTTGCCCACCCCGGAGTGCCCGACCAGCACCGACACCTTGCCGCTCAGCAGCGCACGGAGCGCGTCGAGGTCGGAGTCGGGGCGGTTGAGCACGTAGGGCAGCTCCAGCTCGGTGTAGTAGCCGAGCACCTCCTCCGGCCCGGCCAGATCGGCCTTCGTGAGGCAGAGCAGCGGCTCGACGTCCGCGTCGTACGCGGCCACCAGGCAGCGGTCGATGAACCCGGTGCGCGGCGGTGGGTCGGCCAACGCGCTCACGATCACCAACTGGTCCGCGTTGGCCACCACGACCCGTTCCAGCCGACCCTCGGCGGTGGTCTCGTCGTCGTCGGCTGTGCGGCGCAGCACGGAGCGGCGTTCCGCGATCCGGACGATGCGGGCGAGAGCGCCCTCCGCGCCGGACGTGTCACCGACCAGGCTGACCCGGTCACCGACCACCACCGACTTGCGGCCCAACTCGCGGGCCCGCATCGCGGTGACAGTGGGCAGTTCGGCGCCGACCACGCCGCGTTCGGCCCCGGAGAGCACACAGGTGTAGCGCCCCCTGTCGACGGCGATGACGAACCCGTCGACAGCGTCGGCGTGCTGCGGGCGGGTGCGCGTACGCGGGCGCGACGACTTTCCGGGCCGGACCCGCACGTCGTCCTCGTCGTACTCCCGCCGTTTGGTCGCCAGGACCTGTCCTCTTCTCGTCAGCTCACTTGCCCGTCACCATCGCTGACCATAGTGCCGGGAACTCGGGCATGGTCTTGGAGGTACACCCCACGTCGTCCACCTCGATGCCCGGAACGGCGAGCCCGGCCACCGCCGCGGCGTGCGCCATCCGGTGGTCGTGGTAGGTGCGGAAGGTCCCGCCGCGCAGTGGGCGGGGTCGGATCTCCAGCCCGTCCGGCGCTTCGGTGATGTCCGCCCCGAGGGCGGTGAACTCGCGCGTGAGCGCGGCGAGCCGGTCGGTCTCGTGGCCACGGATGTGCCCGACGCCGGTGAACACCGACGGCGAGTCGGCCAGCATGGCCAGCGCGGTCAGCGCCGGGGTCAGCTCGCTGACGTCGGAGAGGTCGGCGGTCAGGCCGTGCACCACGCCGGTGCCCCGCACCGTCAGCCCGGCGGTGGAGAGGGTGACCTCGCCGCCCATCCGCTGTAGCAACGAGCGGAGTTGCTCGACAGGTTGGGCGCTGCTGTGCGGCCAGCCCTGCAAGGTCACCTCACCGCCGGTGACCAGGGCGGCGGCGAAGAACGGCACCGCGCCGGACAGGTCCGGCTCGATCTCCCAGCCGCGCCCGGTGAGCGGGCCGGGCTCGACGGTCCACACGTCGGGGGTGCTGTCGTCGACGGCCGCGCCAGCGGCCCGCAGCATCCGCACTGTCATCCGCAGGTGCGGCGCGGAGGGGACCGGGGGGCCGACGTGCCGCACCACGACGCCCCTGTCGAAGCGCGGGGCGGCCAGCAACAACGCGGAGACGAACTGGCTGGACACGGACGCGTCGAGCACCACCTCGCCGCCGGTGACCCCACCGGTGCCGAACACTGTCAGCGGCAGGCTGCCGGTGCCGGTGACGTCGATCCGGACGCCCAGCGAGCGCAGCGCGCCGACCAGCGGGCCGAGTGGGCGGGTGCGCACGTACGGGTCACCGTCGAAGGTGACCTGCCCGTCGGCCAGGCCCGCCACCGGTGGCACGAACCGCATCACGGTGCCGGCCAGCCCGACGCCGACGTGGGCGGGGCCGGCCAGCGGGTGCGGTCGGACCAGCCAGCGCTCGTCGTCGCTGATCGAGACGTGCGCGCCCATCGCCCGCAGGCCGGCGGCCATCAACTCGGTGTCGCGGGCGCGCAGTGGCCGGGCCAGCGTCGACGGGCCGGCGGCCAGCGCGCTGAGCACCAGGGCCCGGGCGGTCATCGATTTGGAACCGGGCAGGCGCAGCGTCGCCGCCACCGGGTCGGATGCGGTCGGTGCGGTCCACGGCTGCGGCGGCCGGGTCGCGGTCAGGTTGCCCACCGTTACATTCTGCCGTGTCGGCGGGCGGGCGGCGTTGCCCGGCACTCGTACTCCCGGTTGGCGGGACAGCCGACGGCCCTCCGACGCGTTAGCGTGTGCCCCATGTGCGGGAGGTACGCGACGACCCGGAGCTCCGGCGAGCTGAGCGCGCTGTTCGAGTCGTCAGACGACTCCGACGGCCTGGTCCGGGCGGACCACAACGTCGCGCCGACCGACAGGGTGCCGCTGGTCCGGGTCAGCCCGGAGGGGCACCGCAGCCTCTGTGTCGGTCGCTGGGGTCTGCTGCCGCACTGGTCCCGGTCCGCCTCCGGCGCCGCCCGGATGATCAACGCGCGGGCGGAGACGGTGGCCACCAGCCGGGCGTACGCCGGTTCCTTCTCCCGTCGCCGTTGTCTGGTCCCGGCGGACGGCTGGTACGAGTGGGTGCGGCTGCCCGACGGCGGGCGACAGGCGTACTTCATGACTCCCCGGGACGGCTCGGTGCTCGCGCTGGCCGGCATCTGGTCGGTCTGGGAGTCCGACGCCGAGACCCGGCTCACCTTCAGCGTGCTGACCACCGCGGCGCTCGGCGACCTGGCCGAGGTGCACGACCGGATGCCGGTGCTGCTGCCACCCGAGCGGTGGTCGTCGTGGCTCGCGCCGACCGACGAGCCGGAGCGGTTGCTCACTCCGGCGTCGGCGGAGCAGTTGGCGGGGTTGGAGATCCGCCCGGTGGGTGCGGCGGTGGGAGACGTTCGTAACGACGGGCCACAGCTGACCGCGCGGGTGGCGGTGACGCCGCCGGTGTCACAGCAGGAGCTGACACTGTTCTGACGCCGCGGTGCATCGTCGGCCACCGATTTGCCAGGGTTCAGCGCGATTCGTCTCCTGGCTGTTCAGTCATGTTCCCGGCAGACCCTTGTCCCGGTGTTGCGAAGTGCGATAGAACACAGCGCCGGTAGTGGCTGTCGGTCCGCACGGGGCGGACGACGTCCACAGATTTTGCCGGTCCCACGGGGGAGGTGGGTGGATGACACGGGCACGTATGCCGCGTCCGCACGAGGTGGCAGCGGCGCGGCGAGATCCGCGACTGCTGCGGGCCGTGCGAGAACGGCGACAGGACGACGCATGGCGCACCAGAGGAACCTGCCAGAGCGTCGATCCGGAGACATTCTTTCCGGCACCGAACGAGCCGGCGGACGCCGCCGTCGCGCTGTGTCGCAGTTGTGACGTGCAGGGGTCCTGCCTGGCCTGGGCCCTCGACGTCGGTGACTGCCACGGCGTGTGGGGCGGCACCACGCCGCGGGAACGCCGGGCGATGCTGGTCGCCTGGCGCGGCGAGGTCGAACCCGATCCGGACGCCATCGACGACGCCGGCCCGCCGGTGCGCGATCGCCTGTTGGTCCTGGTCCCGCTGAGCTGATCGGCGGCCCGGTTCGCATCCGACGCCCGTCCGGCGGCGCAGAATAGGCCGGTGCCAGCCAGCAACGAGATCGACACCCCGCGCGGTCCGGCGTGGATCGACACCGACCTGCCGGTCCGCCCGGCCACCGCCCTGCTCGTCCTCGGGCACGGCGCGGGTGGCAGCGTCGACGCGCCCGACCTGCTCGCGGTCCGGGACGCGTCGGTGGCGGCCGGGCTGGCGGTGGTCCGGGTGACGCAGCCCTACCGGGTCGCCGGTCGGCGTGCGCCGGCACCGGCAGGTCACCTCGACGAGGCCTGGACAGCGGTGCTCGCCGAGCTGCGCGACCGGCACGCCGACGTGCCGACGGTGGTGGTCGGTGGGCGTTCCAGCGGCGCACGGGTGGCCTGTCGGACGGCCCGTGCGGTGGGCGCGGTGGGCGTGGTCGCGTTGGCCTTCCCACTGCACCCGCCCGGCCGGCCGGAACGCTCGCGCGCCGCCGAACTGGGCACCGGCCTGCCGACGTTGGTGGTCAACGGCGATCGGGATCCGTTCGGGACGCCGGAGCCGGGACCGGCCGTGCAGGTGGTGAGCCGTCCCGGTGAGACGCACGACCTGCGCCGCGATCCGGCCGGCACCGCCGCCGCCGTGCGCGACTGGCTGTCCGCCCAGGGCTGGGCGGCCAGCTGATCCGTCGCGGCCGGCTCGCCGGGGCGACCGTTTCCGGCGCGGGCACGGGTCGTTGCATCCGTTGGTGCCGCAGGCCCGAGCAGGGCCGGTGACACCAGTCCTCCCAGGCCCTTCCTGGTCCCAGCGCCGGCCGCCGTCGGGGCCGGGACCAGGAACGGGGAGGGTCGGCCGGAATGCCCCAGTGGTCATCTCGCGTTACTACCCCCGGACGACTTTTCTGCGAGGGGGGTGACCGGTGCCAACCGAGACACGAAGCCTGGAACGGGACGAGCGGGACGCCCGGCAGCTGAAGCGGCTGCTGGATGGCCCGGAGTGGCCCGCGACGGCGGGACCGGGCGGGGTGGGTGCGGTGAGCACGGGCACACCGGCCGGAAGTGAATCTGCGGGCAGGTCCGTGCGCGTATCCTCGGCGGGAAAGCATCCGACGCGAGGGGATGTGCGGTTGACCACCGAGAAGACGGACGAGCGCAGGGCCCGATTCGAGCGGGACGCGATGCCATTCGTCGATCAGCTCTACGCTGCTGGGCTGCGGATGACACGCAACCCGGCGGATGCCGAGGATCTGGTCCAGGAGACGTACCTGAAGGCCTACGCGGCCTTCCACCAGTTTGAGCAGGGCACGAACCTCAAGGCCTGGCTCTACCGGATCCTGACCAACACCTACATCAACTCCTACCGCAAGCGGCAGCGCCAGCCGATTCAGGCGCCCACCGAGGAGATCACCGACTGGCAGCTCGCCGAGGCCGAGTCGCACACCTCCAGCGGGTTGCGCTCGGCCGAGACGGAGGCACTGGACCGGCTGCCGGACAGTGACGTCAAGGAGGCCCTCCAGCAGTTGCCGGAGGAGTTCCGCCTGGCCGTCTACCTCACCGATGTCGAGGGCTTCTCCTACAAGGAGGTCGCGGACATCATGGGCACGCCGATCGGCACCGTGATGTCGCGTCTGCACCGGGGCCGTCGTAATCTGCGCAAGCTGCTCGAGCGTTACGCGGGCGAGCGGGGCTTCAGTGCGGCCCGCTCGGCGAAGGGCTCGACCGCCGCTGCCGGCCGGGAGGTGTGACGTGAGCTGTGGGGAGCCGCACGAGACGGACTGCCGCGAAGTGCTCGCGGAGGTGTATCTCTACCTGGATCTGGAGTGCGCCGACGAGCGTCGCTCGCTGATCCGGCACCACCTGGACGAGTGCGGGCCCTGCCTGCGCGAGTACGGGCTGGAGCAGGAGGTGCGGGCGCTGGTGGCGCGTTGCTGTGGCAACGAGACCGCGCCGGATCAGCTGCGTGAGCGGCTGCGGGTCAAGCTCACCGAGTTGGTGGTCTTCGAGACCAGCGACTCCCGTGAGCTGGCCGACTGAGCGTCTGAGCTGGCCGACCGAGCGTCGGCGCCAGCTGGCAAGACCGGTGGCCCGGGTCGATGTCGACCCGGGCCACCGGTGTACCCGGCCTCGGCCGGCTGAGCGGCGACGGGCGGTCGGCCCGTCGACCCGTTCAGGAGTTGGGACGCTTGCCGTGGTTCGCGGCGCTCTTCTTACGAGCCTTCTTCTTCCGGGACTTCTTCGCCATGCTGACCTCCTCGTGATGGGTCGGATCCGTCCTGCGCACGACCTCGGCGCGGATGCGGCCACCGGCGGTCCGGCGTCGGGTCCGACCCGCTGATGGTAGTGCTGTCGACACCCGCCGCCTTCCCCAGGGCGGACCTGTCATCCCGGCTGCGCCGCTGCCCGCCCATCGCCGGTCGACGCATGATTGGATACATCGGCAGGCACGTCGCGAAGAGGGAGGGCCTGGACATGGCCGAGGAGATCCGCGCCGAGATGGTGGCCAACGTCTGGAAGGTCGTCGCCACGGCGGGTGACACGGTGACCGAGGGCGACACCCTGGTGATCCTCGAGTCGATGAAGATGGAGATCCCGGTCGTCGCCGAGTCCGATGGTGTGCTCCAGCAGCTCGTCGTCAACGAGGGCGACGTCGTGCAGGACGGTGACCTGATCGCCGTGATCGCTTGACCGGGTTGCGGGTCCGTCCGGCCGAGTCGGTCGACTTCCCGGCGGTGGCCGGGCTGACGGTGGCCGCGTACGAGGCGGACGGCCAGCTCAAGGGCGAACACGGGTACGGCGAGGTGCTGGCCGACGTGTCGACCCGAGCCGCCAGCGGCGAGGTGCTGGTCGCTGTCGACGAGGTGACCGGGGCGGTGCTCGGCTCGGTCACGTTCGTGCTGCCGGGCACCCCGTTCGCCGAGCTGGCCGGGCCGGGCGAGGCGGAGTTCCGGATGCTCGCTGTCGACCCGGGCGCTCAGGGGCGGGGTGTTGGTGCCGCGCTGGTCGAGGCGTGTGTAGACCGGGCGACCGGGTCGGGTTGCACGGCGGTGATGATCTGCGTCCGGGCCGGGATGGCCGATGCGGCGCACCGGCTCTACTCGCGGCGTGGTTTCGTCCGTTCGCCGGAGAAGGACTGGTCACCGGCGCCGGGTGTTGACCTGCTCGGCCTGCGGTTGGAGCTGACGCGCGGCTGAGGCCGGCGACCGACGAGCCTGGGCTGGCGCGATCATGCCCGGTCAGGCGTCGGGCTGCGTGCCGATGGCGGCCAGCAGTTCGTCGGCCACCTCCAGGGCGAGCTTGCGGCGTTCGTCGTCGCTGATGTGCGGCGCGCGGACCGCGAACCAGCTGGTGTGCACCGCGAACAGCGACAGCGCGGCGCGTAGCTGGGCGGCGGGGGAGTCGTCTCCCCGGCAGAGCGCCTCGGCCAGCTCCATCATCCGACCGCGCATCTTCTGCCCGGAGGAGAGGCTCTTGAGCGCTGTCTGGTTCTGCTCGAAGAAGCGCATCACCGACGGCTGGGTGCCGTCGAACATCGTGTCGGCGTACCGGGAGATCAGCTCGCGTCGGGTGGCCAGGGTGGCGGGTTGGGTGGCGGCCCAGGCGGTCAGCGCGTCCATCCGCTCCAGCCGGTCCTCGACGAAGCTGGCGACGATGTCGTCCTTGCTCTTGAAGTGGTAGTAGAGCGCGGCCTTTGTGACGTTGAGGCGCTCGGCGATTTCCCGGAGCGAGGTCTTCTCGTACCCCTGCTCGGTGAAGAGTTCGAGCGCGACGGCCTTGATCCGTTCCCGCGTTCCGCCGCCTGTGCTCTCGCTCACGCACACCCTCCAAATGGCTTGACCGTTGCTTGTACCCAACTTACCGTGCGGCTAGTAAGGTGACTAGCCGGGCGGCAAGTAAGTACGGCAATCTTCGGGGGGAGCTTACCCATGACTCAGGCAACCCAGGCCGGCACGAGACCCAACAACATCCGGGTCGTGCTGTTCGGGCTGATGATCGCGATGATGCTCGCGATGCTCGACAATATGATCGTCAGCACCGCGTTACCGCGGATCGTTGGCGAGTTCGGCGGGCTCAACCACTTCACCTGGGTGGTTACCGCGTACGTCCTGGGCACCACCGTCTCCACCCCGATCTGGGGCAAGCTCGGTGACCTCTACGGCCGCAAGTCGGTCTTCCTGACCTCGGTCGTCGTCTTCCTGGTCGGCTCCGCCCTCTGTGGCATGGCCGGCTCCGGGATGTTCGGCGGCCCAGAGGACGGCATGGTCCAGCTCATCGCCTTCCGGGCCGTGCAGGGCCTCGGCGCCGGCGGCCTCATGGTCGGCGTGATGGCGATCATCGGTGATCTGGTCCCGCCCCGCGAGCGCGGTCGCTACCAGGGCATGATCGCCGGCATCATGGCCATCGCCATGGTCGCCGGTCCGCTGGCCGGCGGATTCATCACCGACCACCTCTCCTGGCGCTGGGCGTTCTACGTGAACCTGCCGCTGGGCGGAATCGCGTTGCTCGTGCTGATCACCACCATGCACCTGCCGAAGTACCGCACCGAGCACCGGATCGACTGGCTCGGCGCCGGGCTGCTCTCGGTCGGCATCACCGCGATCGTGCTCATCACCACCTGGGGTGGCAACGAGTACGACTGGACCTCGCCGCAGATCCTCGGCCTGGCAGTGCTGGCCGTCGTCGCGTTGGTGGCGTTCGGCCTGGTGGAACGCCGGGTCCAGGAGCCGATCCTGCCGCTGGCGCTCTTCGCCAACCGCAACTTCGCGCTGATCTCGGTGATCGGCTTCCTGCTCGGCTTCGCGATGTTCGGCGCGATGAACTTCCTGCCACTCTACCAGCAGACAGTGCAGGGGGCGTCGGCCACCAACAGCGGTCTGCTGCTGCTGCCCCTGATGTTCGGCATGCTTGTCGTCTCGCTGGTCATCGGCCGGGCGATCACCCGTAACGGCAGATACCGGGCGTACCCGATCATCGGTGGCGTGGTGATGACGGCGGGCATGGCGCTGCTGTCCATGCTCGACACGGACACCAGCAAGCTGATGTCCTCGATCTACATGATCGTGCTCGGCATCGGCATGGGCTTCCTCATGCAGACGTCGATGCTGATCGCGCAGAACAGCGTGGAGCAGAAGGACCTCGGCGCGGCCAGCGGCGCGGCCACCTTCTTCCGGTCGATCGGCGGTTCGTTCGGCATCTCGCTGTTCGGAGCGATCTTCGCCAACCGGCTGGCCAGCTCCGAGGGTGGTCGGGCCTTCGGTGGCGGCGAGGCCGGCGCCGGGATGGACCTGGAGAAGCTCAAGGAACTGCCCGCTCAGGCGCGCGAGGCGGTGCTCGGCGGTCTCTCCGACGCCATCTCGCACGTCTTCCTCTGGGCGGTGCTGTTCACCATCGTGATCCCGGTGCTCGCCTGGTTCATCAAGGAGATCCCGCTGCGCACCGCGAACGAGGCGCCGCCGCAGGCCACCCCGGAGGAGGACGCCGAGGTCGCCCTCGGCAAGGCCCCGGTCGCCTGACCCAACCCCAACCCCCAACCCCCGCGATCTTGCACTTTGGGCGCGTGCATAAGCCCTGTTTCCGGCAAAACGGCGACAGTAAGTGCAAGATCGCGGGGGTGGCGGGGTTCGCGGGTTCGCGGGGGAGTTAGCGGCGGATCAGGCGTTGCCAGAGGCGGCGCAGGGGGTTGCGGGGGCGGGGAAGCCTGGGGGAGTGGGCGGCCAGCAGTTCGGTGGCCAGTGCCGCCGTCGCCGGATCCAACTGCGGGGCGGCGAGTGCCAGGTGAGCCAGCGAGGCAGCGATCGGGACCGGTCGGCTCCGCGCCACGGCAGCCGCGTCGGCCAACCGCTCCGCCACCACCCGGGCCACGTCCGACCGCACCGAGGGGTCCACCCAGGCGGCGGTGACCAGGGCGAACAGCGCCGCCTCGGTGACCCAGTCCTCGACGCCCCAGATCAGGTCGAGCAGCACCCGGCGCCGGGTACTGCCCTCCCACGGCTCGTCGGTGCGGTGGTGCAGCAGCCCCAGACAGGCCCACACCTGCACTCCACGAACCCAGACCGACGGGTCGTGGGCCGCCAGCAGCCGACCCACCGCGTTGGCCGGCGCCGCCGGCGGATGCACCAGCAGGCCGAGCAGGTCGCCCAGGTCGAGGCCGGCCAGACCCACCGCCGCGTCGTACGCCGCCGGTGGGTGTGCCCACGCCGGGTGGGCGATCTGCCCGATCCGTTCGACAGCCGTCGCCGAGGGCGCCGCCAGCGCGGGCGTCGGGACCGTGTCCGCGTAGTGCCACAACCGCTGAGCGGACTCCCGCCGGGGCTCGCGTGGGTCGGGCTCCGGCGTGCCGACGACCTCGATCCGTAGCCCGGGGGCGGTGGAGATGGCCGTCCCGACCGCGCTCGGCGGGGCGGCGGCCGGTAGGCGTACGGCACCGCCGAGACCATTGTCGTCATCGGCCACCGCCTGGCGGATCGCGTCGACCAGGGGCCCACCGGCCGGGGTGAGTTGGCCGAGCCAGGGTCGACCTCGGCAGCACTGGGCCAGGTCGCCGTGCTCGTGGCTGTCGTCCGGGTGGTCCCGCACGAAGTCGGCGAGCGCGACAAGGTGGGCGAGGTCACCGTCGCGCAGGTGCCGCAGGCGGTGGGCGGTGTGCACGGCGCAGTCGAACGACGGATCGCGCGCCAGCGCCCGCTCGGTCCACTCCAACGCCTCGTCCAGCCGGCCGATCTCGGCCAGTGTGCCGGCGATGTCCGCGTAGATCGCCAGGTCGTCGGGGTCCAGCTCGACGGCCCGACCGAGGGCCGCGAGGCCGTCGCGGGTCCGGCCCGAGCTGCGGTACGCGTACCCGAGCCACACCTCGCCCATCTTCGAGGGCTGTGCGCGTACCCCTCGGGTGGCCCAGCGGACCGCCAGCTCGACCTCGCCGAGGCGCCGGGCCAGCGCGGACGCCGCGCCCAGCAGCAGGCCGTGTTCGGGGTGCACGGTGGCCGCGTTGCGGGCGAGGGTGAGGTACGGGGTCAGCGGGGCCCGCCCGATCCGCGGCACCGGGTCGGGCAGTGCGGCGCAGACCTGCATGAGGACGCGGGCGATGTGCTCCGGTTCCAGCCGTTCGGCCAGCTCGGGCGCGGTGACCCAGGGCACGCCGGCCCACTCGGTGCCGGGCGCGTACGACGTCGCAGCGGCCAGCAGCTCCAGCCCTTCGGCGGGGCGTCCGGCGGTGGCGAGGAGGTGGGCGCGGGCGACGACAGCACCCACGAAGGTGTGGTGGTTGATCGGGAAGAGGTCGAGGCCGCCGCCGCTCGTTGCGGCCAGCCGGGCCAGCGTCTCGTGTACCTCCGGCAGGGTGGGGGCCTGCGCCAACGCGCCGGCGAGGTGGCCGGCGGCGTGGTGCAGGTCGCCCTCGTCGAGTGCCAGCCGGGCCAGCGCCAGCTCCTCCGTCGCGGAGAGCGCGGGATCGTCCGTTCCCTCGGGCACGTCGTCCTCTCGTGGCAGTTAGACCGGGTGCAACGGGTAAAGCTTAGTTGATATTGAGATCAACTGGTGATCATCTGCGCAGTCCTGCTCGTTCAATTGCTGAGATACGCTCAAAAGTGCAAGACTGAGCAAGAATCGCGCGGCAACCGCGCAGGGGAGGGGTTTCCGTGACACGTGCAGGGGCTGGAATGGCCGCCGACATCGACGAGCAGCCGGCTGGCTACGCGCGCCTGCTCTCCGCCGCCAACGCCGCCGAGATCGCCCGGGTGGCGGCGGTCATCGCGCAGCGTCGGCCACGGCACGTGGTCTTCACCGCACGGGGCACCTCCGATCACGCGGCGCTCTACGGGGCCTACCTGACCGAGATCCGGCTCGGCCTTCCCGCCGGGCTGGCCTCGCCCAGCGTCGTCACCCTGTTCGGGGCCCGCCCCGACCTCTCCGACGCGCTCGTCGTCGGGGTCAGCCAGAGCGGCGGCTCGCCCGACCTGGCCGAGGTGCTGCGCGCAGCCCGAGCCTCCGGCGCGCTGACCCTCGCGGTGACCAACGCCCCCGACTCGCCGCTTGTCGACGTGGCCGAGCTGAGCGTCGACATCGCCGCCGGGCACGAGCGGGCGGTGGCCGCCACCAAGACGTACACCGCCGAGCTGCTGGCCCTGCTGATGCTGGTGGAGGGGATCCGGGCCGGCGACGGCGTGCTCCCGAAGGCCGAACGGGACGCGCTCGACGCACTTCCCGAACTGGCCGCCCGCACCCTGGCCGACGGCACTCCGGCCCAGCTCGCCCCGCGCTACCGGTTCGCCCGTCAGCTGGTCACCACCGGCCGGGGCTACGCCTACCCCACCGCCCGGGAGGCAGCGCTGAAGCTGATGGAGACCTCGTACCTGCCGGCGCTCGCCTTCTCCGGCGCCGACCTGCTGCACGGCCCGCTCGCGATGACCGACCCGGAGGTCCCGGTGCTCGCCATTGTCGGCTCCGGCCCCGGCGGCCGGTCGATGGGTGAGGTGCTGCCCCGCCTCGGCGAACGCCGCGCCGACGTCGTGGTGGTCGGCTCCGCCGACGTGCCGGGCGCCACCCGGCTGGCCGTCCCCGAGGTCGACGAGCGGTACGCCCCGCTGCTGGACATCCTGCCGATGCAACGGTTGGCCCTGGCCCTGGCGCTGACCCGAGGCGAGGACCCGGACGCGCCGCGCGGGTTGAAGAAGGTCACCGCGACGATGTGAGGCGCGGCGTGGCACCCTGGTCACCGTGTCCACGCTGCGCGACCTCGCCGAGGAGCACACCCATCTCCGTCCGGCCGACATCGACCATCTGCACCGGATCGCCGGCGACTGGCAACTGCTCTCCGATCTGTCCTTCGCTGACCTGCTGCTCTGGGTGCCGGTCGACGCCGACGGCACGTTCCTCTGTGTCGCCCAGGTGCGCCCGACCACCGCACCGACCGCCTATCAGGACGACCAGGTGGGTCGGATCGTCGGCGGGTCGGAGGTGGCCCACCTGGGGGTGGCGTACTCCCAGGGGCGGATCTGGCGTGAGGGCGACCCGGTCTGGTACGGCGACGTGCCGGCCCGACACGAGGCGATCCCGGTTCGGCTGCGTACCGTCGAGGGGGAGGCCGGCGAGGTGATCGCCGTGGTCGGGCGGGACACCAACCTCTCCACCGCGCGTACGCCCAGCCAACTGGAGCTCAACTACCTCACCACCGCCGACGACCTGGCGCAGATGATCGCCGACGGCACCTTCCCGCCGCCGCGGCATCCGGGCGAGACCACCTCCGCGCCCCGGGTCGGCGACGGCCTGGTCCGGCTCGACGCCGGCGGCAAGGTCACCTACGCCAGCCCGAACGCCCAGTCCGCGTACCGCCGACTGGGCTACGCCTCGCACCTGGTGGGGGAGGACCTGGCCGCGTTGCACCGCCGGTTGGCCGGTGACCCGCTGGACGGCACCGAGGCCTCGAACGGCATCCTGGCCGCGCTGCGCGGTGAGGCGCCACCCCGCCGGGAGATCGACGCACGAGGCGCCACGATGCTCACCCGGGCGCTGCCGCTGATGCCGGCCGGGGTGCCGATCGGAGCGTTGGTGCTGGTCCGCGACATCACCGAGGTCCGTCGCCGGGACCGGGCGCTGATCACCAAGGACGCCACCATCCGGGAGATCCACCACCGGGTGAAGAACAATCTCCAGACGGTGGCCGCGCTGCTGCGGTTGCAGGCCCGCCGGGTGGCGATGCCGGAGGCCCGGGTCGCCCTTGAGGAATCGGTCCGTCGGGTCGCCTCGATCGCCCTGGTGCACGAGACACTCTCGATGTCCAGCGACGAGGCGGTGGAGTTCGACGG
Organism: Micromonospora sp. NPDC048947; assembly: GCF_040649495.1. Classification (NCBI taxonomy): domain Bacteria; kingdom Bacillati; phylum Actinomycetota; class Actinomycetes; order Micromonosporales; family Micromonosporaceae; genus Micromonospora; species Micromonospora sp. NPDC048947. The sequence goes on from NZ_JBEZFO010000018.1 coordinate 44,220, forward strand.
CATCGTCGACCGGGTGGCCAGCGCGGCGACCGAGGTCGCGGCGACCGAGGTGAGCGTCGGCATGCGTCGGCGGGGCAGCTTCGGCGTACTGCCGGCGGAGATCGCCACCTCGTTGGTGATGGTCCTCAACGAGTTGCTGCTCAACGCCGTCGAGCACGGCTTCCCGCCGGCCGACGAGACGGAGGAGGCCCCGGTGGCCTCCGCCTCCGGCATGGTGCCGGTTGCCGCTCCCGAGGTGGACCCGTCGCTGCGGCCCGAGGTGGTGGTCTCCGCGCACCGGTTCCGCAAGATGCTGCACGTCTCGGTGACCGACAACGGTCGTGGCCTGCCGCCGGACTTCGACGCCGAACGCGGCAGCCGGCTCGGCCTCCAGATCGTTCGGGCCCTGATCACCGGGGAGCTGCGCGGCACCATCGAACTGCGCGCCGGCGCCAACGGCGGCACCGAGGCCATGCTGGTCATCCCGCTGGCCCGCAACACCCACGACGGCCGCTCGCAGCCCTGACCGCCGCGCGCGGCCACCTCGCCGTCCTACTGAGTCAGCAGGGCGACGGTGAGACCGGGGCGCTGCCAGACCTGGGTGACTGTGAAGTCCGTGCGCAGCGCGTCGCCCTTGGCGCCGGGCACGGCGGCCAGCGGCTCGGGGTGCCGGCCGGAGACGACGAGCCAGACCCGCGTCGTACCGGCCAGGCACTGCGCCGGCTGGGGGCACTCGGCGGCCCACAGGTCGCCGCGGCGCACCTCGTCCTCGGTGACCAGCACGTCACGTGGTGGGTCGCCGAGGTGGTACTCGATACCGAGGTCGAGGAAGAGCCAGCTGTGCCGGGGCGAGTAGACCACCGCGTCCCCCGGGCGTTGGCCGTCGGCGATCACCCGCGCCGCCCCGGAGTAGTCCACCGGCGCGCTGCGTGGCCACTCGTGGGTCCGGCGCAGCGCGGCCTGGTCGGGTAGGCCGAGCAGCCCGGCCAGCACCACAACGACGAGCGCGGCCGGTGCGGCTACGGCGGCCAGCGCCGCGCCGGCCAGCAGGCACGCGAAGGGCACCACGAAGACCAGGTACCGGGGCACCCACAGCGGTACGACGGTGCCCGCGGCGAAGAGCAGCAGTACGGGCAGCAGCACCGCGCCGACCGGCAGCAGGGCGCGTCGCCCGAGCCGGGCCGCGCCGAGCGCCGCGACCCCGAGCAGCAGGCCACCGACCACACTGCTCTGGGTGACGCCGCCGGGCAGCGCGGTGAGGTCGTCCAGTCGGGCCAGGTGGACCCAGTCCAACTGCCGGGACTGCTGGGTCCGGGCCTTGACCAGCAGCGGGCCGGCCAGCAGCGCGACCGGCACCATGGCGACCAGCCACCGCCACACCCGACGGTCCCGTTCGGTGCCGGGCTGGGCCGGGGTGGCGACGCCGGCCGCGGCTGGGCCGCGCCACCGGGCGATGAGGACGACCAGCGCGTGGGCGGCGAGCAGTGTGAGTGCGATCAGGTGGATGAGCCCGAGGGCGGCGACGGCGACGGCGTAACCGGCCCAACGGGCCCAGCTCGGTCGACGCAGCGCGGTCACCAGCAGCAGTGTGGCGAGCACGGCGAGCATGGTGGCCAGCGCGTACGGGCGAGCCTCCTGCCCGTAGCGGGAGGTGCCGGGGAGCACCGCGAACAGCAGCCCGGCGAAGAGGCCGCCGCGCCGGTCGACGAGTTGCGTGCCGAGCACGGCGAGCAGCCCGGCGGCCACTGTCATCGCCAGCACCGCCGGCACGCGCAGGGCGATCGTGGAGTCGCCGAAGACCCTCGTCCAGACGTGCATCAGCAGGTAGTACGGCCCGGTAGCGGCGTCGATGGTGCCGGCCAGCCGGAGCAGGTCGCCGGGCGAACGGGTGGCCGCGCTCCACGTCGCCAGCTCGTCGCGCCAGAGCTGGGCGGAGCCCAGCCCGGTCACCGTCACCGCCAGTGTCAACAGTGCCGGGGGGAGCCAGACCGGCAGGCGGCGCAGGTGCTCCCACGCCGCCCCGGCCGACCTCTCGGACAATTGCCCCACGGTCCGAGCCTGCCACGGCCACCCCCTGCGCGGGCGTCAGCCGGCCGCAGGTGGTGGGCGCCAGGCGGACATCACGTCGTTCGGGCGGGCGGTCTTCGCCGGATCACGCTCCACCAGTTCGTCGAGCACGGCGTCGATCCGGGCCATCAGCTCGTCGTCGAGCCGTACCGTGGCGGCCTTGGCAGTCTCGGTGAGCTGCTCGGGCCGGGACGCGCCGACGATCGCGCCGGCCACCGTCGGCCGGCGCAGCACCCAGGCCACCGCCAACTGGGCCATCGTGCAGCCGGCGGCCTCGGCGACCGGTCGGAGCTGGCGTACCCGGGAGAGCAGCAGATCGGAGGAGTAGCGGGCGATGAACGAGCCACCGAAACCGTCGGTGGCCCGGGAACCGGCGGGTGGACGTCGGCCCGGCTCGTACCGACCGGTCAGCACGCCCATCGCGAGCGGCGACCAGGCGAGCTGGCCCAGGCCGAGGTCGGCGCAGGCGGGCGACACCTCGGCCTCCACGACCCGCCACAGCATGGAGTACTGCGGCTGGTTGGCGATGAACGGGATGTGCAGCTCGGCGGCGAGTCGCAGGCCCGCGCGCAGCTGCGGGGCGGTCCACTCGGAGGCGCCGACGTAGAGCACCTTGCCCTGGCGGACCAGGTCGGCGAAGGCGAGCATCGTCTCCTCCAGCGGCACGCTGTCGTCGTACCGGTGTGCCTGGTAGAGGTCGAGGTAGTCGGTGCCCAGCCGGCTCAGCGAGGCGTGGCAGCCCTCGATGACGTGCTTGCGGGACAGCCCGGCGTCGTTGGCTCCCGGCCCGACCGGCAGGCACACCTTCGTGCACAGCTCGATCGAGCTGCGTCGGACGCCGCTCAGCGCCCTGCCCAACGCCTCCTCGGCCCGCCCCTGGGCGTACCGGTCGGCGGTGTCGAACGTGGTGATGCCCGCATCCAGGGCGGCGGTCACGCACGCGGCCGCCGCGTCGTCGTCGAGCTGGTTGCCGTGGGTGACCCAGTTGCCGTACGCGACCGCGCTGACGCGCAGGCCCGACCGGCCCAGTTGCCTGTACTCCATGACGAGAATCGTCGGGCCGCCCCGCGCTGTCGCCGAACCGTTCGAACGTGGTCGAATCCGTGGGTGATCGAGGTTCGGTTCTCGCCCGACGACCTGAGCCGGGTCCGGTTCGTGCACTCGCCCCTGGCCGAGCTGGTGGCCAGCTCCTGGGCGTTACGCAAGCCGGAGAAGTACTGGATGCACCGTCCGTGGCGGCAACGCGCGGAGCGGCTGCTGCCGGACGCCGGCCTGGAACCGCTGTTGGCGGTGCTCAGGTCGTCCAACGGTTACGTGCCGGATTTCCTCACCCCGATCGGAGTGGCACCGAACCTGGCCGCCGAGCTGCGGGCGGTCGCCGGCACCGACCCGTCCCGGATGCGCCGGCAACTGGAGCGGGCCGGCGCACCCCGGCTGACCTCGGACGAGTTGGTCGCCCAACTCCACAGGTACTTCACAGTGCTGATCGCACCGGACTGGCCCCGGCTGCGGGCGCTCGCGCTGGCCGACATCCGGCGGCGGATGCTGCTCGCCGCCGAGCAGGGCGGGCGCACCCTGCTGCGCGAGGTGCACCCGTTGATCCGCTGGGACGGCGCGGCGCTGCGGGTCGCCGTCGGCACGACAGTGCCGGCCGACCTGGACGGGCGCCCGTGGACGCTGCTGCCCACCGCGTTCTCCGGGCCGACTGTGCACGCGATCATGGAGGGCGACGCCGGGCCCGCCCTCTGCTATCCGCCCACCGGACTGGGCGGGCTGTGGGATTCGCCCCCGCCCAGCGCGGCGCTGGGCGCCCTGCTCGGCGGTACCCGGGCGGCGGCGCTGTCCCTGCTGGACTCGCCGCTGAGCACCGGCGAGGTGGCCGCGATGCTGGGTCTCGCGCCGGCGACGGCGTCGCACCACCTCACCACCTTGCGGGACAACGGCCTGATCGCCGGCGTACGACAGGGGCGGGTGGTGCGTTATGCCCGAACTATCCTCGGTGACCAGCTGGTCGGCTGAGCCTCGGCCCGTGATGTGGGATCCAGCACGTGGACATTGGCCGGCCCCCTTGGGGTGTGGCAGCATGGGCCCATGACCGCCGCAGTCGTCCGCCGCTTCGTGGCACGTCGCCACGTCGATTACGGCCGCGTGCGCAGCGCGATCTGTCCGGCCTACTGACGACGCCCGACCAATCTGTCTCGGGCGCGCTCCGCGCCGGCTGTCTCAGACACCGTTGTCCCGCCCGCTTCGCCGGGCCGGCCGCCGCGCCCCGCGTATCCCGAGGCACAGCAGACAACGGAGGACGCCGCGATGGCGGTCAGCAGCATCCCGGCCCGTTCCGAGGACCCGACGGCTCGCCCGACCCGAGCGCCGCGCCGGCCACGGGGTGAGGGTCAGTGGGCGCTCGGCCACCGCGAGCCGCTCAACCCCAACGAGCGGATCAAGAAGGACGACGACCCGCTCAACGTCCGGGCCCGCATCGAGAACATCTACGCGCACGGCGGCTTCGCCTCCATCGACCCGCAGGACCTGCGGGGCCGGTTCCGCTGGTGGGGCCTCTACACCCAGCGCAAGGCGGGCATCGACGGCGGACGCACCGCCGTGCTGGAGCCGCACGAGCTGGAGGACGAGTTCTTCATGCTCCGGGTCCGCATCGACGGCGGCCAGCTCAGCCTGGCTCAGCTGCGCGTGATCGCGGACATCTCCCGGGAGTTCGCCCGGGACACCGCCGACATCACCGACCGGCAGAACATCCAGTACCACTGGATCCGGGTCGAGGACATGCCGGAGATCTGGCGTCGGCTGGAGTCGGTTGGCCTGCAGACCACCGAGGCGTGCGGCGACTGCCCACGGATCGTGCTGGGCAGCCCGGTCGCCGGGGTGGCCCGCGACGAGCTGGTCGACCCGACTCCGGCGATCGACGAGATCGTCTCCCGGTACGTGGGGGACAAGCAGTTCTCCAATCTGCCCCGCAAGTTCAAGACGTCCATCTCCTGGCTGGTCGACACCCCGTACGAGTCGAACGACATCGCCCTCCTCGGCGTCGACCACCCCGAGCACGGGCCGGGCTTCGACCTCTGGGTCGGTGGCGGGCTCTCCACCAACCCGATGCTGGCCCAGCGGCTTGGCGTCTGGGTGCCGCTGGCCGAGATCCCCGACGTGTGGGCCGGCGTGGTCGGGATCTTCCGCGACTACGGCTACCGCCGACTGCGCAACCGCGCCCGGCTGAAGTTCCTGGTGGCCGACTGGGGCGTGGAGCGCTTCCGTGAGGTCCTGGAGAAGGAGTACCTGGGCCGTACGCTGCTCGACGGCCCCGCCCCGGAGCTGCCGGCGAAGCCGATCGACCACGTGGGCGTGCACGAGCAGGCCGACGGGCGGCACTACGTGGGCGCGGCTCCGGTGGTCGGGCGGGTCTCCGGCGCGCAGCTCAGCCAGTTGGCCGACGTGGTCGAGGCGCACGGCAGCGACCGGGTGCGGCTCACCCCGTACCAGAAGCTGCTGGTGCTCGACGTGCCGTCGGAGCGGACGGAATCGCTTGTCGACGCGCTACGCGGGATCGGTCTGGAGGCCCGGCCGTCGGCCTGGCGGCGCGGCACGATGGCGTGCACCGGCATCGAGTACTGCAAGCTCGCCATCGTCGAGACGAAAGCCCGCGGCGAGGAGTTGGTGGCCCGGCTGGAGCAGCGGCTGCGCGACTTCGACGCGGACATCTCGATCCACATCAACGGCTGCCCGAACGCGTGCGCACGCACCCAGGTGGCCGACATCGGGCTCAAGGGTCAACTGGTGGTCGGACCGGACGGCCAACAGGTCGAGGGCTTCCAGGTGCACCTGGGCGGCGGGCTGGGCATGGCCCAGGGGCAGACCGCCGGTTTCGGCCGCAAGCTTCGCGGCCTGAAGACCACCGCCGACGAACTTCCGGAGTACGTGGAACGGCTGGCCCGTCGCTACCTGGCCGGTCGGAGCGAGGGCGAGACGTTCGCCAACTGGGTGATCAGAGTCGACGAGGAGGAACTGCGGTGAGCAGCGAGAACCGAGCGGCACCTCTGTACTGCCCGTACTGCGGCGAGGAGGACCTGCGGCCGCACGAGGCGGGTCACGGCGCCTGGGAGTGCCACGCCTGCACCCGGGTCTTCTCGGTGAAGTTCACCGGGTTGCTGAGTCGGGCGGTGACCTCATGAGTCTCGTCTCGGCCGCGAGCCTGCGCCTGGTGGGCCCGGGCGGCTCGACGCCGGCCGACCCGGCCCGGCGCGACCCGGACGAGCTGCGGACCCTGGCCGAGCAGGCCGCTCGGGACCTGGAAGGCGCCCCGGCACTGGAGATCGCCCGCTGGGCGGCGCAGACCTTCGGTGAGCGGTTCTGCGTGACCAGCTCGATGGCCGACGCCGTGCTGGCGCACCTGGTCTCCCGGGTGGCCCCCGGGGTGGACGTGGTCTTCCTCGACACCGGCCTGCACTTCCCCGAGACGCTGCGGGTACGCGACGAGGTCGCCCGGACGCTGCCGGTGAACGTCCGGTCCATCCGGCCCCGGCTCACCGTCGGCCAGCAGGACGGCCAGTACGGCCCCCGGCTGTTCAACAAGTCGCCGGACGACTGCTGCCAGTTGCGCAAGGTGGAGCCGCTGGAGCGCGCGCTGACCGGGTACGACGCCTGGGCTGCCGGTCTGCGCCGGGACGAGTCGCCGAGCCGGGCCAACACACCGGTGGTGACATTCGACGCGCGTCGGGGCAAGGTCAAGGTCAACCCGATCGCGGCCTGGTCGCAGAAGGACGTGGACTCCTACATCGCCCGGTTCAACGTGCCCGTCAACGAGCTGTTCAAGCAGGGTTACGGGTCGATCGGCTGCTGGCCGTGCACCCGCCGTACGAAGGCCGGCGAGGACGCGCGGGCCGGCCGGTGGGCCATGTTCGAGAAGACCGAGTGCGGGCTGCACGTCTGACCTCCCCGGCGACGCCCCTGACCGGCCTCGGTGCGGCTGGCGGGGCGGACCCGGTGGTGCTGGTCGCGCACGGCAGCCGTGACCCACGGGCGGCCGATGCCACCCGGGCGCTGGCTCGGGCGGTGTCGGCGGCCCGGCCGGGCACACCGGTGTGGGCGAGTTGGCTGGACCACACCGAGCCGGGGCCGACCGAGGTGTTGCGCGACCTGGCCGTGGCCGGTCACCGTCGGGCGGTGCTGGTGCCGTTGCTGCTGACCGCCGCGTACCACCATCGGGTGGACATTCCGGCGGCGGTCGCCGCGGCGGCGCGGTCCGGGCCACAGCTGTCGGTACGGGTGACCGATGTGCTCGGCCCGGCGGACGACACGCCCGATCCGGGGCTGCTGGCCGGGCTGTGTCGACGGCTGGGTGAGACGCGTCCGGGTCGTTTCGACGCGTTGGTGCTGGCTGCGGCGGGCACCAGGGACGCGCGGGCGCGACGATCGGTGGGCCGGGTCGCCGACGCGCTCGGTGTGGAGTTCGGGGTGCCCTGCCGGGTGGCGTACGCGTCGGCGGCTCCACCGGCTGCCGGTGCGGCGGTGTCCCGGTTGCGGGCGTCCGGCGCGCGCCGGGTCGCGGTGTCCGCGTACTTCCTGGCGCCGGGGCTGTTCCACGACTCGGTGACCGAGGCGGCCGGGGCGGCGGGTGCGGTGGCGGTCGCCGCCCCGTTGACCGACGCGCCGGAGTTGGTCGAGTTGGTGCTGCGTCGGGTCGACGGCCGGCCGGTGCTGGCGCCCACCGGCTGACCCGTGCCGGCACTGTGTGCTCCGGTGCCGGACAGCAGGACGCCCCGGCGGGCGGACCCACCGGGGCGTACGGCTGTGTGTTGGGAATCAGGCGGAGTGAGCGCGCAACACCCGGAGACCGCCGCGCCGCTTGACGGCGCGCCGCTCCTCTTCGCTCATTCCGCCCCAGACGCCAGCGTCCTGACCTGACTCGAGTGCCCACTGCAGGCACTGGTCGGTCACGGAGCAGCGCCTGCAGACGGCCTTGGCCTGCTCGACCTGCAGGAGAGCCGGACCGGACGTCCCGATCGGGAAGAACAGCTCCGGGTCCTCGTCACGGCAGACACTATGGTGACGCCAGTCCATGGCGGCAACACTCCTCATTCTGGATGGGTGGCAACAATTGCTTGGTCGTGCTTTTCCTATATGCATCCGCGTGCCGATGGTGACAGTTAGCGTCCGTCCATTCGGCAGTGCGTGAGCAGGCAGTTAGCGCCCGGGGACCTGCTGGAACAGCTCAACCTGCCGAGCATATCCAGGCACTGTCCCGGTAACTCAAGTTCGCTTGTGAATACTTTCACGAACAGTCGTGATGTCAAGGGTGACGCTCGGAAAAACTCCGGGCGGTGAGCAAGACCACAACCCATTTGTCCGGATACCAGTGCTTTCCTGGTTACCCGCCGTGCCACAGTCGAGGATCAATATAGTACAGTCCGCGTGACATTGCTGACATTTCCGGCACCTGTCCTCGGTGTGGCGGCGACCGTGTCGGCCGGTTGTGGCCACCGCTTCAACCAAGGGCAGTACCCGAGACCTAGCAGATTACTCTCAGTGCGGCCGGAACGGAGGTGAATCTGACTTTCTCCCGCTCGCCGAGATAGTCCCCGTCGAGCTGGAACGCCTGCGGACGGCTGGAGACCAGCGTGAACTCCGCCGTGTCATGGAGTCGTAACACCTGCCGGCCGCGTGGATCCGGTTGCCGGGACAGGAACTGCGTCACTGTCCGTGTTGTGCTAGCCACCCGGAGCTGACGCAACGCCAGCACATCCAGCCCGAGATCGAACGACGCCGCCGGGTTCGGGTTGACCTCCCGGTCGCCCAGGTACGTCCACGGTGCCGTGTTCTGGATGATGACGGTGGCCAGCTCGGCCTCCGCCGGCTCGCCCGGACGCTCCAGGACGATCGCCGGGTGCCGCCGGTCCGAGGCGAAGAAGTACTGATTCATGATCGAACGCAGATAGAGCGACGGCGTGGAGACCCGCCCCTTCCGCCGGGCCTGCTCCACCCGGTGGATCACCGCGGCGTCCAGCCCGAAGCCGGCGCAGAAGGTGAAGTAGCGGTCGTCGGCGAGGCCCAGCCCCACCGTCCGGCTCCGGCCCAGCCGCAGCCCTTCCAGGATCATGCTGGTCGCCTCCGGCCACTCCCGGGGCAGACCCACAGCGCGGGCGAACACGTTCGTCGAGCCACCGGGGACGGTCGCCAACGCGGGCAGTCGCTCGGCCATCGGCGCGTCGCCGGCGCGAGTCGGCGGTTCGGCAGTCATCAGGCCGTTCACCACCTCGTTCACAGTGCCGTCGCCACCCAGGGTGACGACCAGGTCGACGCCCTCAGCGGCTGCCTCCCGGGCCAGCGCCACGGCGTGTCCACGGCGACGGGTGTAGCGCACACTGAGATCGACTTCGCTGCGCAGCGCCCGGACGAGCACGTCCCGGCTGCGTTCGCTGGTGGTGGTGGCCTTCGGATTGACCACCAGGACGGCCCGCATGGGCGGCACTGTACCTTCCGGCAGCCCGGGTATCGTGGCGCGCGTGACCATCGACTCGGACCCGATCCCCGTCACGCTCCGCTGGGCGGTCCGGCTGCTGTGGGCGGAGGCGGCCGTCGTCGGGCTGATCGCCGTCTGGCTGGTCTGGGCCGATCTCACTGCCACCCGCACCGACCTGCTGGCGGCATTGCTGGTGACCGTGTTCGCCATCGGGGCGGCCGTCGCGCTCTGGGCCCTGGGTCGCGCGCTGCTACGCCGTCAGGCGGGCGCACGAGCCCCCGCGATAGTGCTTCAGCTGATGCTGCTGCCGATCGGGTGGTTCATGATCCAGGCCGGCCTGGGCTGGCTGGGCGTGCCGCTGATGGCGCTCGGCCTGGGCGTGGCCTGGCTGCTGATCTGCCCTCCGACGACCCGCGCCCTCGGCTTCGAGTGACAGCGCCGATGGGTCGGATCGGTCAGTAGCCGCCGGAGCGTCGGGTGAGCAGCGCGATCGTGGCCCGATCGCCGGCGGAGGTGGCGGACGCCGAGGTGGTCAGCGCGGTGAGCACCTTCCAGGCGAAGGACGACTCGGCGGGCAGCGTGGCACCGCGCACTGTCGGCACCGTCACCTCGACGGTCAGCGCATCCTCGGTGACCGCGAAGCGGCACTCCAACTCGGCGTCGCGGGTGGCGATGGCGAGCAGCATGGCGCACGCCTCGTCGACAGCGATCCGTAGATCCTCGATCTCGTCGAGCGCGAACTGCAACCGGGCCGCGAGACCGGCGGTGGCGGTGCGGAGCACGCCGAGGTAACCGCCGTCGGCAGGCACAGTGAGGTGCACCACGTCGTCGTCGGTCGCTGGCTGGCCAGTCAGTTGAGTCACGCCTCATCCCCCCGGTCGGGGACTCTACCCGGTCAGTCGCCCATACGCGTGCCGGCGGTGGTGGCCTGCTCGGCCAGCTCGCGGAGCGCGGCGTCGCTGAGCCGGTAGGGAACCCACTCGCTCATCTGTTCGGCGCCGACCGAGGCGTAGAAGCCGGCGGCCGGATTCCAGTCGATCATCGACCACTCGAGCCGCTGGTAGCCGCGTCGTACGCAGATGTCGGCCAGCGCGGCGAGCAGCAGTCGACCGGCGCCGGTGCCCCGTGCGGCCGGCCGGACGTAGAGGTCCTCCAGGTGGATGCCGTGCACGCCGGCCCAGGTGGAGAAGTTGAGGAACCACAGCGCGAAGCCGACCGGCTCGTCGTGCTCGTCCACCGCGACATGACCAAAGAGCGCCGGAGCGGTCGTACCACCGCTCCAGCTCGGCGCGTCCGACCGCAGGTCACGACCTGGGGGAGCAGTAGCGAACAGGGCCGAGGTCAGCTGCTCGGTGGTGAGGTGGCACTGCTCCGGGGCGCGCTCGTACTCGGCCAACTCGTGCACCATGGCGACGACGGCCGGCACGTCCTCGGGACGTGCCGGCCGGATCGTCGGGATGACCGGAGAGGTCACGCCTTCTTGGTCTCCCAGAAGATCTTCGAGATCTCGTCGATCTTCGCGAGCAGCTTGTCGGCGGTGGCCGGGTCGAGGCTGCCCTTGACGCCACCGGCGCCGGCGAGCTTGGTGGCCTCGTTGAACAGGCTGTGCAGGTTCGGGTACTTCTCGAAGTGCGGCGGCTTGAAGTAGTCGGTCCACAGCACCCAGAGGTGGTGCTTGACCAGCTCGGCGCGCTGCTCCTTGATGATGACGGCGCGGGTGCGGAACTCCGGGTCGGTGTTCGACTGGTACTTCTCGCAGATCATTTTGACCGACTCGGCCTCGATCCGGGCCTGAGCCGGGTCGTAGACACCGCACGGCAGGTCGCAGTGAGCGCTCGCGGTGACGCGGGGCGCAAGGATGCGCGGAAGTCGCATCGGGATCCTCCATGGGAAGTTTGCGATGATCAAAGGCGACATTACTCCTGGGGATGCTCCCCGAACCGGGTGGAGGTGAAACCAGTGGTCGCCGATCACCCGGCTGAGGTGCCCCGGTTGCGGAGGCCACTGACCGCCGTTCTGGTGACCGGCCCGTCCATGGCCCCTACCCTGCGACACGGCGACGCGGTGTTGGTCCGTCCCGGCGGCCGCCCGATCCGAGCCGGCGACGTGGTGGTCGCGGTCTTCCGGACCCGGCCCGATCTGCTGGTGGTGAAGCGTGCGGTCCGGCCGCAGGACGGCGGCTGGTGGCTGCGCGGCGACAACGACCTGATCACCGATGACTCCCGGGCGTACGGGGTGGCCGACGTACGCGGACGGGTGGTGGCCCGCTACTGGCCGCGCCCCGGACGGGTACCTCGTCGTCAGTTATGACCCTGCTCACATCCGGGGGGTGGTGCCGACACTATGCTCGGAAAGTGCCCGGGTGACCCCCCGCACCGCGTGCCACAGCTCGCCGCCCACCTCGCGGCGGGGCCGGCCGCCTCACATCTGCTCGACAGATCCTGGAGTCACCACCATGTCTTCGTCCACCGTGGACCCCGCTGATCCCGTCTTCCTGCTGCACCGGGGCGGCAAGATGGCCGTCACCTCGACAGTGCCGCTCACCAGCCGGGAGGACCTCTCCCTGGCGTACACCCCGGGGGTGGCCCGGGTGTGTGAGGCGATCGCCGCCGACCCTGCCCTGGTTGACGAGTACACCTGGGTGTCGCACACGGTCGCGGTGGTCACCGACGGCTCGGCGGTGCTCGGGCTGGGCAACATCGGTCCCCGGGCCGCGCTGCCGGTGATGGAGGGCAAGGCGGTGCTGTTCAAGCAGTTCGCCGGGGTGGACGCGGTGCCGGTCTGCCTGGACACCCAGGACGTGGACGAGATCGTCGCTGTGGTGCGGGCGCTGGCCCCCTCGTTCGGTGGGATCAACCTGGAGGACATCAGCGCGCCGCGCTGCTTCGAGATCGAGCGTCGGCTCGACGAGGCGCTGGACATCCCGGTCTTCCACGACGACCAGCACGGCACTGCGATAGTGGTGCTGGCCGCGCTGCGCAACGCCGCGATGTTGCTCGACCGCAAGCTCGGCGACCTGCGGGTGGCGGTGAGTGGCGCGGGCGCGGCCGGCGTGGCCGTGACGAAGATGCTGATCGCCGGGGGCGTCAACCCCGACCAGGTGGTGGTCTGTGACTCCAAGGGGATCATCGGCCGGCACCGCACCGAGCTGACCGGCACCAAGGCCGAGCTGGCGGCGAGCACGAACGCCGACGGCCGCCACGGCGACATCACCGAGGCGTTGCGCGACGCGGACGTGCTGGTCGGGGTCTCCGGCGGGCAGATCCCCGAGGCCGCGGTGGCCGGGATGGCACCCGGCGGGATCGTGTTCGCGCTGGCGAACCCGACCCCCGAGGTGCACCCGGAGGTGGCCGCCCGGCACGTCGCGGTGGTCGCCACCGGGCGCAGCGACTACCCCAATCAGATCAACAACGTGCTGGCCTTCCCCGGGGTGTTCCGCGGCGCGCTGGATGCCGGTGCCACCCGGATCACCGAGGCGATGAAGGTCGCCGCCGCGGACGCCATCGCCGGTGTGGTGGCGGAGTCCCTGACCGCCGACGCGATCGTCCCGTCCCCGCTCGACCCACGCGTCGCGCCGGCCGTGGCCGAGGCGGTCGCCGAAGCCGCCCGCCGCGACGGCGTCGCCCGCCGGTAGGCGCACGCGTCGACCGGGGCGCTCCGGCGCCGCCGGTGAGCGCACGCGTGAGCTGGGGGCGATCCGGCGCCGTATGCGCCGCTGGCCTGCGCGCACGCGTGGGCCAGGGGCGCTCCGGCGCAGCATGCGCTGCTGGCCTACGCGCACAGCTTCTTAACGAGCGCTCAGCTTGTTACCGTGCCGATCATGCGTGCTGCCTTTGCCTCCCGTTTCGACGACGCCGACCCGCTCGCCGCGCTCACCGTCGGCGAGCGGCCCGAGCCGACCCCTCCGGCCGACGACTGGGTGACCGTGCAGTTGCGGGCCACCTCGCTCAACCACCACGACCTCTGGTCGCTGCGCGGGGTGGGTCTCACCGAGGCCCAGCTGCCGATGATCCTCGGCTGCGACGCGGTCGGGTTGGACCCGGAGGGCCGCCCGGTGGTCGTGTACCCGGTGGTCGTCACACCGGGTGACCCGCGCGGGGTTTCCATCCTCTCCGAGCACTTCGCCGGGACGCTCGCCGAGCGGGTGGCCGTACCCCGATCGAATCTGATTCCGCTGCCCGACGGCATGGCGGCGACCGACGCGGCGTGCCTGCCCACGGCGTGGCTGACCGCGTGGCGGATGCTGACCACAAAGGGCCGCGTCGCGGACGCCGACAGCGTGCTGGTCCAGGGCGCGGGCGGCGGCGTGGCCACCGCGGCCGTCGCGCTCGCCGTCGCGATGGGCAAGCGGGTGTACGCGACCAGCCGCGACGCCGTCAAGCGGGACCGGATCTCGGCCCTCGGCGCCATCGCCGTGGAGCCCGGCGCCCGGCTGCCGGAGCGGGTGGACGTGGTGATCGAGACGGTCGGCGCGGCCACCTTCGACCACTCGCTGAAGTCGGCAGCGCCGATGGCCCGGATCGTGGTCTCCGGCGCGACCGCCGGGCACGAGCCGTCGGTCAACCTGCGCCGGGTCTTCGCCATGCAACTGGAGATCCTGGGCACCTCCATGGGCACGCCCGGCGAGCTGTACGAGCTGCTGGCGTTCTGCTCCGACAACGAGGTGCGCCCGGTGGTGGACAGCGTCATCCCGTTCAGCCGGGTCGAGGACGCCTTCGCTCGACTGCACTCCGGGGACGCCTTCGGCAAGGTCGTCATCGACCACACCGCCTGACGCGCGGCCCGCGCGCCCGGCCCGGCCCGGCCCCGCCCCGCCCCGCCCGGCCCGGCCCGGCCCCGCCCGGCCCCGCAAGATCGCACAACATCATGGAAGTAGTGGTCTCCGCGTCGTCGGAGGCCACTATTTCCTGGTTACTGCGTGATCTTCAGGGGTCGGAGCGCCCGGGGGCGGCGGCGTGGGCGGGACGTCAGAGGTGGTCGTCGAAGGTGGCGATGTCGCCGCGCGTCGCGTCGGTGGGGATGCGCTTCCTGGCGTCCGCGTCGCCGTAGAGCGACCAGCGCAGGAACTCGACAGACGTGTCCGAGACGACCCGCAGCGTCGCGCCGTCACTGAGCAGCGCCCGCCCGTGGTCGCCCTTGGGCAGGCTCAGCATCGCCTTCGGCCAGGGCACCTTGTCGTACGCGGCCTTGCCCGCCGCGTACTCGACCACCTCGTCCAACTCGCCGTGCACGAACAGCTGCGGTGCTGCCGCACCGGCGAACGCGGTGCCCACGCCGAGCGCCGTGCCGGCGAACACCACACCGGCGTCCAGCCGCTCGTCCCGGCTCGCGGTGAACAGGCCGATGGTGGTCACCCCGCCCGCCGAGTGCCCGGCGGCGGCCACCCGCTCGCCGTCCAACCGGCCACGCAACGCGTCTCCGGCAGTGCCGTCCAACGCCAGCACCTGGTCCAACGCGTACGACACGTCGGCGGGTTGGTTGAGCACGTCGAGGACGTTGTTGTCAGCGCCCCGGGAGGTGTGCGGGAACGTCGGCGCGGCCACCACGAAACCCGCCGCCGCCCAGCGGGTCAGCAGCGTGGCGTAGTCGTCCGGCCGCCCACCCAGGCCATGACTGAACATCACCACCGGGAAGCGGCCCTCCGCCGCCGTCGCCGACCGCTTGGCCTTGCCGCCGGACTGCCCGGCCGCCGGGTACCAGAGCGTCGTCGGCAGCGCACGGCCGTCCCGGTCCAGCTTGAGCTGGCGTACGCCGACCGCGAAGGCGCGCTGCGGGGCCTTGCCGGCGGGCACCTGCGGTGTCGGCGTGGCGGCGGGCGGTGGTTCGACGGGTGCCTGCTGGCCCTCGGTCTTCCTGGCGTCCGCCGAGCAGCCGACCAGACCGGCCATGAGGACGGCGCTGGCCATCAGTGCGGGAGCGATGCGACGCGACATGAATCCGATTGTGCCTTGCCACGCAGACGTGCCCGGCCGGGTTCGGCGTGGCGTGCCCATCCGCTCACCCACAGTTCAACCGGTAGCGCCGGCCGGGCCGAGTGCGCGCAGTCTGGCCAGATCGTCGGCGTCCTTCGGGCGGCGGGGGCGTTCCGGCATCCAGACCGGGTACATCTGCTTGAACTCGATCTGGGCCGCCACCGAGATGGTCGGCACGGTGAGCGGGCCGATCCGGCCGGGTGGGGCGTCCAGCATCCCGGCTGGCAGCGGGGTGCCGGCCCAGGGCCCGGCACCCACCGTCGGTCGGCCGGAGGCATCGCGACCCAGGTACGCGAAGCTGACCTCCACGTCGGCGGCGAACAGGTCGAGCTGTGACTCCACCGGGACCCGCGGGTCGGGAAGCCAACCCCGGGCCAGCAGCAGGTTGGCCAGCCGATCGGCGTCGTCACGCCAGCAGTACCAGTCGACGTCGACGTGCGGGCGGGTCACCGTGCCGAACTGGAAGTCCATCGCCCAGCCGCCGCGCAGCCAGACCGGGATGCCGTCCGCCCCGGTCACCGCGATGACCTCGGCGATGCTCGCCAACTGCCGGCGCGCAAGCTCGTCCACCAGACGACCGTACCGGTGTCGGTCGGGCCGGCAGGGGGCGCGCGGCCCGCCCCCATCGTTCAACGGTAGGTGCCCGGGCGGGCGTGACGGCCCCGCCGTCCGGACCGGGTACGCCCGCCACCCGGTCGGGTCACCTCCGCCGGCCGGGCCCACCCCTGGGACGCAGCGGGCCGGGGACGGTGCCGCGTGGCCAGCTTCGCTACTGTCACCGACATGCCTGAGAACTACACGGACCCCAGCGGCAACACCGAGGCGTTCCGCGCCTTCAACCAGACGCCGGAGACCGCGGCGCCGACGGAGGCCCCGTCCCGCCTGCCGCTGATCATCGGTGCGGCAGTGGTCGTCGTGGTGCTGGTGGCACTCGTCGCCTGGCTGGCGACCGGCTGACCGGGTCGCCTGGCTGGCGCTGGCGCCGGCACTGAACGGGCTCTACCGACACGCGCGCACCCTCGGGCCTCCCGGGGGTGCGCGCCTCAGTGGCGTCAGGCCGCCCCGACCACGTCCCGGGTCTGCCGGGCGATTTCCCGCTCCTCGTCGGTGCGGATGACGCAGACGCTCACCTCGGCGCCGTCGGGCGAGATCAACCGGTCGCCCGTGCCGTCGTTGCGGGCGTCGTCCACGGCGATGCCGAGCCGGCCCAGGCCGGCCAGCGCGGCGGCCCGCACCGGCGCGGCGTGCTCGCCGACCCCGGCGGTGAAGGCGATCGCGTCGACCCGACCGAGCAGCGCGTAGTACGCCCCGACGTACTCGGTGATGCGCCGGCAGTACACGTCGAAGGCCAACGCCGCCGCCCGGTCACCTGCCGCCCGGCGTTCGAGCACCTCGCGCATGTCGTTGACACCGGTCAGCCCGAGCAGGCCGCTGTGGTGGTTGAGCAGGTCGTCGATGTCGTCCACCGACAGCCCACCCTCCCGGCGCAGGTGGAAGATCACTGTCGGGTCCACGTCGCCGCTGCGGGTCCCCATCACCAGCCCCTGCAACGGGGACATGCCCATCGAGGTGGCGACGCTGCGACCGTTCGCCACCGCGCAGGCGCTGGCCCCGTTGCCCAGGTGCAGGGTGATCGTGTTGACCTGCTCGTACGGACGGCCCAGCAGCTCGGCGGTGCGCCGGGACACGTACGCGTGTGAGGTGCCGTGGAAGCCGTATCGACGGATGTCGTACCGCTCGGCGGTGTCCCGGTCGATCGCGTACGTCGCGGCGGCCTCCGGCAGGGTGTGGTGGAACGCGGTGTCGAAGACGGCGACCTGCGGGACGTCCGGCAACGCCCCACGGGCCACTTCGATGCCGGCCAGGTTGGCCGGATTGTGCAGCGGGGCGAGCGGCACCAGATCCTTGATCGCGGCCAGCACCGCGTCGTCGACAAGCACCGGCGCGCTGAACGTCCGGCCACCGTGCACCACCCGGTGTCCGACCGCCGCCAGCCCGGTCAGGTCCAGTCCGTCCAGGATCTGCCGGACCGCCTCGGTGTGGTCCGCCGGGCCGCCACCGGGCTCACCGACCCGCTCCACAGTGCCCTGGTCGAGCACCCGGTCCCCGTCGTAGTGGCGCCACTTCACCGACGACGACCCGCAGTTGAGCACCAGCACCCGACTCACGACGCCTCCTCGGTGGCCGCCTGGATGGCGGTGATCGCCACAGTGTTGACGATGTCCGGCACCGTGGCGCCCCGCGACAGGTCGTTGACCGGCCGCCGCAGGCCCTGCATGACCGGGCCGACGGCGACCGCCCCGGCCGAGCGCTGCACCGCCTTGTACGTGTTGTTGCCGGTGTTCAGGTCCGGGAAGATGAAGACAGTGGCGTGCCCTGCGACGGGGCTGTCGGGCAGCTTCGTGGCCGCCACCGCCGGGTCGATCGCCGCGTCGTACTGGATGGGCCCCTCGACCAGCAGGTCGGGCCGGCGCTCCCGGACCAGCGCGGTGGCCGCGGCGACCTTCTCCACGTCCGCGCCCGCGCCGGAGCTGCCTGTCGAGTACGACAGCATCGCGACGCGGGGTTCGATGCCGAACCGGGCGGCGGTGTCGGCCGACGAGATCGCGATGTCGGCGAGCTGGGCCGCGTCCGGGTCGCGGTTGACAGCGCAGTCGCCGTAGACCAGCACCCGGTCGGCGAGCAGCATGAAGAAGACGCTGGAGGCCACCGAGACGTCCGGCAGCGTACGGATGATCTCGAACGCCGGTCGGATGGTCGCGGCGGTGGTGTGCGTAGCGCCGGAGACCATGCCGTCGGCTCGGCCGGTGGCCACCATCAGCGTGCCGAAGTAGTTGGGCTGCGCGACGATGTCGTGCGCCAACTCGGCGGTGACGCCCCGGTGGGCGCGCAGCCGGGCGTACTCGACGGCGAAGTCGTCGCGCCACTCGCTGGTGCCCGGGTCGACCACATGCACGTCGCCGAGGTCGATGCCCAACTCCCGGGTGCGTCGGGCGATGTCGTCCGGCCGGCCGAGCACCGTCAGCTCGGCCACTCCACGGCGTAGCAGGATCTCCGCCGCGCGCAGGATCCGCTCGTCGGTGCCCTCCGGCAACACCAGGTGCCGGGGCTTCGAGCGGGCACGGTCGATCAGCTCGTTCTCGAACATCAGTGGCGTGACCCGCGCCGACCGGCTGACCCGCAGCCGACGGGCCAGGTCGTCGGTGTCCACACAGCGCTCGAACGCGCCGAGCGCGGCCTCCACCTTGCGGGGATTGGTCGCGCTGGGCCGGCCCTCGATGCGACTGGACGCGGCCACCGTGTCGTAGCTGTCGAGACGCACGGAGAGCACCGCCAACCCGGTGTTGAGTCCCTCCACCAGCCGCATGACCCTGGGGTCGGGCTGCTCGCCGAGGGTGAGTACCAGCCCGGACACCGACACCTGCCCGGCCACGTGCGCGGCGCTCGCGGCGACGAGCAGGTCGGCCCGGTCCCCGGGCGTGATCACCAGGGCGCCCTCGGTTAGGTGGCCCAGCAGGGTCGGCACGTGCGCCGCGCCGACCACGAAGTCCAGCACGTCGCGACCGAGCGCGGTGTCATCCCCGGCCAGCAGGGTGGCGTCGAGCGCCGCCGCCACCTCCGCCACCGTCGGCGCTGACACGCTCGGCACCTCCGGGATGGCGTACGCGGGGACCGGCAGCTCGGGCAGCGTCATCGGCTCGGTGACCCGGTTGGCGATCACCGCGAGCACCGTCGCGCCGAGGTCGGCCAGATCGTGGTACGCCCCCCGCATCGCCGACGCGACCGCGGCCGGCTCCTGCCCGAAGCCGTCCACCACCGGCACCACCACGCTGCCGAACTCGGTGGCCAGCCGGGCGTTGAAGGCCAGTTCCCGAGGGTGGGCCGGGTCGCCCGGCTCGTCGAAGTCACTGCCCACCACCACCACGGCCGGGCACTGCCGTTCCACCGCCCGGTAGCGCTCGACGATGGCGGAGATGAGCTGCTCCCGTCGGCCGTCGGCGACCAGCGCCGACGCCTCGGCGTAGCTCGCCCCGGCCAGTTCGGACAACGGCACCTCGACCCGGTAGCGCTCGCTCAGCAGGGCGAGGATCGGGTCCTGGCCGCTGTCGGCCACCAACGGCCGGAACACGCCGATCCGCCCGACCTGGCGGGACAGCAACTCCGCCAACCCGAGGGCGATCGTCGACTTGCCCCCGCCGGACCCCACGCTCGTCAGATACACACTTCGGGCCACAGCCCCACCCTAGAAGATCGCAAGGCCCACCACCTGGGCCCTCCGGCCCTGCCGGCCCCACCCTTCCCCCCAGTGATCATGAAGTTATTGCCCGACGCGCCGACGACACGCGCGGACAACTTCATGATCACCGGGCGCGGAACGGGGTTAGGCGTCTTCGTCGTCGGGGTCGTCCAGGCGGGCCAGGTAGGTGGCCAGGCGCTCGATGGGGGTTTCGAAGTCCGGGTTGAGGTCGACGAAGTCGCGCAGGCGCTCGCCGAGCCACTCAAGGGTCACCTGCTCCTCGCCCCGGCGCTCGACCAGCTCCTCGATGCCACGGTCGGTGAAGTACATGGGTACGTCCTTGTGCTCGGCCCGGCTCGGGCCGGGCGGGTGCTGGGTGGATGGTCAAACGGCCGGCGGGACCTACGAGAGCCGGGGCAGGACCGTGGTGAAACGGCCCTACCCCGGCTTCCGTGCTCAGGTCAGGTCACGGGCGGGGGAGAGCCGCCTCGATCAGCGCGTTCTGCTCGACCTCGTGGGTCTTGGCCGAGCCGACCGCCGGGGCGGCCGCGGCCGGGCGGGAGATCCGCCGCAGCCGAACGTCGGTGAGGTGCTCCAGCAGGTTGAGCGCGACGAACGACCAGCCGCCCTGGTTGGCCGGCTCCTCCTGCACCCAGGCGAAGTCCTCGGCGTTCGGGAACTGCGCGAGGGCGGCCCGGATCTCCTCCACCGGCAGCGGGTACAGCTGCTCCAGCCGGAGGATCGCGGTGTCGGTGACGCCACGCTCCTGCCGGGCCTGGAACAGGTCGTAATAGACCTTGCCGGAGCAGAGCAGCACCCGCTTCACCGCCTCCGGAGCCGGGGCGGCAGTGTCGCGCAGCACCGGCTGGAAGGTGCCGGTGGTGAAGTCCTCCACCGACGAGACGCAGAGCTTGTGCCGCAGCAGCGACTTCGGCGTGAACACCACCAGTGGCTTGCGCTTGGGCGACAGGGCCTGACGGCGCAGCAGATGGAAGTAGTTCGCCGGGGTCGTCGGGATGGACACCCGCATGTTGTCCTCGGCGCACATCTGCAGGAACCGCTCCGGCCGACCGGAGGTGTGGTCCGGGCCCTGACCCTCGTGGCCGTGCGGCAGCAGCAGGGTGATGGCGGAGCGCTGGCCCCACTTCACCTCGCCGGACGAGATGAACTCGTCGATCACCGACTGGGCGCCGTTGACGAAGTCGCCGAACTGGGCCTCCCAGGCGACGAGGGCGTTGATGTTCTCCACCGAGTAGCCGTACTCGAAGCCCATCGCCGCGTACTCGCTGAGCAGCGAGTCGTGCACGAAGAACCGGGAGCGGTCGCCGTCGCTGGTCAGCGACTTCAGCGGCAGGTAGTCGTCGCCGGTGCGGGAGTCGACGACGGAGGCGTGCCGCTGGACGAACGTGCCGCGACGAGAGTCCTGTCCGGCGAGCCGGACGGTGACCCCGTCGTGCAGAAGCGCCCCGAGCGCGATGATCTCGCCGAAGCCCCAGTCGATGTTGCCCTCGACGGACATCTTGGCCCGCCGGTCCAGCAGCTGCTGGATCCGCTTGTGCGGGGTGAAGCCCTCCGGCAGGTTGATGTGCGCCTCGCCGATGGCCTTGACCACTGACGCGTCGGTGGCGGTGTCGACCTGCGGCTCCGGC
Source organism: Micromonospora sp. NPDC048947 (assembly GCF_040649495.1). NCBI lineage: Bacteria > Bacillati > Actinomycetota > Actinomycetes > Micromonosporales > Micromonosporaceae > Micromonospora > Micromonospora sp. NPDC048947. Next base: position 65,592 of record NZ_JBEZFO010000018.1, read on the forward strand.
TCCTCCTCGCGGCGCGGCCGGTTGAGCTGGCGCGGTGCCGAGGCGGCGTCCCGGGTGGCCTTGAAGACCTTCTCCAGCTGCGCCTGGTAGTCGCGCAGCAGCTCCTCCGCGTCCTCCACGGTGATGTCACCGCGACCGATCAGCTCCTCGGTGTAGAGCTTGCGGACCGAGCGCTTCGAGTCAATGATCTTGTACATCTGGGGGTTGGACATCGATGGGTCGTCGCCCTCGTTGTGCCCGCGCCGGCGGTAGCAGACCATGTCGATCACGACGTCCTTGTTGAACGTCTGCCGGTACTCGAATGCCAGCCGGGCCACCCGGACCACTGCCTCCGGGTCGTCGCCGTTGACGTGGAAGATCGGGGCCTGGATCATCCGGGCCACGTCGGTGCTGTAGAGGCTGGACCGGCTGTATTCCGGGGCGGTGGTGAAGCCGACCTGGTTGTTCACCACGACGTGCACGGTGCCGCCGGTGCGGTAGCCGCGCAGCTGCGACAGGTTGAGCGTCTCGGCGACCACGCCCTGCCCGGCGAAGGCGGCGTCACCGTGCACCGCCAGCGGCAGCACGGTGTAGCCCTCCAGCTTGAGGTCGATCCGGTCCTGCTTGGCCCGGACGATGCCCTCCAGCACCGGGTCGACGGCCTCCAGGTGCGACGGGTTGGCCACCACCGACACCTTGACCGCGTGCTCGCCGTCGGGGGTGGTGAACTTGCCGTTCTGACCCAGGTGGTACTTCACGTCGCCGGAGCCCTGCGTCGAGCGCGGGTCCAGGTGACCCTCGAACTCCGAGAAGATCTTCTCGTACGGCTTGCCGACGATGTTGGCCAGCACGTTGAGCCGACCCCGGTGGGCCATGCCGATGACGACCTCGTCCAGCCCGTTCTCGGCGGACGACTCCAGCACCTCACCGAGCAGCGGGATCAGCGACTCGCCGCCCTCCAGCGAGAAGCGCTTCTGGCCGACGTACTTCGTCTGCAGGAAGGTCTCGAACGCCTCGGCGGCGTTGAGCCGGTTGAGCACGTGCTTCTGCTCGTCGGCGGACGGCTTCTCGTACTTGCGCTCGATCCGTTCCTGGACCCAGCGCCGCTCCTCCGGGTCCTGGATGTGCATGTACTCGATGCCGACCCGGCGGCAGTACGAGTCGCGCAGCACGCCGAGGATCTCGCGCAGCTTCATCCGCTGCCGGCCGGCGAAGCCGTTGACCGGGAACTCGCGGTCCAGGTCCCACAGGGTGAGCCCGTGCTGGAGGACGTCCAGGTCGGGGTGCTTGCGGATCTTGAATTCCAGCGGGTCGGTGTCGGCCATCAGGTGACCGCGCACCCGGTACGCGTGGATCAGCTCGTGCACCCGGGCGGTCTTGTTGATCTGACCCTCGGAGTTGACAGCGACGTCGCGCATCCAGCGCACCGGCTCGTACGGGATGCGCAGCGCGGTGAAGATCTGGTCGTAGAAGCCGTGCTCGCCCAGGATCAGCTCGTGCATCACCTTGAGGAACTCGCCGGACTGCGCGCCCTGGATGATCCGGTGGTCGTACGTGCTGGTCAGCGTGATGATCTTGCTGACCGCCAGCTCGGCGAGGGTGGCCTCGGACATCCCCTGGTAGGGGGCCGGGTACTCCATCGCGCCGACGCCGATGATCGCGCTCTGCCCCTGCATGAGCCGCGGCATCGAGTGCACGGTGCCGATGCCGCCCGGGTTGGTCAGCGAGATCGTGGTGCCGGAGTAGTCCTCCATGGTCAGCTCGTTGCGCCGCGCCCGTCGGACCACGTCCTCGTACGCCTGCCAGAACTGCCGGAAGTCCATCTGCTCGCAGCCCTTGATGGAGGGGACCACCAGGTTGCGGCTGCCGTCGGGCTTGGCGAGGTCGATCGCGATGCCGAGGTTGACGTGTGCCGGGCGGAGCACCGCCGGCTTGCCGTTGGCCTCGGCGAAGGAGTTGTTCATCTCGGGGTGCTGGACCAGCGCGCGCACCAACGCGTAGCCGACCAGGTGGGTGAAGCTGACCTTGCCGCCCCGCCCACGGGCGAGGTGGTTGTTGATCACGATGCGGTTGTCCACGAGCAGCTTGGCCGGGACCGCGCGCACGCTGGTCGCGGTGGGCACGCTCAGCGAGGCGTCCATGTTCTGGACGATCTTCGCCGCGACGCCCCGCAACGGCGTGGTCTGCGGGCCGTCGGCACTCGGCGCGGCGGCCTTGGCGGCCGGCTTGGCCGCAGCGGCCTTCTCCGGCGGGGCCGGGGCGGCGGACTTGGCCGACGCCGGCTGGGCGGCGGCCGGCTTGCTCGCGGTCGCCGGCTTGGCCGGGGCCTTCGGCTGGGCGACGGTGGCGGCTGCCTCCGGCTGACCGTCCGGTTCCGGGGCGGCGGCCGGCTTGTCCGATGATTCGGCGCCGCGCGGGGTGCCCGCTCCCGGTGCCGGTCGGTAGTCGGCGAAGAAGTCGTGCCAGGCCGAATCGACGCTCGATGGGTCGGCGAGGTAACGCTGGTACATCTCCTCGACGATCCACTCATTCGGGCCGAAACCCGCCAGTGGGTTCTCCTGCGAAGTCTGCTGGGTCGACACGGCCGGTAATCGCCTCTTTCACGCGGGTTTGTGTGGCACGCGGTGGGTCCGTCGCGCCCGATTAGGAGCACGGACTAGACGGCTCCCAGGCTACGCCGTACCGATCCCGCAGGCATTTCCGCCTCGGTCCCGTGGCCGGTTTCACAGAAGATGCCAGAAGTTCGGCAACGCCTGCGCGCACCGTGCCGAACTGGTAACACCCGGCCCTCGTGCGGCCGGGCGTCGAGCGTGACGCCCGACCCCGGAGCGGCCAGCCGCCCCGGGGTCGCGGACGACGTCAGGCGATGTCGCGCCGCCGGGTGAGCAGGACTCCGGCGATTCCGCTGACCAGCGCGTAGCCGATCAGCACCAGGGCGCCGACCCACCAGGACGGGGTGAACTCCGAGGTGCCCTCCGTGATCATGACCTGGGATGCCACCGCGGGCCAGATCACCTGCCACTTGAGCACCGCCTGGCTGTCGAGCACGTTCGACAGGAGCAGGAACAGCAGACCCACCACCTGGGTGCCGATCAGATAGAGCACCGCCGCCGTGATCACCGCTCCGAGCTGGTTGGTGATCAGCGTGCCGATGCCCACCCCGAGGATCGTCCAGATGGCGTAGGCCAGCAGGTTGAACAGCAGCGCCCGCTGCACCGGCCACTCACCGAGCTGGGTGCCGTAATCATTCGCGGACAGGAAGATCGCGCCGGCGGCCAGGTCGATGAGCGTGGTCGCCAGCCAGAACATGAAGCCGAGCAGGCTGGCGGCGACGAGCTTGCTGACGATGACCGACGTTCGCCGGGGAGTCGTCAGGAACGTCGTGGTCGCGGTCTGGTGGAAGAACTCGTTGGTGACCATCAGGATGCCGATGAGCATCACGAACATCAGCCCGAGGTACTGGCCCGAGGTGTAGAGGTTCGCCGCCTGCGCCGGGGCGGTGGCCTGCTCGGCGCTGACGCCGATCTCCTCGGCGTCGCCACCGAGCGTCGTGACGGCCAACCACGCGTTGATCGCGAACGCCAGGGCGATCGAGAGGAACGCGCCGAGGGCCAGCCACCACCAGGTGCTGGTGGTACGGATCTTGAGTAGCTCGGATCGGACCAGGTTCATCGGATGCCCGCCTTTCCGGCCGTCAGCTCCAGGAAGACCCGTTCCAGATCGGGCCGTTCGGTGGTCAGTTCGTGCAGCTCGACCCCTGCCGCGAGGGCGGACCGGCCGATCGTCGGGGCGTCCACCCCGCCAACGAGCAGCACACCCTGCTCGTCGGTCTCGATGGTCGCCGACTGCGCCTTGAGGGCGGCGGCCAGCACCTCGGCCTGCGGGGTGCGGACCCGGACCCGGGCGCCCTGGGCCATCGAGCCGAGCACCTGGTCGACTGGACCCTGCCGGACCAACTGCCCGGCCGCGATGATCACCACGTCGTCGGCGAGCAACTGCATCTCCGACAGCAGGTGGCTGGAGACCAGCACCGTACGGCCCTCGTGGGCGAGGTTCTTGAGGAACCCACGCATCCACCGGATGCCCTCCGGGTCCAGCCCGTTCGCCGGCTCGTCGAGGATCAGCACACGGGGGTCACCGAGCATCGCGGCGGCGATACCGAGCCGCTGCTTCATGCCCAGCGAGTAACCCTTGAACTTGCGCTTCGCCGCCGGGGTCAGCCCGACCAGGGCCAACGCCTCGTCGGCCCGCTGCTTGGGCAGCCCGGCCGCCGCGCAGATGACCCGGAGGTGGTTGATGCCGGTGCGGCCCTTGTGTGCGCTGGACGCCTCCAGCACCGCGCCCACCTGCCGCAGCGGGGTGGCGAGGTCGGCGTACCGCTGGCCGCTGATGGTGGCCGTGCCGGCGGTCGGCGTGACCAGATTCAGCAGCATGCGCAGCGTGGTGGTCTTGCCTGCGCCGTTCGGGCCGAGGAAGCCGGTCACCCGTCCCGGCGCCACAGTGAAGGACAGGTTGTTCACCGCCCGGACGTTCTTGTACTGCTTCGTCAGACCGGACACCACGATCTGACCGTCGTTGGTGGGGCTTCGCTGCCCGTCAGTCATCGTTCTCCTCCCGTGTGTGGCGTCGAGGTACGCCGTGGCACAGCGTGACGGCCCGTGGCAACAAGGTCAATCAGGCGCGGTCAGTACGTCTGCCTCCGTCGCGGGGTGGAGGCGACTCATCCCTGCGGACTACGGCCCGGATTCAACTGGCGATCCAGGTTGCCCGCGCCGCGCCGAGCAAGGACCCGTCCGGGCCGTACAGGCTGGTGTGCACGAGCGCCTTGCGCCCATCGACGCGCAGCAACGCCCCGGTCACCACGCACTCGTCGCCCGGCTCGGGCAGCGCCTCGACCACGGCGGCGATCCGACCCAGCAGGTACGGGCGGCCCGGCGCGAGCACCGCCCAACCACCAGGGCAGTCCAGCGCAGCCCAGACCGTTGCCGCGCTGACCTGTGCGGGCGCGCGGAACGGCGCGGCGGTCCGGCCATCGGGCAGCCGGCCGGGGAAGATCCGCAGCCCGTCGGCCCGCTGCGGGCCGCAGACGTAACAGCTGGGGAACGGATGCTCGACCAGGCCGGGGTAGTCGGCCGCGGCGGCCACCGCCGTCGCCAGGTCGACAGGGGGTACGACCGCATCGATCACCCCGGCCGGGCGCACCTCGGCCACCAACTCGCCGGCCGGGTCCCGGACCTCGCCGTCGACCACTGTCAGCTCGGTCTCCAGCGGTGGTGGCCGGCGTAGCGTCACCTCGACCGGCCCGCTGCCGCCCGCCTCGGCGGCGAAGATCCCCGCGCTCCAGCCGCCGTTGCCGGAGCCCGCGGGCCCGTTGTAGCGGGTTTCGATGCGCATCGTCGACCTCCGGTGGTGCGTGCCGGCGTCGTCGCCGGACCGTTCCGCAGCCTCGCACGGCCGAGGTGGGAGCCATCTGCCGGCCGGCGTTCATCCTGCCGACACCAGTGGTCCCCGTGAATGGCAACCCGGGCCCTTACACAGATCCCATGGCCGTTCTGCATGCCGCTGGCGCACCCCTGAAGACCAGCGGATACACCCTGCTGATCGCCGACGACCCCACCCAGGTCGCGGCCGCGCAACGCCTGCGCCACGAGGTGTTCGCCACCGAGCTCGGCGCCACCCTCCTTCCCGGCGAGGCCGGATTGGACGTGGACCCCTTCGACGCGTACTGCGACCACCTGATCGTCCGCGAGGACAGCTCCGGCGAGGTGGTCGGCACGTACCGGCTGCTGCCGCCGGGGCGCACCAGCCGGCGTTACGCCGAGGACGAATTCGATCTGAGGCCGCTCGACCCGCTCCGCGACGACCTGGTGGAGGCGGGCCGGTCCTGCGTGCACCCGGACCACCGCTCCGGCGCGGTGATCAACCTGATGTGGGCCGGCATCATCAGGTACCTGCACCTGCGCGGCTCCCGCTGGCTCGGCGGGTGCGCGTCGGTGCCGGTGGCTGACGGCGGGCGGACGGTGGCCGAGGTGTGGACCCAGGCCCGGGCCCGGCACCTGGCGCCGCCGCCGCTGCGGGTACGACCGTTGCGGCAGTGGTTCGCCGAGGCGGCTGCCGCCGGCCCGGTCGCCGCTGCCCCGACCGGGCGGGTGGCGGTGCCGCCGCTGCTACGCGGCTACTTCCGGCTCGGCGCGTGGATCTGCGGCGAGCCGGCCTACGACAGCGACTTCGGGTGCGCGGACTTCTACGTCCTCTTCTCCCTGGACCGGATGAACCCGCGCTACCTGCGGCACTTCCTCGGCGGTGAGCAGCGGTGACCGCCGTGCCGCGCGACCTGTGGCGGCCCTCCTCGGGCTGCGACGACGACTGCCTGCCGGCGGCCGGCGAGGTGCCCACGGTCCCGGTGGCCCGCCGGGTGCTCCGGCTGGTCGCCGCGCTCGGCATGCTGCTGGCCGGGATCCCGGTGGTGGCGCTGCTGCCGGTGCTCCCCACCCGGGAACGGCAGGCGCTGGTCAGCGGCTGGGCGCGGGCCAGCGCTCGCGCGTTCGGCGTCCGCCTCGTGGTCCGGGGTCGGTTGCCCCGGCGGCGCGCGCTGCTGGTCGCGAACCATGTCTCCTGGCTGGACATCCTCGCGGTGCTGGCGGTGGCGCCCACCCGGATGGTGGCGAAGCGGGAGATCCGCTCCTGGCCGGTGGTCGGTCTGCTGGCCTCGGTGGCGGGCACTGTCTTCGTGGACCGCGCCCGGCCGCTGGCGCTGCCGAGGACCGTCGCCCGGGTCGCCGACGCGCTGCGCGCCGGGCGGTCGGTGGCGGTCTTTCCGGAGGGTACGACGTGGTGTGCCCGCAACGGTGCCACCGACTGCCGCCCCGGCGGTGGGTTCCGGCCCGCGACGTTCCAGGCGGCGATCGACACGGGCAGCCCGGTGGTTCCGCTGCGGCTCACCTACCGTTGTGCGGCCACCGGGTCGACCACCACGGCAGCCGCCTTCCTCGGTGCGGACACCCTGCTGCGTTCGGTGGCACGGGTGGTCGCGGCGCGGGAGCTGGTGGTCTCGGTGACGATCGCCGCTGCGCTGCACCCGGCCCGTGACGCCGACCGGCGGTTGCTCGCCCGGGCCGCCGAGTCGGCCGTACACCTGGTGCCGGCGGCGGGTGCCGTGGCGCGGGCCCGGCTGCGGCCGGTGCCGACGGTGACCCCGGGCGTTCCCGTGCCGGCTCCGCTCGTGGATCGGGAGCTGGACCTGGCGGCCTGAGGAGCACGTCGAACGGCGAACGGGCGACCACCTCTCGACCTGTCTTGTGGTGTCGCGATGTATCGCGTTACATTCGCCTCCTGTTCGGCGCGCCTCCCGCGCGTCGTCGAGAGGGGGACGCCATGGCCGGCTGGACGGTCGAGAGCCCGCAACGGCTCACACTGGACGCTCCGGTCGTCCGGCTGGACGTTCGACTGATCAGTGGGCGGCTCAACGTGGTCGCCACCGACGGGCCGACCCGGATCGACGTGACCCAGGTCGGCCGTCGGCCGGTCCTGATCGACCACACCGACGGTCGGCTCAGCATCCGCCAGGAGCGCGGTCGGGGCTGGTCGGACGTCCTGCGCTGGTTCCGGATGATCCACCGCTACCCCCGGGTGGACGTCTCCATCGCCGTGCCCGCCGACGTCCTCGCCGATCTGGGCCTGGTCGCGGGCTCGCTGGTCGCCTCCGGCCTGCGCCGGCAGACCATCGCCAACGTCGTCGCCGGCCAGATCACCCTGATGGGGCTGCGCGGCAGCACCTCCGCGAAGCTCACCTCGGGGCCGGTGGAGGCGCTCGGCGTCCGCGGCGACCTCACTGTGGAGACGGTCTCCGGGGAGGTGATCCTCGCCGACAGCGCCGCCGAGCGGGTCCGGGCGCAGACCGTCTCAGGTCCGATCACCTGTGATTTGGACAACCCGCGGCGCAGCGAGATCCGGTTGAGCACCATCTCGGGCAGCATCACCGTCCGGGTCCGCGCGGACAGCGACCTCGCCGTCCAGCTGAGCACCGCCTCCGGCCGGATCACCAGCGGCTTTCCACAGCTGCGCACCTCGACGTTCCCACTGCCCAGCAGCGAGGGGGTGCTCGGCGCCGGCGACGGTAAGCTCTGGGCTTCCGCGACCTCGGGGAGCATCGCCCTGCTCGCCCGAGCCGTCGACGACGACGAAGAGGAGCTGCCGTGACCGCCGTGTTCAGCCACGGGCGGCTCCGGCTCTACCTGCTCAAGCTCCTCGACGACGGCCCGAAGCACGGCTACGAGCTGATCCGCCTGCTGGAGGACCGCTTCCTCGGGCTGTACGCGCCCAGCGCCGGCACCATCTACCCCCGCCTGCAACGGCTGGAGGTCGAGGGTCTGGTCAGCCACACCGCAGCCGGCGGCCGCAAGACGTACGACATCACCGACGCCGGCCGGGCGGAGCTGCGCCAGCGGGCCGGCGAGTTGACAGCGTTGGAAACGGACATCGCGGCATCCGTGGCGGATCTCTCCAGCCTCGCCGGTGAGATCCGCAGCGAGGTACGCGGCTCGGCGCGCGACCTCAAGCGCGAGTTGAGCGAGGCCACCCGGCAGACCCGGCGGGCCCGGTGGGAGGCGCCCGCACCCGAACCACAGCCCAGGCCGGCATCGACCGCCGGGCCGCAGGCCGAGCTGCTCGACGAACTCGACAAGCGGCTGGCCGCGTTCACCGTCGAGGTGGGCCGGCTGATGCGCGCCCGACAGTTCAGCGACACCCAGCTGCGCACCGCGATCCGGCTGCTCGACGGCGCCCTGGACGGGTTGCGTCGCCTGCTGCGCTGACCGGCGTCGCCGGACGGTCGGCGACTCACAGCCTTTTTGCAGGAAGCGTCCAGCGCTGGCGCAGTGACGTCACCGATGATGGGCGCATGCCCGCTACCCAGACCGAGGCGCGACTGCTCGTCGTCGAGGACGACCCCAACATCCTCGAACTGCTCTCCGCGAGCCTGCGGTTCGCGGGCTTCGACGTGGCAACCGCGACAAGTGGAAGCGCGGCGCTCAACGCCGCCAAGGACCACCGGCCCGACCTGGTGGTACTCGACGTGATGCTCCCCGACCTGGACGGCTTCGAGGTCATCCGGATGCTCCGCGAGGGCGGCACGCGTACCCCCGTGGTGTTCCTGACCGCCCGGGACGCCACCGACGACAAGATCCGTGGGCTGACCCTGGGCGGCGACGACTACGTCACGAAGCCGTTCAGCCTGGAGGAGTTGACCGCCCGGATCCGCGCCGTGCTGCGCCGCACCACCACCGGCGAGCAGGCCCCGTCCCGGCTCACCTTCGCCGACCTGGAGTTGGACGAGGAAACCCACGAGGTGCACCGTGCCGGCCAGCGGGTGCAGCTCTCGCCGACCGAGTTCAAGTTGCTGCGGTACCTGATGCTCAACGCCAACCGGGTGCTGTCCAAGGCGCAGATCCTCGACCACGTCTGGAACTACGACTTCCGGGGCGACGACAACATCGTCGAGTCCTACATCTCGTACCTGCGGCGCAAGGTCGACACCACCCAACCCCGGCTGATCCACACTCTTCGCGGCGTCGGCTACGTCCTGCGCAAGCCGGCGGCGTGAACGCGGTCCAGCAGGCGAAAGGGCGGGTCCGCAGCGTTCCGCTGCGGGTGAAGCTGGTCACCTCGGTGCTCGCGCTGGTCGCCGTCGCGCTTCTGGTGATCAGCTCGCTGACCGCGTACTTCCTCCGCAACTACCTGGAGGGCCAGGTCGACGGCCAGGTCCGGTCGACCGCCCAGGGCCTCGGCCAGGTGCTTCTGAAGCTGCGCACCGGTGAGGTCGGCGCGTTGCTGCCCAGCGACTACGTCGTGATCGTGGCCGACGAACGGCAGGTGTACGACCCCCTGTACGACAAGCGCAACTTCGACCCCGATCAGCTACCCACGTTTCCTGCCAGCCGCAAGGACTTCGAGGCGGCGGAGGGCGAGCCGCGGACTGTCATCTCACACGATCGCCTCACCCGGTGGCGGGTCTACTACGCGGCTCAACCGGACGGCTCGGTGCTGGCAGTGGGTCAGCCGCTGACCGAGGTGGACCGGGCGGTGAAGCAGCTCGTCTGGATAGACCTCCTGGTCGGTGGCGCAGTGCTGATCATGCTGGCCTCGGTCGGCGCGGCGATCGTCCGGACCAGCCTCAAGCCCCTCGTCGAGATCGAACAGACCGCCGCCGCGATCGCCGGCGGTGACCTGACCCGCCGGGTGCCCGACCCGGAGGAGGGCCAGGCCGAGCCGACCTCGGAGCTGGGCCGGCTCTCCCGTGCGCTGAACGCGATGCTCACCCAGATCGAAGCGGCGTTCACCGCCCGTGCCGCGTCGGAGACCTCGGCCCGCTGGGCGGAGAGCGCTGCCCGGGACGCCGCCGCCGCAGCTCAGGCGTCCGAGGCGCGGGCCATCCGCTCCGAGGAGCGGATGCGGCAGTTCGTCGCCGACGCCTCGCACGAGCTACGGACTCCGCTCACCACGATCCGTGGCTTCGCCGAGCTGTACCGGCAGGGTGCGGCCCGTGAGCCGGAACAGACCGCCGGGCTGCTGCGCCGGATCGAGGACGAGGCGGCCCGGATGGGGCTGCTGGTGGAGGATCTGCTGCTGCTCGCCCGGTTGGACATGGAACGGCCGCTCTCGCTGACCCCGGTGGAGCTGCCGGTGCTCGCCACCGACGCGGTGCAGGCCGCGCGGGCGATGGCACCGGACCGCCGGATCGAGCTGGAGATCAGGCCCGAATCCGGCCCGCTCGTCGTCTCCGCCGACGACGCGCGGCTGCGGCAGGTGATCGGCAACCTGGTCACCAACGCGCTCACCCACACCCCGCCGGAGGCCGAGGTCCTCGTACGGCTGCGCGCCGAACCCGGTGGCTTCGCCGTCGTGGAGGTCGCCGACACCGGTCCCGGCCTCTCGGCCGAGCAGGCCGAACGCGTCTTCGAGCGGTTCTACCGGGCGGACGCGGCCCGTACCCGGCGGGCCGACGGCAATACCGGCACTGGCCTCGGCCTGGCCATTGTGGCGGCGCTGGTCGCTGCCCACCACGGCTCGGTCGAGGTGGCCGAGACGCCCGGCGGCGGGGCCACCTTCCGGGTTCGGCTGCCGCTGCTGGCGCAGATCGACGGAGCGGGCGAGTGACTTTCAGCCAACTTCCAGGACGGTTCCAGGTTGATTGCAGTGCCGGAGGAGAAGGTAGTGCCATGACCGAGTTCGAGTCCGACCCGCAGCGCCGGCCGGCCCCCACCGACGCCGAGCCGTCGCACCCCACCGCCGAGCTGCCGCGCGACGAGCGCGTGCAGTCCGACTCCCCGACCACTCCCGTACCGGTCGTCTCGACCGGCGGCGACCCGACTGTCGCCTCCACCACCGGTGACGCGGAGACGACCGCTGCCACCCCGGCCGCCGCGCCGGTCGGATACGCCGCGCCAGCCGGTCAGCCGGCAGCCGCCGCGCCGACCGGGTACGAGCCGTCGACCGGCTACGAGCGCCCGGCCGCCACTGCGTCAGCGCCGCCGTACCCGGTCTCCGGTCACCCGGCGCCCGGCCAGCCCGGCTACCCGCAGCCGGCCGCCGGCCACTACCCCGGTGCCCCCTGGTACCCGGGCCAGCAGTCCGGCTGGGCCGGCGGGGGCCAGCCGAGTATGCCGTACGCCCAGCACCAGCAGCACCCCGGGCAGCACCAGCAGCACCCCGGGCAGCACGCCCAGCACCCGGGCCAGCCGGTCCCACCGTGGGGTCCGCAGGTCGCGCCGCCCGGCAGCGGCCCCCGGCCGGGTCGGATCGCGAAGTTCGCCGGCGCCGGCGTCGCGGTGTTCGCCCTGATGCTCGGTTCCGGCGTGGCCGGCGGGGCACTCGCGCTCGCCCTCGACGGTGACAGCGGCGGTATCACCCGCACCTACTCCGCGGCGCCCGTGATCAATGGCGCCGACCTGCCGAAGATCGCCGCGTCGGTGCAGGACAGCGTCGTCTCGATCACCACCGGCAGTGGTGAGGGCTCCGGCGTGGTGCTCAGCGCCGACGGGTACGTGCTGACCAACAACCACGTGGTCGCGTCAGCCACCGGCGACGCCGTGCGGGTGGTCTTCGCTGACGGCAAGACCGCCGACGCGAAGATCATCGGCACCGACCCGAAGACCGACCTGGCCGTGGTGAAGGCCAACGGGGTGAGCGACCTCAAGCCGGCCAAGTTCGGCGACAGCGACGCCATGCAGGTCGGCGACCAGGTGCTCGCCCTGGGCAGCCCGCTCGGTCTGCAGGGTTCGGTGACCTCGGGCATCCTCAGCGCCCGGGACCGCACCATCCGGGCCGGCGAGGGCCAGCAGCAGGACCCGACCCAGCAGAGCCAGCCGGTCAGCTCGATCTCCGGCCTGCTCCAGACGGACGCGCCGATCAACCCCGGTAACTCCGGTGGCGCGCTGGTCAACACCCGCGGTGAGGTGATCGGCGTCAACACCGCCATCGCGACCTCCGGGCAGAGCACCGGCAACATCGGTGTCGGGTTCGCCATCCCCAGCAACAAGGCCAAGGACGTCGCGGGCAAACTCCAGCGTGGCGAGAAGGTCAGCCACCCGTCGCTCGGAGTCGGCGTCAACCCGGCCGAGGGCGGCGGCGCGCTCGTCGCGTCGGTCACCCCGGGCAGCCCGGCGGAGAAGGCCGGCTTCCAGCGCGGCGACGTCGTCACCCGGTTCGGCGACAAGCCCGTAAACGACTCTGACGACCTGGTCGGCGCGGTGCAGGCCGGCAAGGTCGGCGACCGGGTCGAGGTGCAGTTCAAGCGCAACGGTGTCGAGAAGTCGGCGACCGTGACGCTCGCCGAGACGTCCTGACCAGCTGTCTGAACCTGCTTTCACCCTCCGGCGGCGGGTGGCGGGGCCGAGGGGGTCGGCTCCGTCACCCGCCGCTTCTTTCCGCCCCGACGGCGGTTCACCCGGATCGGGTGAACCGCCGTCACCCGTCCGCCCGGCAGGTTCGGAGGGCGACGACCGGAACCGGGGGTGGGGTGCCGTGACCGAGGTGATGGATGTCCGCGACGACCAGCGGATCCAACGCGACGTTCTGGCCGAACTGGCGTGGGACGCCCAGCTGCAACCGAACGAGATCGGGGTGACCGTCGACCAGGGTGTGGTCACCCTGACCGGATTCGTGGACGGTGCCGCCCGTGGCTGGGCCGCGACCCGATCCGCACAGCGGGTTCGCGGCGTACGGGCGGTGGCCGACGAGATGGAGGTGCGGCTGCCGGGCACTCCGGGACGTACCGACGCCGAGGTCGCCAACGCCGCCACCCGTGCCCTGGAGTGGGACAGCTTCGTGCCCGACGAGCGGCTGGACGTGACAGTGGCCAACGGCTGGTTGATGCTGCGCGGCGAGGTCGAGTTCGGGTGGCAGCGGCGGGCCGCGGAGGGCGAGGTGCGTCGACTCGACGGCGTACGAGGGATCACCAACCTGATCGAGGTACGGCCTCCGGCGCCACCGGCCGGCGAGCAACTGCGTCTGGACGTCCAGCGGGCGTTGCGGCGCACGCTCGGCGGTGAGCGGGTGACCGTCGAGGTGGACGGCGACACGCTGGTCCTCGCCGGCGTGGTCCGTTCCTGGTGGGAACGCGACCAGGTCGAGCGGGTGGCGTGGTCCGCGCCCGGGGTGCGGGTGGTCCACGACCAACTCCTGGTGGGCGGGTGATCGTCCGCCATGTCCGGTTTACCTGGGACGCCACCGGGAAACCGCCGCCGACCGGCGGTGCCGCCGCACCGGGGAGCAACGGGGAGGACTCGTGGCAGTGAACCACTCGCCTGCGGGCCGCCCAGAGGAGCGGTCGCTGCGCATCGCGATGGTGGTTCCGCCGTGGTTGTCCGTACCGCCGCCCGGCTACGGCGGCCTTGAACAGGTCGTCGCCGCCCTGGTGGACGCGCTGTGCCAACAGGGGCACACGGTGACCCTGTTCGGTGCCGGAGGTGACCACGGCACGGCCGCCGACGGCTTCGTCTCCACAGTGGCCGAGGTCCAGTACGAGCGGCTCGGCGAGTCACTGCCCGAGCTGGCACACCTGGCCCGGGTGAATCGGCTGATCAGCCCGGCCGACTTCGACGTGATCCACGACCACACCACCATCGGTCCGCTGGTCGCCGGTCGCCGCGCAGTGCCGACTGTCGCGACAGTGCACGGCAACCCCGTGGGGGAGTACGGCGACGTGCTGGGCGACATCGACGCGGGGGTCGCACTGGTGGCCATCTCGCACGCCCAGCGCCGGCTGAACCCGAACCTGCCCTGGGCCGGCACCGTGCACAACGCGCTCGACATCCGCGGCTTCCCGCGAAAGCACACGCCCGGCGCGGGGCCGGTGCTGTGGCTGGCCCGGTTCAGCCCGGACAAGGGCCCGGACATCGCCATCCGGGAGTGCCGGGCGGCCGGACTGCCCCTGCTGCTGGCCGGGAAGTGCAACGAGCCGGCCGAGCGCCGCTACTACGAGCAGGTCGTCGCGCCGATGGTCGACGAGGACGTGACAGTAGTGCTCAACGCGGACCGCGCGACGACGCTGCGGATGCTCGTCGAGGCCCGCTGCCTGATCATGCCGATCCAGTGGGACGAGCCGTTCGGCATGGTGATGCTGGAGGCGATGGCCACCGGCACGCCGGTGGTGGCGCTCAACCGGGGTGCGGTGCCGGAGCTGGTGCGGCCGGGGCTGACCGGGCTCGTCGTCGAGCGGTCGGAGGAGCTACCCGCGGCGTTGCTCGCGGCGGAGCGACTCGACCCGGAGGACTGCGTGGCGCACGTCGCCCGGAACTTCTCGGTCGAGCGGATGGCGAGCGGCTACGCCGAGGTCTATCGGCGTTTCGCCCTCGGCCGGCACGACGTCCGTGAACCGGCCCGGGTGCCGGTGCGCTGACCCACCGGTGTCGCCGGGTCAGGCCCCGGTCGCGCCCAGCTCGGCGATGGCGGCGTCGAGCTGAGAGGCGTACGCCGGGCTGATGCCGCCCTCACCGAGACGGACGGCGACCTTCGCGCGCAGCCGGGCCACCGGCGGTGCCAGCTCTTCGCGGCCGGAGCTGACCGCGACTCTCAGGTTGCGCAGCTCGTTGCGCAGGTCGAGGGCCACGTCGTCGCGGATCTCGCCGACGCTGAGCCCGGCGCCGATCAACCCGTCGACCCGGTTCGCGACCTCGGTGAGGGTGCCCGGGTTCGAGGTGGGCGCCCCGGTGGTCGGCTTCGTCGAGGGTGCCGGGGTCGGCGGGGTGGACGTGATCGGCGCGGACGGCTCGGGGGCCGGCGGGTCGCTCGACGGGGTCGTCACCGGCCCGGCGGAAGGCTGCGCCCGGCGGGTCGGCTGCTGCTCGGGCAGCAGGGCCACCCCCGCCATCGTCACGCCGACGGCCAGCACCAGCAGCAACACCAGCCGCCGCCGCGACCAGCCCGACCCGGTCGCCGGCTCGCCCCCGCTGGCAGCGGCCCCGCCGTCCGAAGTGTCTCCATCCGGTCGTGCCGCCGCCGGGACGCTGGCCGTCGCGACGGCGGGGGACTGTGGTGGCAGGGGCTGGGTGGGCACCCGGATGGTCGCCGTCGGGGGCTCGGCGGGCAGCGCGTGGTCGCGGAGCGCTGTGGCGACCTGCCGGGCGGTCGGCCGATCGGCCGGGTTGCGGGCGAGGCTGCGCAGGCAGATCTGGGCCACCGGTGCGGGCAGGTCCGGTAGGTCGGCCAGCGTCGGCGGCGGACCACTGGCCAGCGCGGCGCTGAGCTGCTCCCACGTGTCCGCCGGGTACGGGACCCGGCCGGTGAGCGCCTCGTGCAGCAGCACACCGAGCGAGTAGACGTCGGTGGACGGTTGGGCCGGCGCGCCGTCGAGACGTTCCGGGGCGACGTACGCCGGGGTGCCGAAGGTCTCGCCGTCCTCGTCCTCGTCGGGCGCGCCGATCCGGGTGGCGATGCCGAAGTCGAGCACCTTGACGCCCGTCCCGGTCATCATCACGTTGGCCGGGGTGATGTCCCGGTGCACGATGCCGAGCCGGTGCGCGGCGGCCAACGCGTCCGCGACCTGCGCCCCCACCTGGACCGCCTCGGTCCACGGCAGCGGCCCCTCGGTGAGCCGAAGCTTCAACTCCTCGCCGGTGAGCAACTCCATCACCACGAACGAGGTGATCGAGCCGTCCGGGTCGACAGTCTCGCCGTAGTCGTGCACGGAGGTCAGGTGCGGGTGCACCAACTGGGCGGCAGCCCGTGCCTCCTCGCGCACCATCCCCCGGAACCGCGCGTCCGCGGCGAGTGACGGGGCGAGCACCTTGAGCGCGACAACCCGGTCCAGTACCTCGTCCCGGGCACGCCAGATGACCGACATGCCACCGGCGCCGATCTGGTCCAGAAGTCGGTATCTGCGAGCCAGCAATCGGCCCGGATGCAGCGCTGCCTTCACGGATCGCACCTGCCTCAGGGGTGGGAGCGGTATCAGGTTGCGCGAATGCGTCCTGCCTGTCAACGCCGTTGCCACCGACCATCGACGGACGGTGCCTGCCGTGCGCCGACCGCCCGGTCGACAGCGGCCCGCCGGTGGGCGGCGGGCCCGTGCCAGGATGGACGACATGGCGGGGGGACCGGTGGCGTTCGTGCTCGGCGGCGGGGGAGTGCTCGGCGCGGTCGAGGTCGGCATGTTGCGCGCCCTGTTCCGGGCCGGCATCCAACCCGACATGGTCCTCGGCACCTCGATCGGCGCGGTCAACGGCGCGCTGGTCGCCGCCGACCCGTCCGAGGCGGTCACCGACCGGCTGGTCCGGCTCTGGGCCTCACCGGAGGCGAGCGAGGTGTACGGCGACTCGGTCGCCCGGCAACTGCGCCGCTTCGCCGCCCGCACCCACCTGCACTCACCCCGGCCGCTGCGCCGCCTGTTGGAGACCGAGCTGGGGGTGGACACCACCTTCGCCGACCTGCGGGTGCCGTTCCGGTGCTGCGCCGCCCACATCGAGCGGGCCGCCGAGCACTGGTTCGACAGCGGTCCGGTGGTGCCGGCGGTGATGGCGTCGGCTTCGGTGCCGGGCCTGCTTCCGCCGATGGAGATCGACGGCGCGCACTACGTGGACGGCGGGATCGTCAACTCCATCCCCATCGGCGAGGCGGTGGCCGTCGGCGCCCGCCGGATCTACGTCCTGCAGGTGGGTCGGATCGAACGGGAGCTGACTCCGCCCCGCCGGCCATGGGAGATCGCGCAGGTCGCGTTCGAGATCTCCCGCCGGCACCGCTTCTTCCGGGAGTTGGCGGCGCTGCCGGAGGGGGTGGAGGTGCACGTCCTGCCGACCGGCGGGCTCAACCCGCGCGACGACACGCCGTGGGCGTACCGGGACATGGCGGCGGTGGGACGGCGGATCAGCCGCGCGTACACCGCCTCCCGGCGCTACCTCGCCACCCACCTGGAGCGTTGATGCCGCTGCCTCCCCGGTGGTTGCGTCGGCTGTTGCTCGCGCCCGCCGTCGTGCTGCTCGCCTTCCTCGTGGTCACCACGTTGCCGATCTGGGCGCTGCTCGCGGCGGCCGCGTCGCCGCTGGTTCCGGGCCGGTTGCGCCCGCTGCGACTGCTTTGGATCGGCTGCTTCTACCTGGTCTGGGACGCCGCCGCGCTGCTCGCGCTCTTCCTGCTCTGGGTCGTCTCCGGCTTCGGCTGGCGGACCCGGTCGCCGGCCTTCCAGCGCGCGCACTACGTGCTGGCCGGCTGGTTCCTGCGGGTGCTGTTCTGGCAGGCACAGTGGACACTGCGGTTACGCATCGACGTGGTCGGCACCGACCCGGACACTGCGCTGCCCGGCCGACCCGAGCTGGTGCTCTGTCGCCACGCCGGGCCGGGTGACTCGTTCATCCTGATCCACGGGCTGGTCAACTGGTTCCACCGGGAACCCCGGATCGTCCTGAAGGACAGCCTCCAGTGGGATCCGGCGATCGACGTGCTGCTCAACAGGCTGCCCAACCGGTTCATCGCGCCGACTCCGGAGCGCGGCGAGGAGACGCTACGCCAGGTCGGGCACCTCGCCACCGGCCTGGACGACAACGACGCCTTCGTGATCTTCCCGGAGGGCGGCAACTTCACCCCCGGGCGACGGCTGCGCGCCATTGCCCGGCTGCGCTCCCTCGGCCTGGAAAGGATGGCACTGCGCGCCGAGCGGATGCGCCACGTGCTCGCCCCGCAGCCCGGTGGGATGCTCGCCGCGCTGGACGCCGCACCGGACGCAGGGGTCATCTTCGTCGCCCACACCGGTCTGGACCGGATGCTCACCGTCGCCGACGTGTGGCGGGAACTGCCGATGGACAAACGGATCGTGATGCGGTTCTGGTCCGTGCCGCCGGAGGACGTGCCGACCGGACGGCAGGAACGCATCGACTGGCTCTTCGATTGGTGGGCGCAGATTGATGCCTGGATCGCCGCTAATCGGTAAATGTCCGCGTAGGGTGCGGGCGTGGACGAGATCTGCGTGGTGACAACGGTGGTGGATGCGCGTTCGGTCGCCGACGTGCTGGCGGCTGCGGCCGTCGCCGGCAGGCTCGCCGCCTGCGCCCAGGTGGGTGGTCAGGTGGACAGCACCTACTGGTGGCGGTCCGGGATGGAGACGAGCACCGAGTGGTCGGTGCAGTTCAAGACCGCACCGGATCGGCTCACCGCGTTGCTGGACCAGATCCGGGTCAGCCACCCGTACGAGGTGCCGGAGATCCTGGTGTCCAGGGTGGAGAGCGGCAACCCCGACTACGCCACCTGGGTGTACGAGCACACCCGATCCTGAGTACGCGCACTCTGGGTCGCACCACGGCCGGTTGTCGATGATGACCGGGTGGACGACACCCGTTACCCCTGCCCCGCCTGCGGTGCGCCGGCCGACCTGAGCGCCGGTTGCTCCGGCTGCCGGCGCGCGCCCGACCCGACAGCCGCCGAGGTGGTTCGGCTGAGCCGGGAGGTCGCCGAGCTTGAGCCGCAGGTGGAGCGGGCTCGCCGCGCGTACACCGAGCTGGCCGGACGGCTGGCGACAGTGTCCGGGCGGCGGGCCGAACTGGCAGCGGTCGTCCGCGCGGGGTTGGTGGCCTCGGTCGTGGCGCGCCCGGCGCCTGTCGTCGGCCCGACGCCGTTCATCGGCCCGGGCCCCGGGGTTGCGACGGGTTCGCGGCCGGGTGCGGCGGAAACCTCGACCCGGACGGTCCAGGGTCTGCTGTTCGTCCTCGGTGGACTGCTGCTGGGCACCGCGGCTGTGGTGTTCACAGCTGTCGCCTGGGCGGCGGTGGGGGTCGCCGGGAGGGCGTTGATCCTGGTGGCGTTCACCGCACTCGCGTTGGGCGTACCGCTGCTGGCGGTTCGCCGGGGGCTGCGCGGTACTGCGGAGACGTTCGCCGCGGTGGGGTTGCTGCTGGTGGTGCTGGACGGTTACGCGGCCTGGTCGGTGGACCTTGCCGGTGTGACCGGCTGGCCGGGCAGCCGGTACGCCGCGCTGGTCGGGGGGGCCAGCGCGGCGGTCGCCGTGGCGTACGGCCGGTGGAGCGGGTTGACGGGGCCCTGGTTCGCCGCCCTGGTGGCCGCCCAGCCGGCGTTGCCGCTGTTCGCCGCCGAGGCCGGGCTGGGTGCGGCGGGGTGGGCGGTGGTCCTGCTCGGGGTGGCGTCGCTGAACCTGGCGGTGCTGGCCGCGCTGCGTGGCCGGGGCGGGGCCGCGCAGCTCGTCGGCCGGGTGTTGGCCGGCGCCGGTCACGTCGCCGCGCTGGTGGGCGCCTCGGCGTGCGCGATGGTGCCGCTGATCGGTGGGCGGGCGGGGGGCTCGCCACTGCTGGCCGGCGTGCCGCTGTTGCTGGTCGCGCTGACCGGGTTCGGCGCGGCTTGGCTCGTCGGGGGGCGGGCGCTGCGGGCGGTGGCGGCCGGACTGCTGGTGCCGGCGCTCGCCGCCGCAGTGCTGCGTCCGGTGGCGGAGCTGCGGCCGTCGGTGCTGCTGCTCGCGACGGCGACGGTGGCACTGGGGATGGTCGCCGCGGTGCGGCTCCTGCCGACGGTGGCGGCTGACGGTGGCGGCGGTTGGCGGACCGGTCCGCGGGCCGGCGCGCTGTTCGTCGCGGCGGGCACGGCGCAGGTCACCGTGTTGATCACCATCGGGCTGGCGGTCGCCGCCGCCGGCCGGTCGCTGCCGCCCTGGGGCGGGGCTGGGACGGGGCCGGACCTGAGCTGGGGTTGGCAGCTGGCACCCGCGGTGGCGATGGCGATCGGCGCCACTGTGCTGCTGCTCCCTCGCAGCACGCGGGCGATGCTCGCCACGGCCGGCGCGGTGGCGGTGCTGTTCGCCGTCCCTGCCGGCTGGACGGCCTCCTGGCCTCAGGTGGTGGCCATCGACCTCGTGGGTGGGGTCGCGCTGCTGCTCGCCGTGCTGGCCCGCCCGAGCGCCCCACCGGTCGCGCTGCGCTTCCGTGCGCTCGGCGGTGCCGTTCTGCTCGGGCACGGGCTGCTGGTCGCCCTGGCCGCCCCGACCGGTGCCCTGGTGGCGCTCGGCGTGCTCGCCGTGGTCGGGTTGGCACTGGCCGTCCGACGGGGGGCCGGCGCGTATCGGGAGGTGGCCGGCGCGGGTCTGCTGGTCGGGCAGCTCACGCTGCCCGGGATCGCGGCGGTGGCGACGTTCGCCGCCGGCGGGCCGCCCTGGTGGCAGGCCCGGCTCGCGCTGGCGGCCGCCGGGTTGTCGCTGGTCGCGGCGCTCGTGGCCCGCCGCCACCGGGTGGAGCTGGTCGGGTACGCGGTGACCGGCGCCGTCGCGGCGGTGACAGTGCCCGGCCTCGCGCCGCTGATCGGGGCGGGTGCCGAGCCGCTCGCGCCGTACGCGGCGCTGGCCGCGCTGGGTGTCGCGTTCGTCGCCGGCTGGCTGCCGTCGGCGAGCGCCCCCGACCAGGCGGCCCCCGGGGACCGGCCGGCGGCCGACGGGCGCGAGTCGGCTCGGTCGGCGTTGGTGCTGGCGGCCGGCGGAACGCTTGCGGTGGTCGCCGTCCTGGCGGCCCTGCCGACCGTGCTGACCGCGCTCGGTTCGCCCTACGGCGGCTGGAACCGGCCGTGGTCGGGGGTGCCCACTGTCGTCGCCGACCCGACGGTGCTCCCGGTCGGGTTCGCGCTGGTGGTGCTGGCGCTGGCCGGCGCGCTGGCCGGTCGGCGGGTCGGCCTGCCGGTGCCGTCAGCGCTGCCGTTCGTCGCGGCGGCGCTGCCGGTGCTGCTCGTCGCGATCGGCGCGCCGTGGCCGGTGCTGCCGGCCGCCGTTCTGCTCGCCGGCCTGGCGGCGCTGCTGTTCACCGCGCTGGCCGCCGCCCGCCCGGCGCTCACACCGGTCGCCGTGCCGGTGGGCGTGGTGCTGGTGGCCTCCGGTGTGCTCGGTCTGCTGGCCACCCGCGCCGGGACGCTTGCCGCCGAGGGGGCGCTGCTGGTGGCGGCGGTCGCCGTCGCCGCCGGGGCGCGCCGGTTCGAGGTACGGGTCGCCGGCTGTCTCGCCGCAGTGGGCGCGGCGTCCGCGTTGGCGGTGACCGCACCGCTCGCCGGTGGGCTGCCCTTGCGGGCCGCCGCGTACCCACTGCTGGCGGTGGCCGCGTTGGTGCTGGCCGCCGCGGCTGTCACACCGGCGCGGATCCGGCTGGGACGGGTGCTGGACGCCGCCGCGCAGGCCGTCGCGCTGGTGGCGGCGGTGCTCGCCGTCGAGGCGGCGCGGCACCTCGCCGCCATCTGCGTGCTCTGGGGCGTCGCCGTCGCGCTGCGGCTGCTGCGCCGGGGTGAACCGGCCGGTCGGCGGTGGGCGTTCGCCGGGATCGCCGCCGGCAGCGAGTTGCTCGGGGCCTGGGTGCTGCTGGCCGCAGGCGGGGTGACAGTGCCGGAGGCGTACACAGTGCCGGCCGCGGCACTCGCTGTCGGAGCGGGTCTGTTGGCGCTGCGCACCCGGCCAGGGCTGACCAGCTGGCCAGCCCTCGGTCCGGGGCTGGTCGCGGCGTTGCTGCCCAGCCTCGTGTCGGTGCTGGCCGGGGCGGACCCGCAGCCGTGGCGGCGACTGCTCCTCGGCGTGGCGGCGACCGGCGCGGTGCTGGTCGGCGCGACCCGTCGGTGGCAGGCGCCGGTGCTGCTCGGCGGCGCGGCGCTGACGCTGCTGGCGCTGCACGAGCTGGCCCGGGGATGGGATCTGCTGCCCCGATGGATCTACCTGGGCATCGGCGGGCTGGCGCTGGTCGGGCTCGCCGCCACCTACGAACGGCGTCGACGTGACCTGGCTCGACTGCGCGCCGCGGTCGGCCGACTGAGCTGAGTCGAACCAGTAGGGGTAGGGCCTGCCCTACCCCCCATTCGGGGGTTGTCGGGGTTACTCACCGCTACCGCGATCGGGAGACTTGACATTAAGCCCGAACCACCCCGGTACGGGCGCAAGCGGAACGGGAGCAGCGATGACGCTCGGAGCGGTGGCGGAACCGCCGGTACGACGGCGAGGTAGTGACTACGCACAGTTGTCCCGACGGATCAGCCAGGCGGGCCTGCTGGAGCGGCGCCCCGGCTGGTATGTCACCCGCATCGTGCTCACCCTCGGTGCCTTCGTGGCCGGCTGGGTCGCAGTGTTCCTGCTCGGCGACTCCTGGTGGCAGCTTCCGCTCGCCGCCCTGATGGCCGTGGCCACGACCCAGGTCGCGTTCCTCGGTCACGACGCCGGGCACCGCCAGATGTTCCGTCGGCGTGGTCCCAGCGAGTTGGTGGGGCTGCTCGCCGGCAACGCGGCGGTCGGGCTCAGCTACGGCTGGTGGGTCGACAAGCACAACCGGCACCACGCCAACCCGAACCACGAGGACGAGGACCCGGACGTCGGCGCGGGGGCCCTGGTGTGGACGCCCGAGCAGGCGTTGGAGACCCGTGGGTTCGGCCGTTGGATGGCTCAGCGGCAGGCGTACTTCTTCTTCCCGATGCTGCTGCTTGAGGGCCTGAACCTGCACGTGGCAAGCATCCGGGCGATCGTCGGCCGGGAGGACGGCAAATACGCCGTCCCGATGCGGCACCGGGCGGTCGAGGCGGCGTTGCTCGTCGCGCACACCGCCGCCTACGTGGCGCTGCTGTTGGCTGTCATGTCCCCGGTCAAGGCGCTGCTCTTCGCCGTCGTGCACCAGGCGCTGTGGGGTCTCTACATGGGCTGCGCGTTCGCCCCGAACCACAAGGGCATGCCGATGCCGACCGCCGAGGACGAGTTGGACTTCCTGCGTAAGCAGGTGCTGACCTCCCGCAACGTGCGCGGCAGCCGACTGGTGGACACCGCGCTCGGCGGTCTCAACTACCAGATCGAGCACCACCTCTTCCCGAACATGCCCCGCGCCAACCTGCGCCGGGCCCAGCCGATCGTTCGCGCCTACTGCGTCGAGCAGGGCATCCCGTACGCCGAGACCGGGCTGGTCGAGTCGTACCGGCAGGCGCTCGGTCACCTGCACGAGGTGGGGCGGCCGCTGCGCGGCTGAACACACCGGGGGGAAGGCGGGGGCGGTGCCAAACGGCACCGCCCCCGCCTGCGCGTATCGGGCCGATCAACACCCCGCTACCACTGGTCCATGCCGGGCGTCGTCCCCGGTAGGGTCGGCCCATGGCAGACCTGCTCACCGCGGACGCGGTGCGAGAAGAGCTGAGCCGGTTGCCCGACTGGTCGGGCGACCCGACCGGCATCGGTCGTACCGCCCAGCTCGGCAGTTTCCCGGCGGCCATCGCGGTGGTGGACCGGGTGGCGACGGTGGCCGAGGAGCTCGACCACCATCCCGACATCGACATCCGGTGGCGGACCCTGACCTTCCGCTGTGTCACGCACTCGGCCGGTGGGGTCACCCACCGGGACTTCGAGCTGGCCCGGCGAATTGACGACATCGTCCGGAGTGCGGCATGAGATTTGAGATCAGCAAGGTGTTGGACGCCATCGAGGGTCGTGTCTGCACGGACCCGTCGCTGGCCCGAGCCGTTATCGACCTGGCCGAGGTGATCCGCTACCAGGACATCGACGGTGGCCGGCCGGCCAGCCTGCTCCGCCTCGGCATGGTCATCGACGCGCTCTCCCGCGAACTGGAGGAGGACAGCGTCCAGGTCTACGCGGTGGTGCACCGGGCGTTGCTCTCCGACGCCGACCTCACCTCGAACGAGCGGATGGTCGTCCGCCGCTGGGCCGACGACGGCCTCGTCGAGGTGCTCGACAACCCGGGTGACCGGATGTTGGAGGTCGCCGACCTGCTCGGTCTGCCGGTGCTCAGCCGGGTCCGCTTCGACGGGTTGCGCGGTCGGTTCCCGTGGCTGGTCGAGCAGCCCGGTCGGGTGGTCGCGCCGGTGCCGGGCGCCGGCGGGCCGGTGTTCATCGCGCACGTCGGTGGTGGCCACTCGCCGGTGGCCGGCAAGCGGTCGCCGACCGGTGTCAAGCTGCTGGCCCGCCAGTGGCGCTGCCCGGAGTCGGGCTGCGCGCTGTTCGGCGGCGGTGGTGGGGGTGGCGCGTTCGCCGACCTGGCCGGGGGTGCCGACCGCAGCCCCGCAGCGCAGCCGCCGCCCGCGCTGCGCAACGGCGTGCCGACCTGCCCCCGACACGGCGCGCGGCTCGGTGACGGCGGCCCGCGTCCGCGTACCGAGGTGCTCGCGGTGCGCGTCGGCGGCCTGGTCCGGCGGCGGTTCGTGCTCAGCGAGGAGCAGCCGATCGTGGCCGGTCGGGCTCCCGAGCAGGACGGCGGGATCATGCTCGGGCAGTGGCTCAACGACGAGGCTCGGCGGTGGATCAGCCGTGGTCACGTCCGCTTCGAGCTGCGGGTCGGCGAGGTCATCGTGACCGACGTCAGCACCAACGGCTCCGGCATCCGCCCGGCCGGTTCGATGACCGAGTCCGACCGGATCCCGCTGGCCCCCCAGCAGTCCCGGGTGCTGGGCGAGAACGACATGATCGAGCTGTACCCCGGTGTGCAGATCGGTCGCGCCGAGGAACTGCCGACGGGTGCCCCGTTCACCCCCACCTCGGTGATGGCCGAGGCCCCCACAATGGCCATGCGCCTACCCCGCCCCTAACCCCACCCCGCCCCACCGCCCCACCGCCCCACCCCCGGTGATCATGAAGTTATTGCCACGACACGCCGCGGCGTCGGGCAATAACTTCATGATCACCGCCGGGAGGGGCCTGACGCGGAAGGCGGGCGCCGGGAACCCGGACGCCCGCCTTTCACCACGTTCCTGATCAGCCGGCCAGCACCTCGGCCAGCGCGGTGACCGCCAGGTCGATCTCCTCCTCGGTGATCACCAGCGGTGGGGCGAGCCGGATGGTGGAGCCGTGGGTGTCCTTGGCCAGCACGCCGCGCTCCATCAGGCGCTCGCACGCCTCCCGACCGCTCATCAGCGCCGGGTCGATGTCCAGACCGGCCCACAGGCCACGGACGCGTACCCCGACGAGACCCTTGCCGAGCAGCCCTTCCAGGCCGGCCCGCAGCCGCTCACCCAGCTCGGCCGAGCGGCGCTGGAACTCGCCGGTGGCCAGCAGCCGGACCACCTCGATCGCCACCGCGCAGGCGAGCGGGTTGCCGCCGAAGGTGGAGCCGTGCTGGCCGGGCTTGAGCACACCGAGCACGTCGGCGTTCGCGGCCACCGCGGAGACCGGCACGATGCCGCCGCCGAGCGCCTTGCCGAGCAGGTACATGTCGGGCACGACGCCCTCGTGGTCACAGGCGAAGGTCGCGCCGGTACGCCCCAGACCCGACTGGATCTCGTCGGCGATGAACAGCACGTCGCGCTCGGTGCAGACCTGGCGTACGCCCGGCAGGTAACCCTCCGGCGGCACCACCACACCCTGCTCACCCTGGATCGGCTCCAGCAGCACTGCCACTGTGTTCTCGTCGATCGCGGCGGTCAGCGCCTCCAGGTCGCCGTACGGCACGACAGTGAACCCGGGAGTGTACGGCCCGAAGTCGGCGCGGGCGTCCTCGTCGGTGGAGAAGCTCACGATGGTGGTGGTCCGCCCGTGGAAGTTGCCCTCGGCGACCACGATGTTGGCCTGCCCGGCGGCCACGCCCTTGACCTGGTAGCCCCACTTGCGAGCCACCTTGATCCCGGTCTCCACCGCCTCGGCGCCGGTGTTCATCGGCAGCACGAGGTCCTTGCCGCACAGCTCGGCCAGCTCCCGGCAGAAGTCGGCGAACTGGTCGTGGATGAACGCGCGGCTGGTCAGCGTCAGCCGGTCCAGTTGGGCGTGCGCTGCGGCGATCAACTGGGGGTGCCGGTGACCGAAGTTCAGCGCGGAGTAGCCGGCCAGGCAGTCCAGGTAGCGGCGGCCGTCCACATCGGTGAGCCAGGCGCCCTCGGCGGACGAGATCACCACCGGCAGCGGGTGGTAGTTGTGCGCTGTCCAGCGCTCGGCGTCCCGGACCGCTCCCGGCGTACGCAGCTTGTCATCCACTATCACTTGCTTGCCTTTCCCTGACGGAGTCGCAGCGTGCAGCACTTCGGTCCGCCGCCGGCCTTACGTAGCTCGGACAGGTCGACCCCGATGGTTTCGTAGCCCCGGTCGCGCAGCTTGGCGGCCAGGTCGGTGGCCTGCGCGGGCAGCACCACGTGCCGCCCGTCGCTGACCGCGTTCAGCCCCAGCACCTCGGCGTCGGCCATCGTGGCGTGCACAGCGTCGGGGAAGAGCCGGCGCAGAACGGCCTGGCTGCCCGCCGAGAACGCCTCCGGCAGGTACGCCACGGTCCGCTCGTCGAGCACCGTCAGCGCGGTGTCCAGGTGGTAGAAACGCGGGTCGACGAGTTGCATGGTGATCACCGGGTAGCCGAAGACCTCCTGCAACTGGGCGTGCGCGGCGTGTGCCGTGCGGAAGCCGGTGCCGGCCAGCAGGTGGTCACCGGCCAGCAGGACGTCGCCCTCGCCCTCGTTGACGTGCTTCGGGTCGTACATCTCGAAGCCGGCGGCCTCGAACCAGGCCCGGTACGCCGGCGCCTCGTCGGCGCGCTGCGGGTCCCGGAACTGCACCGCCATCGCCTTGCCGTCGATCACGGTGCCGCCGTTGGCGGCGAAGACCATGTCGGGCAGGCCGGACACCGGAGTGATCTCCTCGACGGTGTGGCCCAGGTCAAGGTACGTCTGGCGCAACTGCTCCCACTGCCGGATGGCCAGCGCGGCGTCGACCGGCGCGCTCGGGTCCATCCAGGGGTTGATCGCGTAATCGACGGCGAAGTACGTCGGCCGGCACATCAACAGGCGCTGGCTGGTGGCGTCCATCGTCATTGTCCTGCTCCCAGGGGTCGGGCGCGCCCGGCCACCGTGGCCCACGGGCTGGCGCCGTTGCTCAACGGTATGCGGCGTCAGCGGCAGGATCCACCACTGAGAATTGCGCAGACCGAAGATTCGTTGCGTCTGGGCACTCTCGAACTGTGAATCGTTGCGTTGGAGCCCACCTGGGGCGGGGTTCGTGTTTCCGGCCTGGCCCTGAAAACACTTCAGGGGCGGCGAACCGCCGCCCCTGAAAGGGTGTCGCCCGGCCGGTGAACCACCGGACTGATCGGGCTGCCGGCGAACCGCCGGCTGTTCGCCGGTGCATCACCGGCGAGCGGAACAGTGCCCGCTAGAAACGATCCACAAACTGTGAGTCAAGCCACTCGCGGAGGCGCTGCACCCAGTCGCCGTCGGTGGTCGGCCAGTCGAACTGACCGGTCATCGCGAGCACCCCGATCACGACCGCGGCCAGCCCGATCAGCACGCCGAAGAGCGCGTCGGTCTTGCCGGCGACGTGCCGGCGACGGGTGGCCATCAGGCCGAGCACCGCGAGCACCGCACCGAACGCGCCGAGCCCGATGCCGTACCCGGCCAGGGTCCCGGTCAGCACGAACATCGCGCCGACGACCGAGACGATCAGGCCGAGGGTGGCGAGCAGGCTGGCCCGCGGCTTCGGGGCACGCGTCACCGGCGGCTCGGGCGTGCTGACGCCGGTGGTCGGGTCGACCGGGCGGTCGGTGGTGACCCGGTCGGTGCTGTCGGGCCGGCGGGTGGGGCTGTCGACTTCGGCGGTGTGCGCCGTGGTCGGGGCGACGGTGGCCCGGGACTCGGTCCCCACCTTGTGGTCGGTGCGGGGCTCGGGTGCGACCGGGCTGGTCGTGCCGTTCACCGGCTCGGGTGCGACAGGGCGGGTAGTGCCGTTCACGGGCTCGGGCGCGACCGGGCGGGCGCTGCCCCGGGACTCGGTCTCCACCGGTCGCGCGGTGGCGGCTCGGGCCACCGCCGCCCGCTCGTTGGCCCGCCGCTCGGCCTCGCTGGTCTGACCACCGGTCGCGCCGGCGCTGCCGTACGCCGTCTGGTTGGCGTCCCGGTCGGTGACCACCGGCCGGCCGGCGCTGTCGTCGGACTGGCCGGTCTCGGTGACCGGGGTGTCGCGGCCGTCCACGCGGCCGTCGAGGTTCTCGTCCCGCGTCGGTGCCGGCTCGGACCGGCGGGACAGCGAAGGAATCCTGACCACTACACACCTCCTGTTGAATGCGTGGTGGCCGACGGAAAGGGTGGCACCCACGCGGTGTCGGCCCCCAAATACCCACCTGGGCGTTTCCTGACACCAATCCTGGGTACGGCCGCCGAGACCGGCCTTGGCCGTCCTCGTCCCCGCGGTGATCGACTCGACTTCCTTAAACCCGAGTCGATCACCGCGGGGGAGCGCCGGACCGGGCCTGCGGGGCGGTCAGCGTGCGGCCCGGTCGGGCGGGGCTGACTATCCTTGGCACCTGTGCCAGAGGGACACACGATCCATCGCCTGGCGGCCCGGCACGCCGAGCTGTTCGCCGGGGACAAGCTGCACGCCGCCAGCCCGCAGGGCCGCTTCGCCGAGGGTGCCGCCCGGCTCTCCGGGACCGTGCTGGAGGGCACCGAGGCGTACGGGAAGCACCTGCTGCACCACTACGCCGACGAGCTGACGTTGCACGTACACCTCGGGTTGTACGGCAAGTTCACCGACGGGCCGGGGGAGCCGCCGGAGCCGATCGGTCAGGTGCGGTTGCGGCTGGCGAGCGACCGGCACTGGCTCGACCTGCGCGGGCCCACCGCCTGTGAGCTGCTCACCCCACCCGAGGTGGGCGCGCTGCGGGACCGCCTCGGGCCGGACCCGTTGCGCGCCGACGCCGACCCGGAGCGGGCGTACGCCCGGATCGCCCGCAGCCCCACCGCCCTCGCCGCGCTGCTGCTGGACCAGTCGGTGGTGGCCGGCACCGGTCTGATTTTCGTGACCGAGGCGCTGTTCCGGGCGGGACTGCCGCCGACGATGCCGGGCAGACAGTTGACGAGGACCGGCTGGGCCGCGCTCTGGGCCGACCTGGTCGGCTTGATGCAACTCGCGGTCGAGCACGGCCGGATCGACACGGTCCGCGACGCGCACCTGCCGGAGGCGATGGGCCGGCCGGCGCGGGTGGACCGGCACGGCGGCGAGGTGTACGTCTACCGCCGCCCGGGAGCACCCTGCCACGTCTGCGGCACCGAGGTCAGCCGCGGCGAACTGGCCGGCCGCAACCTGTACTGGTGCCGTACCTGCCAGACCAGCTAACCCGCACCAGCCCCGCACCCCGCCCCCACCCCGCGCCGATCTTGCAGTTTCTGTTGTCGAGATGGGTGGATATGCGCAGTAGGTCGGGACAGAAAGTGCAAGATCGCGGGACTGGGACGGGCACCACCAGCCAGTGATCGCCGAGCCGGAGCTCAGCCGCCGTCGAGCAGCCAGCGGACCACCTCGATCTTCTCGGGGACGACGAGGTCGTCGGCGACGCTCCAGGACAGCGTGTGCCCGATCGTCCAACCTCGGACCCGTTCCCGGTCGAGCCCCAGTTCGGTGCTGAGCCGGTGCAGTCGATGCCGGACGGCGGCCGGTGAGTGGCCCAACTCAGGGCCGCGCACCATCGGTACGACCGAGAACTCCCGTTCCCCGGTCAGCGGCTTCGGGTCGATCGCCAGCCACGGCCCTCGGTCACCGGGGAGCGCGTCGGCGGCGAGCACGTTGCCGGCGTGCAGGTCCTGGTTGACCAGCACCTGCACGCCCTGGCTCGACGCCAGGCCGGAGATCAGGTCGAGCGCCGCGTCGAGCAGCCGCCGCTCGTACGGCCGGCCGGCCCGTTCCCAGGCCCGGGGCATCCGGTCGATCCAACCGGCGGCCTCCTGCGCCAGCGGGGTGAACGGCGCGCTGGCCGGTAGCCAGAGCCGGGGGAGCAGTCCGATCACCACGTCCAGCGCTCGGTCCGGCGGAAGGTCGTGCAGGGGAGTTCCGGGCTGGCAGCGTTCGAGCAGCAGGGCACGCCGCCCGGGGTCGTGGGCGAGCAGACGGACCGCCCCTGCACCGTCCCAGTGGGCCAACGCGTCGGCCTCGTACCGGCTCTCCTCGTCGGGGTACTGGAGCTTCAGCACAGCCGCGGTGCCGTCGGGCAGCCGGGCGGGAAGCGCCAGTGACGCGTACGCCTGCCGGAAGGGTGGGCCGACCCGCAGCGACCAGCGCTCGGCGCATTCCGTCAGCCACGTCGGGAGTGCGGCCAACCAGGCGCGACCGGCGGGTGATCCGCGTACCCAGTCGAGTCCGTCGGGCAGATCCATCCGGCCCTCCTCAGTCGTACCGCGATCCGGCTGCCAGGTGATTCAGTAGGGCCACGGCGTTCACACACCGGTCCACAGTGGCTAGCGTGGGCGGGTGCAGATTGGCGTGAACGTACCGAACTTCGCCCCGGGCACCGACCCCGACGTGCTGCGTCGGTGGGCGCAGACGGTGGAGGGGCTCGGCTTCGACCTGTTGATGGTCTCCGATCACATCGTGGTGACCCCGGACGTGGCCGAGCAGTATCCGGCGCCGTTCTACGAGCCGTTCACCACGTTGTCCTGGCTGGCCGGGGTGACCAGCCGGGTTCGGTTGGGCACCACTGTGCTCATCGTCCCGTACCGGCACCCGCTGCTCACCGCCCGGATGGCGGCGAACCTCAACCGGCTCAGCGGCGGCCGGCTCGTCCTCGGTGTCGGTGTCGGCTGGGCCCGGCAGGAGTTCGAGGCGCTCGGCGTGCCGTTCCGGCAGCGCGGCGCGCTGACCGACGAGTACCTGCACACCATGCGGGCGGCCTGGCAGGACACCGACGACTACGACGGGGCGGCGATCCCGATCTGGGTCGGTGGCAACAGCGAGGCCGGCATGCGGCGCGCGGTACTGCTCGGCGATGCCTGGCACCCGCTGCGGGTCACGCCGGTACGGCTGACCGAGGCGGTCGGACGACTGACTGACATCGCCGACGAGCTGGGTCGCCCGGTGCCCGCGTTGGTGCCGCGGATCGCGCTTCAGGAGACCCGAGAACCGATCTCCGACCCGGACCGGCTCGCTGGTGTCGGCACCATCGATCAGATCGTCGCCGACCTGGACAAGCTTCGTGCGCTCGGCGCGGAGACGGTGGTACTGGACCCGTTCAACGGCGACCTGACCGAGATCCGCCAGCCCGAACGCGCCTGGCGGACCCTTGCGGCAGTGGCCGCACATCACGCAACCCAGGAGGACCGATGACCCCCGACGACGAGAAGTTTCTCCGCCACGCCGTGGAAATCGCCAGGCGGGCGGGGGCTTCCGGCGAACGGCCGTTCGGCTCGTTGCTGGTCGACGCGGCCGGCGTCGTCCTGATCGAGGACCACAACACAGTGGTCTCCGACGCGGACATCAGCGCCCATCCTGAGTTGAAGCTGGCCCGCTGGGCGGCTCGGGAACTCTCCCCCGAGGTGGCCGCCGGCACCACCATGTTCACCAGTTGTCAGCCCTGCCCGATGTGCGCGACCGCTATCGACCGGTCCGGCCTCGGGCGGGTGGTGTACGCGCTGTCCGCCGAGCAGTTCGAGGAGGTCAAGCCGGCCACGCCGCCGCTGCCCCCGGTCCGCTACGAGGGGCCGGCGCTGTTCGACGAGGCACGCCGGCCGATCGACGACTACTACTGACCGGAGCTTCCCCGGGGCGGTGTGACGCAGCCGGAATTGACAGTCGGCCGGCTGCCGGAGCAGGGTTGAAAGGTGACAACGATGTCAACGGGCAAATGGGAGGAAAAGCCTCCCGCTGCGGACCGACCATGACCAGTCGATTCGTGGCGTACCGTTGGCGGTTTTGCGGCGCGGACCCGGTCCGTCGCCGATCCTGGCAGTATGTCCCTTTCCTACCCGACGGTGACCAGCTGAAATGACCGACGTGCCCCGATCCGACGCCGCAACGACCCCTGCTCCGGCGAGGTCACCAGACCTGCCCGATCTGGACGAGTTCCTCGTCGCCCAGACCCGGACGCTGCTCGACACCGCCCGCCGCTCGGTCCGGTCTGAGGGCGGCTTCTGGTGGCTCAGCGACGACCGCACCCCGGACCGCGGCGAACCGATCCACACCTGGATCACCTGCCGGATGACCCACGTGGCCGCCCTCGCCCACCAGGGCGGCGACCCGGATGCCGCCGCCCTGGTGGACCACGGGATCGCCGCGCTCAGCACGCTGCTGCACGACGACCGGTACGGCGGCTGGTTCGGCGCGGTGGACCAGCAGGGAGTGCCCGTCAACGACCGCAAGGCCGGCTACGACCACGCGTTCGTGCTGCTCGCCGCCTCCAGCGCCGCGCGCGCCGGACGGCCCGGCGCGGACCGGCTGCTCGCCGACGCGCTGACCGTCGTCCGGGACCGGTTCTGGGACGACGACGCCGGCGCGGTCCGCGAATCGTGGAACCGGGACTGGACGGTCACCGAGGACTACCGGGGCGCCAACAGCAGCATGCACATGGTCGAGGCGTACCTCGCCGCTGCCGCCGCCACCGGCGACGCGAGCTGGGCCGACCGGGCCCTGCGGATCGCCACCCACCTGGTGCACGGTGAGGCGGCCCGACACGACTGGCGGCTGCCCGAGCACTTCACCACCGACTGGACGCCGCTGCCCGACTACAACCGGGACCAGCCCGCCGACCCGTTCCGGCCCTACGGCTCCACGATCGGGCACTGGCTGGAGTGGGCCCGGCTGCTGTTGGAGTTGGAGGCGGTGCTGCCGCAGCCACCCCGCTGGCTGCTCACCGACGCCCGTGCCCTGTTCGCTGCGGCTGTACGTCGCGGCTGGGCGGTCGACGGCGCGGACGGCTTCGTCTACACCATCGACTGGGACGATCGGCCCGTGGTGCGCTCCCGGATGCACTGGGTTCTCGCCGAGGCCATCGGTGCGGCGATCACCCTGCACCGCCGCACCGGCGACACCGTCTACCTCGACTGGTACCGGGTCTTCTGGGCGTACGCCCGACGCAGCCTCATCGACCAGACCGGCTGGCGGCACGAGTTGGACGCGCAGAACCTGCCCGCCGACACGGTCTGGCACGGCCGACCCGACGTCTACCACGCCTACCAGGCGGTACTGCTGTCCCGCGCGGCCGACGGGCTCGGCGGCCCCGGCCCGCTCGCACCGGGGGAGGTGACCGCGTGATCGTCGTCGCGGGTGAGGCGCTGATCGACCTTGTCGTCACCGCCGAGGGGCAGCGGGCCGTGCCCGGCGGCTCCCCGGCGAACGTCGCTGTCACCCTGGCCCGGCTCGACCAGCCGGTACGGCTGCTGGCCCGACTCGGCGGCGACGCGTACGGTCGACAACTCGTCGAGCATCTGAGCGCCAACCGGGTGGACCTGGAGTGGGCGGTAAGCGCCGAGGAGCCCACGTCGGTGGCCGTGGCCACCCTGAACGCCACCGGGCAGGCCAGCTACGAGTTCCGGCTGGCCGGTGCCGCCGACTGGCAGTGGACGCCGCAGGAGCTGCCCGAGCTGGCCGGGTCACCGGCGATCGCGCTGCACACCGGGTCCCTCGCACTCGCGCTGGCACCCGGTGCCGACGCGCTGGAGGGCCTGCTCGCCCGGGAACGCCAACGCGACGGGCTCACCATCTCCATCGACCTCAACCTGCGCCCCAGCATCGTCACCGATCGGGCGGCGGAGCAGGATCGGGTACGCCGCCAGATTCACCTCGCACACCTGGTCAAGGCCAGCGACGAGGACCTGGCCTGGCTCTACCCGGACCGCTCGGTGGCCGACGTGATGACCGAATGGCGTACGGCCGGCGTGTCCTGCGCCGTGGTGACCCGGGGCGGGGACGGCGCCTGGCTGCTCGCGCCCGACGGCTCACTGCACGAGGAGCCGGCGGTCCGCACCACAGTGGTCGACACCGTCGGCGCCGGCGACTCGTTCACCGGTGGCCTGCTGGCCGCGCTGGCCGACCTCGACGCGCTCGGTCACCGGCCGGCCGACCGGCTCGCCGCGGTGACCGGTCCGCAGTGGGGTGCGGTGCTCCGCCAGGCCGCCACTGTGGCCGCGTTGACCTGCGCCCGCCGAGGCGCCAACCCACCCACCCGCGCAGAAGTCGAAGCCCTCCTAAATCCCGCAACCTAACCCCACCCCACCCCACCCCGCCCAGCCCTGCGCCCTCGCCCCGCCCTGACCCCGCGATCTTGCACTTTATGTCCCGACAAAATGTGCCATCTGCCGCAAATAGACAACCGAAAGTGCAAGATCGCGGGGCGAAGGGGGCGGGGGCGCGGGGGCGCGAGGGGTGGGTTAGGACAGGCCTCGGGGTAGCAGTTTGGTGGGGAGGACCGTCGTGGACGGGGGAGTGTCGTCTCCGGCTACTCGTTGGAACAGGCGCTCGGTGGCGACCCTTGCCAACTCCCTCGTGTCGTAGGCGACGACGGTCAGCGGTCGGGGCATCAGGTGGGCCAGCTCGAAGTCGTCGAAACCGACCAGCGCGGCGTCACTGCCCCGCCGGTGCAGCTCCTGGAGGGCGCCGACGGTGAGCCGGTTGTTGGCGCAGAAGAACGCGGTGGGCGGCTCCGGCAGGTCGAGCAGCGCGGCGACAGCCCGACCGGCCTCCTCGGGAGCGATGAGGCGCTCGCGGATCAGCGACTCGTCCGGCGCGACCCCGGCGGCGTCCAGCGCCGCTCGTGCCCCGGCCAGCCGCTCCCGCATCGTGGGTACGCTCGGCGCGCCGAGCAGCAGCCCCACCCGTCGGTGTCCCTCCGCGAGCAGTGCGCTCACCCCGGCGTGGCTGCCACCTCGGTTGTCCAACAGCACGGCGTCGGCTTGCAGCCCCTGCGGCGGCCGGTCGAGGAACACCACTGGCATGCCCAGCTCGACCTCGCGACGCAGGAACGAGTGGTCGAGGCCCGCCGGCACCACCAGCAGGCCGTCGACCCGACGTTGGGTGAAGTCCTGGAGCAGGGCGCGTTCCCGCTCCGGGTCCTCCTCCGACGAGGCGGTGATCAGCATGGTGCCGTGGGCGGCGGCGATCTCGGCGGCGACGCTGGCGATCGTCGCGTAGAACGGGTTGGCGATCTCCTCGATCAGCAGCCCGACGGTGGCGTTGAGCTGCCGGGAGCGCAGGTTACGAGCGATGTCGTTGCGCCGGAAGCCCAGCTCGGCGATCGCGGCCAGCACCCGGCCGACCAACTCCTGCCCCACCGGCTCGTCGTTGACGACCCGGGAGACCGTCTTCAGGCTGACGTCGGCCCGCCGGGCCACGTCGACCATCGTGGGACGCCGACGCACTGTCGGCCGGGTCGGGGTCTGGGTCACGGGGTGGTCCTCCACGGCGGGCGCCTGTCAGCGGTCGAGGGCGGCGAGCGCGTCGACCGCTTTTCGGGCGGCGATGAGCACCGGATCCCAGACCGGCGCGTACGGCGGAGCGTAGCCCAGGTCCAGCTGTGTCATATCGTCCACCGTCATGCCGTTCCACAGCGCCACGGCCAGCGTGTCGATCCGTTTGGCCGCCTCGGACCAGCCGACGATCTGCGCGCCGAGCAACCGACCGCTGGGGCGCTCGGCGATCAGCTTGACAGTCATCGGCCGGGCGCCCGGGTAGTAGCCGGCCCGGTTGGTCGACTCGGCGATCACCGAGACGAATTCGAAGCCGGCGGCGGTAGCCTCCCGTTCGCGCAGGCCGGTCCGGCCCACCTCCAGGTCGCAGACCTTCGTGACAGCCGTGCCGATCACGCCGGTGAAGGTGGCGTACCCGCCGCCGATGTTGATCCCGGCGACCCGGCCCTGCTTGTTCGCGTGCGTGCCGAGCGGCACGTGCACAGGCAACCCGCTGACCCGGTGCAGGGTCTCCACGCAGTCACCGGCCGCCCAAACGCCGGGGTGCCCGGGCACCCGCATCCGGCGGTCCACGCGGATCGCGCCGGTCGGTCCGCGGGGCAGCCCGGCGGCCTTGGCGAGCGCCGTGTTGGGGCGTACGCCGAGGCCCAGGACCACGACGTCGGTCGGGATCGGCCCCTCTGCGGTGACCACTGCGGACACCCGGCCGTCCCGCTGTTCCAGGCCAGTCACCGGCAGGCTGGTGCGGATGGTGACGCCGAGGCCGCGCATGGCGTCGGTGACCAGCTCGGCCATCTCCGCGTCGACGGTTGCCATGGGCTGCTCGCCCGCCTCCACCAGGGTCACCGAGAGGCCGCGTTGGATCAGCGCCTCGGCGATCTCGACGCCGATGTACCCGCCGCCGACCACCACGGCCCGGCGCGGCTGCGGCTCGGCGTCCAGCCAGTGCCGTAGCGCCGCACCGTCGTCGAGGGTCTGCATGCCGAACACGCCGTCCGCGTCGGTGACCGCCCACTGCGGCTTCACCGGCACCGCGCCGGTGGCGTACACCAGGTCGTCGAAGCGTTCGCGGACCTCGCCGCCGCCCGTCAGGTCCCGGGCCACGACCTCGCGGCGTTCCAGGTCGATGGCCGTGACCTCGTGACGTATCCGGACGTCCATCGCGTACTCCGTGCGGAACGTCTCCGGGTCGCGGGCGATCAACGCCTCGGGGCCGGGCACCAGGCCACTGATCCAGTACGGGATGCCGCACGCCGAGTAGGAGGTGAAGTTGCCCCGTTCGAAGACCACGATCTCCAGGTCGCCACTGTCACGGCGGCGTCGGGCCTGGGACGCCGCCGACATTCCGGCGGCGTCCCCGCCGATGACGATCAGCCGTTGGGCCACGGGTTCATCCTGTCACGCCGTGATCAGCCGCGGGTCTGCCGTGCGACGTCCTGCACCACGTCGGTGAGTCGTCCGGTGCGCTCGAACACCGCGCGTTGCCGCGCCGCGCCGCTGCCCTCCCGGCGCAACCCACCCAGCAGGTCGGTCACCTCGGCCCAGTCGCCGTGCTGCTCCAGCGCCGGCCGCATCCGCTCGACGAACCGGTCCAACAGCTCCCAGGTCGGGCGCAGCTCACCGTTTGTGACGTCGACGGCTTCGCCTTCCAACCCGTCGTGGGCGGCCCGCCAGTGCGCGCCGACCAGCAGGTGGTGGTCGGTCTGCAACGCGGGCCGGCCGGCCTCGACGTCCGCCATGGCGGTGGCCACGAGTGCCCGGACCAGCGCGGCGACCAGCACCGCGTCGTCCACCGACGGGCAGACGTCGCCGATCCGCAGCTCCACCGTCGGGTACTTCGCCGACAGGCGTGCGTACCAGTAGAGCATCCCCTCGTCGAGCATCACGCCGCTGGAGATCAACTGGCGGATCAGCCGCTGGTA
This sequence comes from Micromonospora sp. NPDC048947, assembly GCF_040649495.1. Classification (NCBI taxonomy): domain Bacteria; kingdom Bacillati; phylum Actinomycetota; class Actinomycetes; order Micromonosporales; family Micromonosporaceae; genus Micromonospora; species Micromonospora sp. NPDC048947. The sequence goes on from NZ_JBEZFO010000018.1 coordinate 103,070, forward strand.
GTGCTCGTGCGACTCCAGGAACGGCGTCGGCGCCACCGACGGCCAGCGCTCCCATTCCACCGAGCGCCAACTGGCGTAGCCGGTGTCCTCGCCCCGGGAGAACGGCGAGTTGGTGGTCACCGCGTGCAGCATCGGCAGCCACGGCCGTACGTGGTTGAGCACCTGCACGCCGGTGTCCGGGTCGGGCACCCCGACGTGTACGTGCATGCCGTTGTTGCCGGGGCCGGGGACGAGCAGCCGGAACCGCTCGATCATCCGGTCGAAGCGGGGCTTGTCCACCACCGGCGGTACCGGGCCGTCCACCGGGCCGGTGCCGATGGCGAGCAGGCGTACGCCGGCCCGCTCGGCGGCGTCGGAGAGCGCCCGACGCAGGACGCCGAGGGAGTGCCGGATCGAGGAGAGCTCCAGGCCGGGCGGGCTGCCGATCTCGATCTGACTGGTCTGGAACTCCCGCTCCACCTGCCCGCGAAGTTCGGCCGGCACCTGCTCCATGACCAGGTCCACGGCCGGAACCGCGGCCCCGGTGTGCGGGTCGACGAGCAGGAACTCCTCCTCGACACCCACGGTGAGCAACCCGGTCGCCGCAGCCATGTCGCTGGGCGCCTCTGCCACCTGACCGGTCATCGACATCACCCGTCCGTTCCTACCGTTCGCGGTCCGTCCGCGTTGGTCCATCGTTGGTTACCCAACGTGGCGATGCCGGGAAACGTGGCGGCGACGCTCGTACTCGGGGCGGGCCGCGGGATTTGGCCGGGTGACGTGACAGCGGGTCCTATGCTGGGCCCGTGCCGGTGCTGCTGGGCTATGTCGGGGTCGCGTGGATGTCCGCGTTCGCCCAGCTCACGCTGCTCGCAGGTCGACCGGCCGACCTGCTGGCGGGCGCCGCGCTGACCGCCCTGGTGCTGCTCGCGGTGGTGCTGGCGGCCCGGGTGCACGACCGGGCGGGCGCGCCCGGTGCCGGGCCGCGGTGGGCCGGCCTGCGGGCCCGTTCCCGAAGTCGCCGAATGCCTCGCCAGATCGACCCGGATGCGGCCGGTCGTCCCCGTCCCCGTGCTCCGGGGCACCCCTCGGCCGCGTAGCGCCCCGCCGCCGCGCGGCCGATCCCGCCGTCACCGGCCCCCCTTGCTGAGCGGATAACGCCCGGGGGAGGGCCTCACCGGAATCGGACCGAGGGGTTTCCCATGCTTGCCTTCGCACCACTGCACGACGCTGTCGCCGCTGCCGGCAGCGCGCTGTCCTGGCTCACCGAGCTGCTCGAACCACTTGCCGGAGGCGGGGCGACCGCCGCCGCCATCGTTCTCTTCACCATCTCCGTCCGCCTGCTGATCTCGCCGCTGACCGTCGCGCAGGTCCGCGGCGAGCGGCGCCGCGCTGCGCTCGCCCCACAGGTGCGTGAGCTCCAGCAGCGGTACGCGGACGACCCGGCGACGCTTCAGCGCGAGGTGTTCGCGTTGTACCGGGAGGCCGGCGCGAACCCGATCGCCGGCTGCCTGCCGCTGCTCATCCAGGCGCCGTTCCTGCTGGTGCTGTACCGGTTGTTCAGCACCAGTGAGGGCGGCACCGGGTTGCTGGACGAGCGGTTGGCCGGCGTGCCACTGGGTCACCATCTCAGCGACGGGCTGGCCGGTGCGGCCGGACCGCTGTTCGGCGTGCTGCTTGTGGTGTTGCTGGCGGTGGCCTGGTGGTCGTCGCGGCGGGCTCGGCGGGCGTCGGCGGCGGTCGGCACGGTGGCGGGTACGCCGACCGAGGGGCCGGGGGCGGCCACGCTCGGCCGGCTGCTGCCCCTGCTGCCGTTCACGACAGTGCTGGTGGCGCTGGTGCTGCCGCTCGCCGCGGTGATCTACCTGGTGACCACGAGCGTGTGGTCGGCAGTTGAGCAGGCGGTGCTCCGCCGTCCGCAGGCGGTTCCGTCGCACCCTCTGGACAGAAACAGTTAACTGTCTTAATAATTGGCGGCAACGTTGACGTCCATAAATGCCCGTCCGGGCCCGGAGGGTCGCATGAAACGCTCCAGATCCCTCGTCCTGTCCCTCGTCGCCGCCCTCGCTGCGACACTCGGCGCGGCCTGGGTGGCGCTGCCCGCGTACGCAGCAGGCGCCACCGCCAGCTTCGTCAAGACCGCCGAGTGGGGCTCGGGTTGGGAGGGAAAGTACACAGTCACCAACGGCGGCAGCTCGACCATCAACGGCTGGAGCCTCGCCTTCGACCTGCCGTCCGGCACCACCCTCGGCAGCTACTGGGACGCGTTGCTCAGCTCATCCGGCCAGCGGCACACCTTCACCAACCGGTCCTGGAACGGCACCATCGCCCCGGGCGCGTCGGTTTCCTTCGGCTTCCTGGCCAGCGGCTCCGGCTCGCCGAGCGGCTGCCAGCTCAACGGCGCGTCCTGCGGCGGCACCCCACCCACCACGCCGCCACCCACCACGCCGCCACCCACCACGCCGCCACCGACGACGCCCCCGCCAACCACCCCGCCGCCGACCGACCCGCCCACCGGTGGGCTGCTGAAACACCTGCTCACCGGGTACTGGCACAACTTCGACAACCCGGCCGTCGAGCTGCGGCTGCGCGACGTCCCCGCCGAGTACGACCTGGTGGCTGTCGCCTTCGCCGAGGCCACCGCGACTCCCGGCGCGCTCACCTTCGGCGTCGACAGCGGGCTGGCCGCTTCGCTCGGCGGCTACACCGACGCGGACTTCACCGCCGACGTCCGCACCCTGCACAGCCGGGGCAAGCGGGTGATCCTCTCCGTCGGTGGTGAAACCGGCCGGGTCAGCGTGAACAACGCCGCCTCGGCCGCCGCGTTCGCCGACACGGCCGCCGCGTTGATCGCCCGGTACGGCTTCGACGGGATCGACATCGACCTGGAGAACGGGCTCAACCCGACGTACATGGCGCAGGCGCTGCGCGCGCTACGGGCCAAGATCGGGTCGGGGCTGATCATCGCGATGGCGCCGCAGACCATCGACATGCAGAACCCGGCCGGCGGCTACTTCAAGCTGGCGCTCGACATCAAGGACATCCTCACCGTCGTCAACACCCAGTACTACAACTCCGGCGCGATGCTCGGTTGCGACCAGAACGCCGCGTACGGCCAGGGCACCGTGAACTTCATCGTCGCGTTGGCCTGCATCCAGTTGGAGGCCGGGCTCCGCCCCGACCAGGTCGGCCTGGGCCTGCCCGCCGGAGCGGGGGCGGCCGGCGGCGGCATCGTCGCGCCCAGCGTGGTCAACGCCGCCCTGGACTGCCTGGCCCGGGGCACCAACTGCGGCAGCTTCCGCCCGCCGCGCACCTACCCCGGCATCCGGGGCGCGATGACCTGGTCGGTGAACTGGGACGTCAGCAACGGCAACGGCTTCGCCAACACTGTGGGCCCGCACCTGGACACCCTGCCCTGACCGCGCCCGCCGGCGTCCGGTCAGGACGCCGGCGGTAGGCGGTGACGTGGATCAGCGACCGCCGGTCACCGACCGCCGGTCGTCGCGACCCCGACGCTTGCGAACCTTGCGGATCACCCAACTGGCCACCATCACGACGAAGACCGCGACGATCGCGTAGTTGAACCAGTCGCTGTAGCGCTCGACATCCTGCCAACGGCTCCCGAGCGCGTAACCGGCCCCCACGATGAGACCGTTCCACACCCCGCTGCCGATTGTGGTGAGCAGGATGAACTCGCCCAACGGCATCCGGTTGGCCCCGGCCGGCACGGAAACCAGGCTGCGGACCACCGGCACCACCCGGCCGATCAGCACCGCCCACCGACCGTGCCGCTCGAACCACTTGTCGGCCTTCTCCAGGTCGTCGCTGTCCACCAACGGGATGTGGTCCAACCAGCGCTTGAGCCGTTCCTCGCCGAGCGCCGCGCCCAGCCAGTACAGCACCAACGCGCCGACGAGTGAGCCGACCGTCGCGGCCAGCACCACGAGGAAGACGTTGAACTCGCCCTCGTGCGCCAGGAAACCGGCGAGCGCCAGCACGATCTCACTGGGGATCGGCGGAACGATGCTCTCCAGCGCCACCAGCAGCGCCACTCCGACCGGGCCCATCACCTCGATCACCGAGGCCACCCAGCCGGTCAACCCGGTGAACTCGGACGGGTCGCCAGCCTGGGCGTACGCCATGGTCGTCCTTCCGGTCGGCGGTCGGGGATCGGAGGGTCATACCCACCGGGGCGCGAACTACACCTGCGCTCAGTGCTCCGGGTGCAGGGCGGTGTCCGCCGGCCCCTGCCGCCAACCGGTGAACACCACTGTCAGACCGGCGCGGGACGGCGCGCAGCAGAACGGGCCGGCGACAGCCTCGGCCGTCGGGTCCAGCGGGGCGAGCCGGACCAGCCGCCACGGCTCGTCGACGACCCGCGCGCGGACCGTCAGCGCGTCACCGGCCCGGCTGACCCGGACGGTCACCTCCCGGCCCGCCCAGTCCGGCACCGGCCCCACCGACCAGTCGGAGAACTCCCGGGTCACCACCGCGCCGAGCTGCGCCTCACCGTCGCTCACCTCGACACCGGCCTTGGTCCAGGTCCGTTCGTCCACGCGGACGAAGACACCGGCCTGGTCGAACTGCGCCGAGAAGTCGAGCCGGAAGCTCACCTCCATGGCGGTGCCCACCGGCAGCGGCGCCAGCAGGGCCGGGCCGTTGTCGTGGACGAAGCCGTAGCTGGTCCGCCGCCAGAAGTCGCTGTTCGCCGCCGGCTCGACGACCAACTCGCCGGCCGGGCCCTCCTCGACGCGTACCGGCGGATGCAGCCAACTGCCGCGGGACCAGTCCAACAGTTCGCTCGGCGGTACGAGGTCGATCTCCATGACCGGCACGGTAGCCCACCACGAGGTGTGGCCCGCCGGGTTGGTTTGCCGCGGTGATCGAACGGAGATGTTCCTTCGGCATGGGTGACCGTTGGTATTCCGAAGCCGTCGTCTACTGCCTCGACATCGACACGTACGCCGACTCTGACGGCGACGGGGTCGGTGACATCCGTGGGCTGATCGGGAGGCTGGACTACCTGGCCCGGCTCGGGGTGACCTGCCTGTGGCTGCACCCGATCCACCCGTCGCCCAACCGTGACGACGGCTACGACGCCACCGACTTCTACAACGTGGACCCGCGCTTCGGCACCCTGGGTGACTTCGCCGAGCTGCTGCACCAGGCGCAGAACCGGGGCATCCGCGTGATCATCGACCTGGTGGTCAACCACACCTCCGACGAGCACCCGTGGTTCCAGTCCGCCCGATCCTCGCCGGACTCGCCGTACCGGGACTGGTTCGTCTGGTCCGACACCGAGCCGGACGACAGGCACCAGGGCATGGTCTTCCCCGGCGAGCAGAAGGAGACCTGGAGCTACGACCGCACCGCAAAGGCGTGGTTCTACCACCGGTTCTACAAGTTCCAGCCGGACCTCAACTTCGCCAATCCGCAGGTCCGGGACGAGATCAAGAAAATCATGTCGTTCTGGCTCCAGCTCGGTGTCTCCGGTTTCCGGATGGACGCGGTGCCGTTCATCATCGAGCTGACCGAACCGGGCAACCCGAACTCCCCGAAGGACTTCGAGTTCCTCACCGAGATGCGCCAGCACGTCCAGTGGCGCCGCGGCGACGCAGTCCTTCTGGCCGAGGCGAACGTCGAGCCGGACCAGCTACCGACGTTCTTCGGCGACGCCAGCGGTTCCGGCAACCGGATCCACATGCTCTTCGACTTCATGCTCAACGGTCGACTCATGCTCGCCCTGGCCCGTGAGGACCCGGAGTCGCTGATCGAGGCGCTCCGCGACACCCCGAAGCTGCCCGTCGGCGGGCAGTGGGCCACCTTCCTGCGCAACCACGACGAGATCGACCTGTCCCGGCTGACCACCGAACAGCGCAACCAGGTGTACGCGAAGTTCGGCCCGGACGAGAACATGCGCATCTACGACCGGGGCATCCGTCGCCGGCTCGCTCCGATGCTCGGCAACGACCGGCGGCACATCGAGCTGGCGTACGCCCTCCAGTTCTCGATGCGCGGCACGCCGGTGCTGCGCTACGGCGAGGAGATCGGGATGGGCGAGGACCTGTCGCTGCCCGGTCGGGAGGCGATCCGTACCCCCATGCAGTGGTCGTACCAGCCGAATGCCGGCTTCTCCACGGCGGACCCGGAGAAGCTGGTCCGCCCGGTGATCGACAAGGGTGAGTTCGGCTACCAGAACGTCAACGTCACCGCCCAGCGCGGCGACGCCAAGTCGCTGCTCGCCTGGTTCGAGCGCATGATCCGTACGCTGCGGGAGGCTCCGGAGATCGGCTCCGGCTCGACGACCCACATCGACGTGGCGATGCCGGCCGGAGTGCTGGCGCACCGGGCCGACGGGCCGACCGGGACGATGGTCTTCGTGCACAACCTCAGCACCGACGACGTCGAGGTGGATCTCAGCAGCCTTGAGCCGGAGGCCGACCTGCCGATCGACGTGCTCGCCGATCGTGGCTACGGAGAGTTGGGCAAGCTCGGCGCGGTCAAGGTGTCCGGCCACGGATACCGGTGGATTCGCCTATGCCGAGGGTCGGCCTGTTGAGGTTAAGCTCCTCCGATCGACCCCAAGTTACCGGGAGGTAATCATGTCGGAGGAGTCCCGCGTCGCCATCGTCACCGGAGCCGCACGCGGCATCGGCGCGGCCACCGCCCGACGGCTGGCCGCCGACGGAATGGCCGTCGCCGTGGTCGACATCGAGGAGGCGGCCACCAAGGAGACGGTGGACGCCATCGCCGGTGCCGGTGGCCGGGCGCTCGGGGTGGGCGCGGACGTGTCCGACCGGGACCAGGTCGAGGCGGCGGTGACCCGGATCGCCGCCGAGTTGGGCGCGCCCACCGTGCTGGTCAACAACGCCGGTGTGCTCCGCGACAACCTGCTGTTCAAGATGACCAACGCCGACTGGGACACGGTGATGGGGGTGCACCTGCGCGGCGCGTTCCTGTTCAGCCAGGCCGCCCAGAAGCACATGGTGGACCGGAAGTGGGGGCGGATCGTCAACCTCTCCAGCACCTCCGCGCTGGGCAACCGGGGCCAGGCGAACTACGCCGCCGCCAAGGCCGGTCTGCAGGGCTTCACCAAGACGCTCGCCATCGAGCTGGGTCCGTTCGGGGTGACAGTGAACGCTGTCGCGCCCGGCTTCATCGTCACCGACATGACGGCGGCCACCGCCGCCCGGATGAAGGTCGACTTCGACGACTTCCAGAAGCACGCCGCCGCCGAGATCCCGGTCCGCCGCCCGGGCCGGCCGGAGGACGTCGCGCACACCATCTCGTTCCTGGCGAGCGAGGGCGCAGGCTTCGTCTCCGGTCAGGTCATCTACGTCGCGGGTGGCCCCCGGGACTGACCCCGTACTCCCGACGAGGGCGCTCCGGCAGGTGAGCCGGCGCCCTCGTCGCCGGGCCCACGCCCGGTCGGGCGGATGCGCGGCGGGTCAGGCGGGTCAGCGGGTGCGGCAGGTCAGGCGGGTGCGCGACGGGTGCGCCAAAGCCAGATCAGGCCGAGCACCGGCAGCACCAGTGGGATGTAGCCGTACCCGCTGCCGAACTGCGACCAGACCGTCTCGTCCGGGAAGAGGTCCTTGTCGACCAGGCTCAGAATGCCGACCGCGACCACCCCGACCAGCTCCACCGAGCAGCACGCCAGCGCGACCCGACGGCCGGTGTGCCCGGCGCGGGCCAACCCCACCGCCGCCACGATGTAGATGAGCGCGGCCACCCCGGAGAGCAGGTACGCCACCGGCGCCTCGTCGAACTTGGTGGCGATCTGCAAACCCGCCCGACTCGTCGCCGCGATGGCGAAGAGCAGGTAGACAGCGATCAACAGCCGACCCGGGCCGGAGTTCGTTCGCTGCCGAGCCGATCCTGCCTCAACCACCGAGCACCTCCCAGGTCTGCTGCAGGCGGACCACCACCACCGGGGTCACCAGGCAGACCGCGCACACGATCGCCGAGCCCCAGCGGGTCGGTTCCATCCGAGCCAGCACCCAGGCCAGTGGCGGCAGGCACACCAGCGTGACCAGGTAGCCGAAGAAGGCGCCAGGCTCGCCGGGCCGATCCCCGCCGCCGACCGCGACGAGCGCCAGCACGCTCAACACCAACAACGCCACTTCGAGTACGGCCAGACCGACGAACTGCATCCGGTCCGGCGGTCGGTGGCGTACCGCCGCCACCAGCGCCCACGCCGCGACGAGCAGTGACAGCACGATTGGCACTGTCGCGACGATCCCGTCCACCGGCGAATCGGCGCCCACGCTGGTCACCGGCACCACCCGGTCGTTGCCTCGGTCACCGGCCCAGCCTACTAACCGTCGTAGTAAAGGGCCGCGCTGCCTCTCCACGTGTGACGCGCAGGTCGAGGTACCCGCAGTTCCCGGTGCCCACCGGGCGTCAGTCGCCTGCTTGCAGCCAGTAGACGGAGACGGCCAGGAGCGGGTCCGGGCCGTCGTTCGTGATCTGGTGCGGCACACCGCTGTCGAACGCCGCGACGTCTCCGGCCCGCAACACCCTCGTCTGGTTGGCGAACGTCAAGGTGCCGGTCCCGGACACGATGATCCACACCTCGCGGGACCGGTGGACGTCGAGGTCGTTGGAGGTGTTCGGGGCCACCGACCAGCGAGCGACCTCGAACGGGGCGGGCGCCGTCGACGGAAACGGCAGCAGCGCGCGGTGCACGGGGCCGCCCTGGGTGAAGTCGTACCAGTGTTCAAACGTCACGACACCGCTGGTGATGATCGCTGGATTGGTGCTCTGCATGCCGTCGAGACTGCCTCGCCGCGGCTGCCGGGTCTGGCGGAGATCGGACCTGACGTTGCCGACAGCGGCCCGCTGGCGGTGCCGGCAGACCACGGGCGGACCGATGCGCCGACGGCCGGGCGGTCAGCTCGACCACCGACCCGGAAATGAAGGTGAGCTGCTTCGATTGGTCGAACCCGCCGCCGTCATGGCCGCCCGGGCGACTAGCGTGGATCACGTCCGTGGCGTTGTCGCGGTGCGGGGAAACAGCGGAGGTACACGTGCTGCGGTTCGGCTTGTTCGGCACCGGTCACTGGGCGATCGAGACGCACGGGAAGGCGCTGCACGCACATCCCGACGCGGAACTGGTAGGGGTGTGGGGTCGCAACCCGGAGCGGGCCTCCGCGCTGGCCGAGCGGTACGGGGTGCCCGCCTACGCCGACGTCGACGCGCTGATCGAGCAGTGCGAGGCGATCGCCGTCGCCCTGCCGCCGGACATCCAGGCCGACATCGCGGTCCGGGCCGCCCGCGCCGGCCGGCACCTGCTGCTGGACAAGCCGCTGGCGCTCAGCGTGGCCGACGCCGACCGCGTCGTGGCCGCCGCCGACGAGTCCGGGGTCGCCTCGGTCGTCTTCTTCACCCAGCGGTTCCAGCCGAACGTGACAGCGTTCCTCGCCGCCACCGCCGCCGCCGGGGGCTGGCAGCACGGCCGGACCACGGCGTTCGCCTCGATCTTCCAGGACGGCAGCCCGTACGGCGGCTCGTTGTGGCGTCGGGAGCACGGCGCGCTCTGGGACATCGCCCCGCACGCGCTCTCGATCCTCCTGCCGGTGCTGGGCCGGGTGACCCAGGTGGCGGCGATGGACGGACCGAGCGGGATGGTGCATCTGCTGCTCACCCACGAGGGCGGTGCCACGAGCAGCGCCTCGCTGTCCCTGGACGCCCCGACCGAGTCGATGGCCCGGGAGTTCGTGTTCTACGGCGAGAACGGCATCGAAAACGTCCCGTTCGGCGAGAACGACGCCGCCACCGCGTTCGGCGTCGCCATCGACCAGCTCGTCGAGCAGGTGCGGGCCGGCACCCGGGACCACCGCTGCGACGTCCGCTTCGGCCGCGAGGTCGTCAGCATCCTCGCCGCCGCCGAAACCGCCCGCACCGAATCCCGCACCATCCCCGTCCCCCTCCCCTGACGCCCACCCGCCGTTCCCGTTGATCATGAAGTTAGCGGCGCGACACGCCGTGGCGGATGGCAATAACTTCATGATCAACGGGGTCGGACCGGGGCCGGGTGGGTGGGGGTTAGGTGGGGGTGGAGAGGGCGGCGTTTAATTCGTCGGGGGAGTTGAACTGGTCGGGTGGTAGTGCCTGCAGCATCTGCAACATCGCTGTGCTGGCCCCGTTCTCCTGACCCCAGCGGATCAGGTCCTCCCGGGAGACCGGGTAGTCGAGCCCGGCCAGGTACTCCTGCAACTGAACCCCGGTGACGGTCATGCCGGCCGGCTACCCGCTCGCGGTGGTCGTACACCGGCTTGGTTGGGCCCACGACGGCCCGGCGGCCGGCGTGTCGGCCCGCGTTGCGCGCACGGTTTGCCGCAGCGGCGGCCGGGTAGCCGCTGGCATGCTGGTTCAGCGGCTCGGCGCGCCGAGCGATTTCGACCCGTTGCTGGAGCGCGTTCGGAACGCCAGGGTGGTGATGATCGGTGAGTCCACCCACGGCAGTTACGACTACTACCGGTTGCGCGAGCAGCTCACCCGCCGGTTGATCGCGGAGTGCGGTTTCTCCTTCGTCGCGGTGGAGGGTGACTGGCCCGACTGCGACCGGGTGCACCGTTCGGTGACCGCCTCGCCCGGCGGCGCGCTCGAACCGCAGCTCGCCCTCCACCAGTTTGAGCGATGGCCGACCTGGATGTGGGCCAATGCCGAGGTGGCCCGGTTCGCCAGTTGGTTGCGGGCCTGGAACGTGGAGCGGCCGGAGGAGCAGCGGGCCGGTTTCCACGGCCTCGACGTGTACAGCCTCTGGGAGTCGATGCAGGCGATCTTCGACTACCTGGGGGAGGAGGACCCGAAGTCGCTGGAGGCGGCGCAGGACGCGTACCGGTGTTTCGAGCCGTACGGCAAGAGGGTCGAGGAGTACGGCGCGGCCAGCCGCTTCGTCTCCGCCCGGTGCGAGGAGGAGGTCGTCCGGTTGCTCGCCCGGACCCGCGAACACGCCCTCTCCGATGGCCCGGACCGCTTCTCGGCCTGGCAGAACGCGGAGGTGGTGGCCGGCGCCGAGCGCTACTACCGGGCGATGGTGGCCGGCGGACCGGACTCGTGGAACATCCGCGACACCCACATGCAGGACACCCTGGACCGGCTGTTGGACCGCTACGGCCCCGACGCCCGGGGCATCGTCTGGGCGCACAACACGCACGTCGGGGATGCGCGGGCCACCGACATGGCCGCCGACGGGATGGTCAACATTGGCCAGTTGGCCCGGGAGCGGCACGGCGAGGACGCGGTGGCCCTGGTCGGCTTCGGCAGCTACCGGGGCACCGTGATCGCCGCACCACGCTGGGGTTCGCCGCCCGAGGCGATGGTGGTGCCCCCGGCTCGCGAGGGTTCGATCGAGCGGCGGTTGCACGAGCTGATGCCGGAGCGGGCGGTGCTGATCTTCGGCGGTGACGACCAGCCGGGCTGGGTCACCGAGACAGTGGACCACCGGGCGATCGGGGTCGTCTACGACCCGTCGTTCGAGTCCTGGGGCAACTACGTGCCCACCCGGCTCGGCGACCGCTATGACGCCTTCATCTGGTGCGACGACACCACGGCCCTGCACCCACTGCCGGTGCCAGCGGTCCCCGGCGAGATGGAGACCTACCCGGCCGGCGTCTGACGCAGTGCCTGATGGCGTCGATCATGGAGTTGTGGTGCTGGACGAAGGCCTCTGATCGGGGCACGACGGGCACCACAACTCCATGATCGACCGGGGTGGTGCGGGTCAGACGTGCGTGGGCGTGCGGTCTTCGAGGTGGGTCCGCAGGCCCTCGCCCTCGATGTCCACGTTGGGCAGGACGCGGTTGAGCCAGCGCGGCAGCCACCAGGCGCGGTCGCCGAGCAGCGACATCACCGCCGGGACGATTGTCATCCGGACCACGAACGCGTCGATGGCGACGCCGATGGCGAGCGCGAAGCCCATCGACTTGATCACCGGGTCCTCCAGGAAGACGAAGCCCCCGAAGACCGAGATCATGATCAGCGCGGCGGCCGTGACCACCCGTGCGCCGTGCCCCATGCCGCTGATGGTGGCCTGTCGGGCGGTCTCACCGTGGACGAAGTCCTCCCGCATCCGGGAGACCAGGAACACCTCGTAGTCCATGGCGAGCCCGAACAGGATGCCGATGAGCAGGATCGGCAGGAAGCTGATCAGCGGGCCGGGCGTGTCCAGGCCGACGAGGTCGGCGAGGTGTCCCTGCTGGAAGACGGCCACCGTGATGCCGAACGTGGCGGCGACGGTGAGCAGGAAGCCCAGGGCTGCCTTGATCGGCACCAGCAGCGAACGGAACACCAGCATCAGCAGCAGCACCGAGAGGCCGACCACCAGCAGCAGGTAGATCGGTAGCGCGTCGGAGAGCTTCTCGGATACGTCGATGCCGATGGCGGTGACGCCGGTGAGCAGCACGTCCGCGTCCGGGATTCCGCTCACCGCGCCACGGATGTCGTGCACCAGGGTCTCGGTGGCCTCGTCGGTCGGGCCGGTCTTCGGGACCACGCCGAGCAGCGCGGTCCGGCCGTCCGGACTGAGCTGGGGCGGCGCCACCGCGAGGACGTTCTCGGTGCGCTGGAGCAGGGCGGTGACCTGCGGCACGGCGGCCGAGGTGGCCTGTGGGGTGTCACCGGCGACCACCACCGCGAGCCGGCCGGTAAAGCCAGCCCCGAAGCCCTCGACGGTCAGGTCGTTCGCCACCCGGGCGGGTGAGCCGACGGCGGCCGTCGCTGCGCCCGGCAGGGCCAGCCGCATGTCCGGCGTGGGCAGCGCGAGCAGCCCCAGGCCGAGCAGGCCGACCAGGATGACCGGTACGCGGAACCTGGTGACCAGTCGCGCCCAGCGGAAACCGAACCGGTTGCGCTCCTCGGTCGTGGTCGTGACCGCGGCGGGCCGGTCGGTGACGTCCGAGTCGTCCTCGTCAGCGACGGTGCCGTCAGCGACGGTGCCGTCGGTGGGAACGGAGCGCAGCCGGCGGGGGAGCACCCGGCGACCGGCGAAGCCGAGCAGCGCCGGCTGGAGGGTGATGGCGACCAGCACGGCGACGGTGACAGTGCCGGCGGCGGCGAGACCCATCACGGTGAGGAACGGGATGTCGACCACGGCGAGCCCGGCCAGGGCGATGACCACTGTGGCGCCGGCGAAGACCACTGCCGAGCCGGCGGTACCCACGGCCCGGCCGACCGCCTCCTCCGGGGACAGGCCGTCGAGCAGGTTCTGCCGGTGTCGGGAGGTGATGAAGAGTGAGTAGTCGATGCCGACAGCGAGACCGAGCATCAGCGCCAGGATCGGCGCGGTGCTGGTGAGCTGGACGGCGCCGCTCAGCGCGAACAGTCCGGCCATGCCGGCGCCCACGCCGATCAGCGCGTTGAGCATCGTCATGCCGGCGGCGACCAGGGAACCGAACGTGATGATCAGGACGATCGCGGCGACAAGCACGCCGAGCGCCTCGGTGGAGCCGATCTCCGGCTCGCCGCCGAGCACCTCACCGCCGGGGGCGACCTGCCAGCCCTGCGCCTTGGCCGCCGCGCCAACCTGTTCGTACGCGGTGCGCTGCTCGTCGGTCACGTCGTCCCCGCCAGTGGCGAACTGGACCTGGACCAGCGCGTACCGGCCGTTGGGTGAGACCGCGCCGACCTGGAGCGGGTTGACCGCGCCGACCACGCCGGGCAGTGCCGAGGCCTGCTGGACGAGCTCCTGCACCACTGCCTGACCCTGCGGGGTGGCCAGTTGGCCGTCGGCGGGCGCCTTGACCGCGATGGTGCCGGTGGCGCCGCTGGCTGCGGGGAACTGGTCGGCCAGCAGGTCGAGCGCGCGCTGGCTTTCGGTGCCGGGCATGGTGAAGTTGCTCGCCGTCGGGCCGCGCAGGGTCGCCGCGGCCAGGCCGGCGACGACGAGTACGACGAGCCAGAGCGCGACGACGAGCCGTCGCCGGCGCAACGCGCCCCGGCCGAGCCGGTAGAGCAGGGTGGCCATCAGGAGTCCTTGTCCTCGGTCGTGGGTGGATGGGGCAGTGGTGCGTCGACGGGTTCGACGGCCCGCCGGGCGAGGGTGAGCAGGCCGAGTCGCAGTTCGTCGTCGGGGATGTCGGCGAACTCGGCGCACGCCTCGGAGATGCCAGCGAGCAGGACCAGCGCGGCGATCCGGGCGCCCGGCCGGTCGGAGTGCCCGGCCAACGCGTCCCGCAGCCGGTCGGAGATCTCCTGGATGTGCGCGAAGGCCGGCTGGCACAGCAGCTCCGGGAACTCGCCGCGCAGTACCGCGATCTCCTGCCGGAACCGGACCGCGAGGTCGACGAAGCCCTGTGCGGCGACCTCCTGGGCGGCCGCTCCGGTCAGGCCGTTGAGCTGGTCGTCGAGGTTGCGGAGCACAGCGATCGCGGGTGCCATCAGTTCGGCGAGCAGGGCTTCCTTGTTGGCGAAGTGGTAGAGCACCGTGGCCTTGGAACAGCCGACCTCCCGGGCGATGTCCTGCAGGGAGGTGCCCCGGTAGCCGCTCACAGTGAACTGCCGCGCCGCGGCGGCGAGGATCTCGCCGTGCGTGTCGGGTACCGCTCTGACCATGCCGGTCCACCTCCCGCAGACCAGCATGCCTGACCGATCGGTCAGACCCTGACCGATCGGTCAGATGGAAGCGGTGGCGTTCACCACACCCCTTGGCGGTTTATCGGGTGTGTTGGGTGTCGTACCTGGTCCGGGCCTCGGCGATGGCCCGCCGGTGCCGCTCGGCCCAGCTGGTCAGCGCCACCAGCGACTCGTAGAGCTCCAGCGCCATCGGGGTGGCGGTGTACTCGACCTTGGGCGGGACGGTCGGATAGACAGTGCGGTGCAGCAGGCCGTCCCGCTCCAGGTTGCGCAGGGTCAGCGTGAGCATCCGGCGGCTGATCCCCTCGATGTGCCGCTCCAGCTCGGTGAAGCGCACCGGCCCGTGCGAGGCGGCCACCAGGATGCCGATGCTCCACTTGCCGCCGACCCGGTCGAGCACCTCGCGGACGGTGCACGCCCGAGCCTGACCGGGGGTGAACGGCACGTTCCCGGCTGAGCAGGTCAGCTCAGCCTCGACCAGCGCGGACACATCGCTGTTCCTCTGGGACATCAAAGTGCCTCCTTCCGCTCCGCCTCATGGTCACAGACGATGACCTCGGTAACAAACCGTGCACCAAGGAGGATTCGTGGAGCGTGTCGTCCCATCCCGTTGGCCGGCGTTGCTGGTGCTCTGCGCCGGCAGCCTGATGATCATCCTGGATGGCACAGTCGTCGCGGTGGCGCTGCCCGCCATCCAACGCGACCTGGGCTTCAGCGCCGCCGGCCTGGCCTGGGTGGTGAACGCCTACCTTGTCGCGTTCGGCGGGCTGCTGCTGCTCGCCGGCCGGCTCGGTGACCTGCTGGGCCGGCGCAGGGTCTTCCTGGCCGGGGTCACGCTGTTCACAGCGGCCTCGCTGGCCTGCGCGGTCGCCACCGGGCCGGCAGTGCTGGTGGGCGCGCGGTTCGGGCAGGGCGTCGGCGGTGCGCTGGCCATGGCGGTCAGCCTCGGCATGATCGTCCGGCTCTACCCGGAAGCGGCCGAGCGGGCCCGCGCCATCGCCGTCTTCAGCTTCACCGGCGCGGCCGGCGCGTCGGTCGGGACTGTCGCCGGAGGGGTGCTCACCCAGGCCGCCGGCTGGCGGACGATCTTCCTGGTCAACGTGCCGATCGGGGCGGCCATCCTCATCGCGGCCCTCCGCCGAATCCCGGCCGAACGAGGGATCGGCCTGCGCGCCGGACTGGACCTGCCCGGCGCGCTGCTAGCCACCGCCGGTCTGATGGCCGCCGTGCTGGGCATCGTCGGCACCGGCGAGCACGGCTGGACCAACCCCCGGACGCTCGGCGCGGTGGCCCTCGCGGCGCTGCTGCTCGGCGGGTTCGCGCTGCGCCAGCGGGTGGCGGCGACCCCGCTGGTGCCGCCCCGGGTGCTGCGCGTCCCGGGCCTGGTGGCGGCGAACGCCGTGCAGTTCCTCATGGTCTGCGCGTACTTCGGATTCCAGTTCCTGCTCGCCGTGGAGCTGCAACTGGTGCTGGGGCTGGACGCCGCCGCGACCGGCTGGGCCTTCCTGCCCACCCCTGTCGTGATCGCCGTGGTCTCGCTCGGCCTGGCCGGTCGGCTGATCGCCCGCTTCGGTGCCCGGATGGTTCTGCTGGTCGGGCTCGGCGTGGCGACCGTCGGCTTCCTCCTGCTCGCCCGGCTGCCCTCCGACGGCGCCTACGTCGCTGACGTACTCCCCGCGATGTTGATCTTCGGGGTGGCCGGCGGCCTGACCCTGCCGGCGGTCACCACGGCGGCCATGGCCGGCGCGACCGACACCGACGCCGGGCTCGCCTCCGGCCTTGCCAACACCACCCAACAGGTCGGCGGAGCGGTCGGCCTGGCCGCGCTGGCCACCCTGGCCGCCACCCGCAGCGACGCGCTGAGGGCCGGCGGCTGGGCCGAGACCGCCGCGCTCGCCGGCGGCTACCGGACCGCGTTCGCCGTGGCCGCCGGTCTGGTGGTCGCCGCGTGGCTGGTGGCGCTGACCACGGTGCCCCGACGCCCGGCCCGGCCGTCGTCGGCCACCGACCCGTCAGGCCCGGCCGGGGTGGGCGCCGGAATCGATCCGTACCGAAGCGCCGCGTCCGGTTGACCGACGGCATCCAGGCCGGGAGGGTGGTCGGGTGAGCGAGGCTGACGAGACCCGGGACGGCGTGGCCCTGACCAACCTGGACCAGCCGCTGTCCGACCGCGACGGCGCGACAAAGCGTGACCTGGTCGACTACCTCGACGCGGTCCGGGACCGGATCCTTCCGCAACTGCGGGGCCGGCCGCTGTCGGTGATCAGGGTCCGCCCCGGCCAGCCGCCGTTCATGCAGAAGAACCTGCCCCGCTACACCCCGGACTGGGTCCGCCGGGCACCGGTCTGGGCGGAGGCGTCACACCGGGAGATCTCGTACGCCCTCTGCGACGACCGCCGCACCCTGCTCTGGTTCGCCAACCAGCGGGCGGTGGAATACCACCCGACGTTGGCCACCGTGGCGGATCTGCACCGCCCGACCCACCTGATCCTCGACCTGGACCCGCCGGACGACGACGGGTTCCGCGCGGCTGTCGACGCCGCCCTGCTGGTCCGTCAGGCGCTCGCCGACGCCGGCCTGGCCGGTGCCGTCAAGACCAGCGGCGCCAAGGGCGTGCACGTCTTCGTACCGGTGACCGACGAACCAACGGCCGAGGAGCTGGCCGCCGCCACCCGGGCACTCGCCGTCCGCGCCGAGCGGCTCGACCCGGCGCTGGCCACCACTGCCTACATCAAGGAGGACCGGGGTGGCCGGGTCTTCGTGGACGCCACCCGGGCGGGTGGAGCGACAGTGGCCGCCGCGTACAGCCCCCGGCTGCGGCCGGGGATGCCGGTCTCGTTCCCTGTCGACTGGGCGGAGCTGACCGAGGTGACCCCCGCCGACTTCACCATCCGGACCGCGCCAGCACTGCTCGCCGACGGCGACCCGTGGGCCGCGCTGATGCCGGCACCGCAACAGCTCCCCGCCGATCTGGTCGCCGAGGGCCGGACCATCCCGGTGGCCCGGGTGCAGGCCATGCACGAGGGGAAGCGCCGGGCCCGCGCCCGCCGCGAGGCCGGCTGACCAGGCTCGTCGGCCTCCGCTCGCGCCCGGCGAGCGCTCGATTGTCGGTGGGTTGTGGCACGATTTCGCAGGTGAGCAGCAAATCCGACGCGACCCAGCGACTGGCCGACCTGGCACGGCTGCGCCGGGTCCGCGACCGGATCGACAGGGAGTACGCGTCTCCGCTGGACGTCGAGGCGCTCGCCCGCGGCGCGCACATGTCGGCCGGGCACCTCAGCCGCGAGTTCCGGCTCGCCTATGGCGAATCTCCGTACAGCTACCTGATGACCCGACGGATCGAGCGGGCGATGGCCCTGCTGCGCCGTGGTGACCTGAGCGTCACCGACGTCTGTTTCGCTGTCGGTTGTTCGTCGTTGGGCACCTTCAGCACCCGCTTCACCGAGCTGGTGGGTGTGCCACCCAGCGTCTACCGGCGGCAGGCGGCGCAGGCCACGGCGGGGATGCCGTCGTGCGTGGCGAAGCAGGTGACCAGACCGGTCAGGAATCGAGAAGCGCAGGTCACCGAGGCGCAACTAGCGTGACCAGCATGGACATCACCATTCATTCGAGTTTCCTGCCGCACACCGACCCGGAGGCCTCGCTGGTCTTCTACCGCGACATCCTCGGTTTCGAGGTCCGCCTCGACGTCGGGTACGAGGGGATGCGGTGGATCACGGTCGGGCCGGTCGGCCAACCCAGCACCGCCATCGTCCTGCACCCGCCGGCCGCCAACCCCGGCATCACCGACGACGAGCGGCAGACCATCCTCGAGTTGATGGCCAAGGGCAGCTACTTCGGCGTCAACCTCGCCACCACCGACCTCGACGCCACCTTCGCCAAGTTGGAGGCCAGCGACGCCGAGGTCGTCCAGGAGCCGACCGAGCAGCCGTACGGCGTGCGCGACTGTGCCTTCCGGGACCCGGCCGGCAATATGGTCCGCATTCAGGAAGTGCGCTGAGTCCCGCGCGCCCGACAGATGGAGAGACGATGAGCACGGCCATCCAGCCGTCCGCGCCGCACGTCGCCGACAGCCACGACCTGATCCGGGTGCAGGGCGCGCGGGTGAACAATCTCAAGGACGTCAGCGTCGAGATCCCGAAGCGGCGGCTGACGGTGTTCACGGGTGTCTCCGGCTCCGGCAAGAGCTCGTTGGTGTTCGGCACCATCGCTGCCGAGTCGCAGCGGATGATCAACGAGACCTACAGCACCTTCGTGCAGGGTTTCATGCCGACGTTGGCGCGACCCGAGGTTGACCTGCTGGATGGCCTGACCACGGCGATCATCGTGGACCAGGAGCGGATGGGCGCCAACTCCCGCTCCACCGTCGGCACCGCCACCGACGCCAACGCGATGCTGCGCATCCTGTTCAGCCGGCTCGGGCAGCCGCACATCGGCCCGCCCAACGCGTACTCCTTCAATGTTCCCTCGGTGAAGGCGACCGGGGCGATCACAGTCGATCGCGGCGTCGGCAAGACGAAAACCGAGAAGGCGACCTTCAACCGTCTCGGCGGCATGTGCCCGCGGTGCGAGGGCAGAGGTGCCGTGACCGACATCGACCTGTCGGCGCTCTACGACGACAACCTCTCGCTCAACGAGGGCGCGATCACCATCCCGGGTTACAGCATGGAGGGCTGGTTCGGCCGGATCTTCCGGGGCTGCGGCTACTTCGACCCGGACAAGCCGATCGCCAAGTTCACCAAGCGGGAGCTGCACGACCTGCTCCACCGGGAGCCGACCAAGATCAAAGTCGATGGGATCAACCTGACGTACGCGGGCCTGATCCCGTCGATCCAGAAGTCCTTCCTCGCCAAGGACATCGACGCGTTGCAGCCGCACATCCGCGCCTTCGTGGAGCGCGCGGTGACCTTCACGACCTGCCCTGACTGTGCCGGCACCCGGCTCAGCAAGGAGGCCCTGTCGTCGAAGATCAAGGGCCTGAACATCGCCGACGTGTGCGCGATGCAGATCAGCGACCTGGCCGCCTGGGTACGCGGGATCGAAGACCCGTCGGTGGCCCCGTTGCTGGCCGGCCTGCAACACCTCCTCGACTCGTTCGAGGAGATCGGGCTGGGCTACCTGTCGCTCGATCGACCGTCGGGCACCCTCTCCGGCGGTGAGGCGCAGCGCACCAAGATGATCCGCCACCTCGGCTCCTCGCTCACCGACGTCACCTACGTCTTCGACGAGCCGACGATCGGGCTGCACCCGCACGACATCCAACGAATGAACGAGCTGCTGCTCCAGCTGCGCGACAAGGGCAACACCGTCCTGGTCGTGGAGCACAAGCCGGAGGCCATCGCCATCGCCGACCACGTCGTCGACCTCGGCCCCGGCGCCGGCACCGAGGGCGGGACCGTCTGCTACGAGGGCACAGTGGAAGGTCTCCGGGCCAGCGGCACCATCACCGGCCGCCACCTCGACGACCGGGCGGCCCTCAAGGAGACGGTCCGGACACCCACCGGCAAACTGGAGATCCGGGGCGCCACTGCCAACAACCTCCAGGACGTCAACGTCGACGTACCCCTCGGGGTGCTCGTCGTCGTGACCGGCGTCGCCGGCTCCGGCAAGAGTTCGCTCGTGCACTCCTCGATACCGGCCGGCGCGGGCGTGGTCTCCATCGACCAGGGCGCGATCCGCGGCTCACGGCGCAGCAACCCGGCCACGTACACCGGGTTGCTCGACCCGATCCGTAAGGCGTTCGCGAAGGCCAACGGGGTGAAGCCGGCGCTGTTCAGCGCCAACTCCGAGGGTGCCTGCCCGAGCTGCAACGGCGCTGGCGTCATCTACACCGACCTGGGGATGATGGCGGGCGTCGCCGCCCCCTGCGAGGACTGCGAGGGCAAGCGGTTCCAGGCATCGGTGCTGGAATACCGCTTCGGTGGTCGCGACATCAGCGAGGTGCTCGCCATGTCGGTGACGGAGGCCGAGAAGTTCTTCGGCGCAGGCGAGGCCCGTACGCCGGCGGCGCACGCCATCCTCGACCGGCTCGCCGACGTCGGGCTCGGCTATCTGAGCCTCGGGCAGCCGCTCACGACTCTCTCCGGCGGGGAGCGGCAACGGCTCAAGCTGGCCACCCACATGGCTGAGAAGGGCGGCGTCTACGTCCTCGACGAGCCGACCACCGGCCTGCACCTGGCCGACGTCGAGCAACTGCTCGGCCTGCTCGACCGCCTTGTCGACTCCGGCAAGTCGGTGATCGTCATCGAGCACCACCAGGCGGTCATGGCGCACGCCGACTGGATCATCGATATCGGCCCCGGCGCAGGCCACGACGGTGGGCGGATCGTCTTCGAGGGCACGCCCACAGACCTCGTCGCCGCCCGCTCCACCCTCACCGGCGAGCACCTGGCGGCGTACGTCGGCACCTGACGGCCGCCATTCACGCCACCGGTGGTTGGACGCGGCGTGCCGTCGTGTTGGCGAGGACTCCGCAGGTGGCGGCGACCAGACCGAGGCCGACAGTGGCCGGGGTGACGTACCCGGGCACCGACGAGGTCACGTAGGCGCCGCCACCGCTGAGGCGGCACTCGAAGTGCAGCGGTAGGAAGCTGACGTCGTAACCGACGACCAGGCTCGCCACCTGTGGCCCGGCCTGGCGACAGGGCCCGACCGGGGCGGATCCGGCGCCACCGTCCTCGGCCTGCATCACCGCGTAACCGAGGTGGAGCAGACCCCATGCGTACAGGGCGACGGCACCCGCACCGAGGAGCAGCGCCGCAGTGCGCAGGCGACCCGACCGTTCGCTCTTTTTGAACACCGCGCGGAACCCACGGACGGTGAGGAGTGTCGCCATGACGGCCCCACCCAGCGCGGCGAGGAGCAGACCGAGAAACAGCATGATCGACATTCTGGCCTGTGCTCCGCCAAAACGATGAAGGCCCCTGACCGAATTTCTGGGTCAGGAGCCTGTAGTGCTGGTCAATCTTGGTGCCCCCGGCAGGATTCGAACCTGCGCCCCCGCCTCCGGAGGGCGCACCTACCGCGTTCGCTGGCGCGTCGCCGGGCAGCCACGCAAAGAGGTATTCAAGACAAAGGCGCTCGCGGAGGGCTTCCGGTCTGAACTGGTAACGGCTTCCCGAAAGGGTGAAGCGTTCGATGTCGCATCGGGGCTTCCGGCCACGATGCGACGCGAAACGGTCACCATGTCGTGGTACGACCTGGCCTGCGCATTCGCCGACATGAAATGGCCGCACGTAGCCGCCACGACTAGGCGCACTCACGCCGAAGCACTGACCGTGCTTACCGTGCTCATGCTGACCAATGGAAAGGGTCGACCAGACGGCAAGTTACTTCGCCACGCGCTAGGCCGGTGGGCATTCAACACTGCCCGCCGCAGCGCTGAGGACATGCCCGCCGACGTGGCGAAGGTGCTCAGTTGGGTGAAGCGGAACGCCCGAGACGTGGCAAGCCTTAGCCGCCCGGAAGTGCTGCGGCCGGTGCTGGATGGCCTCACAGTGCGACTCGACGGCGCACCGGCCGCACCGAGCGTCATCAGTCGCCGACGGAAGATTTTCAACACGGCAATCGAATACGCAGTGGAAAGACGGGCGCTGCTGGCAAACCCGCTGCCGCGACTGAAGTGGAAGCCACCAAAAACCGTTGTGACGATCGACCGGCGATCAGTGGCTAACCCGGTTCAGGTACGGACTCTGTTAAACGGGGTCCGAGAGCAGGGGCGCATCGGTCCGCGCATGGTCGCCTTCTACGCCTGCCTCTACTAGGCGGCTATGCGACCGGAGGAAGCTGTTCGCCTCGCAAAGCCGAACCTTCACCTATCGGAGAAGGGCTGGGGAGAATTCACGCTCGACGGAGCTAACCCGCACGCGGGTCGGGAATGGACCGACAGTGGGAAGAATCGGGACAGCCGCCAACTCAAGCAGCGCGCCCGAGGGGAGACACGAACGGTTCCCTGCCCACCCGAACTAACCGCAATCATTAATGCCCACATCGCGCTATTCGGCTACGGCCCAGACGGTTGGCTGTTCGTGGGAGAGCGCAACAAGGAGGAATTACCCAAGGGCACGATCAACCGCGTCTGGCGGTGGGCACGCGCCGCCGTGTTAACGCCCGAGGTCTACGCCTCCCCGCTGGCACGCACCCCGTACGACCTGCGGCACGCCGCCGTGTCGACACAGCTAAACGGGGGAGTGCCGCCGACCCAGGTAGCTGACTGGGCCGGACAGTCAGTGGAGGTGCTGCTCAGGATCTACGCCAAGTGCCTAGACGGCCGTGAGGCTGCTCTCCGGCAACGCGTCGAACGAGCGTTCGGCCACGGCTGACCCGTGCCGAACTTCGGCACTCAGGACTGCGATGGCCGGCCGCTTGCGTGCGGGCGATTGCGCGACGTATAGCCGATGCTAACAAGCCGAGAGCCGCCTACTAGTACTCGATTCGGGCGGGTCCATCCGTCCACCCTGATTGCTGAGGTGACTGGACGACGCGCGGTTGGACGCGTCGTCCAGTACCACCTTGTGAGTTGCCAGCCGTCAGGTAGGGATCATTGCCAACGGTGTGACCGTGCGTAGTAGTAAACGTCGCTGTTTTTCACGCCTTGCGCAAGATTATGTTGAGCAGTCACATAATTCGCGCCTTGGTAGAGTGTGACGCCACGGTAGGCCGGGCTGGTCCCGCGGTTGTAGACCGAGCGCACTGGCCAATTGAGAGACCAGGAGCAAGTGATACCGCTGCGCCAGTCGGGGTCGGCGTCACTCCAAAGGCAGCGCGCGCCCGTTCCACCCGTGCCGTCCCAGACGCAGAGGTTTCCGGAGGGGCAATCCCAAGCTGCCAGGGCTGCTGCCGGCTGCGGGGTGGCGGCTTGCGCGGCTACGGGTGGCGCGACGGCCATGCCTAGCGCTATAAAGCCCAAAACGGCAATGGCTTTTCGGATGATCCTCATATGCGCTCCCCGTTCGTTGTGCCCGCACTCGATTTTCCGGCGATCTCAAGCTGAAGATGCTGCGAAGTTGTCGGTACTTCTGGACCTTCATCATTGATTAGCGCGGCATATCGAGATATGGAAGTTAACAAGATCCTATCAACGGTATTTTGATGTGTCAAGGACTGGGGAGGAGGTAGCAAGGCGCTCCCGTGACCACTTCTGTCGGTTAATCTAAGCCTCACTCTTTTAAAGGTGGGCCAGCGGGCAATCGTGGTGGGTATCTCAGTACACCTTCCCAAGTGTCGGCGCGCCGGGTATTCGGCGAAGCTGCCGCACAGCGAGCCGTCGATGTTGAGCAGTGCCGCGCCTACCTCGCCGAGCAGCCGCCCGAGGTAGGCGTTCATCCGTCGTGGCGGAAGGTGACGGTCGGCCATGCCGAGTCGAACCACGCTGGCCCCTTAACGGCCGGCGATACATGCGCCGTGTTGAATTGGTTCAACGGGGGAGTCTTGCCGACCCAGGTAGCCGGCTGGGCCGGGCAGTCGGTGGAGGGGGTGCTGCTCAGCATCTACGCCAAGTGCCTAGACGGCGGTGAGGCTGCTCTCCGGCGACGCGTCGACCGAGCATTTCGGCCACGACTGACCGAGCGGCCGAACTTTGGCACGGATATGGCACAGACGCCCGCCACGCGCCGCTGACGGCCGGACACAGCCGGACACACGAGTAAGGCCCTTGACCGAGTTTCCCCTGGTCAAGGGCCTTTTCGTGCTGGTCATTGATGGTGCCCCCGGCAGGATTCGAACCTGCGCCCCCGCCTCCGGAGGGCGGTGCTCTATCCCCTGAGCTACGGGGGCTCAGCGACTGGAGAAGACTAGCAAACCTCCCCTGCGTACGCCGAATCGGTATCGGGTGGGCCGATCGTGTCGGACCGGCCCACCCGGTGCTCAGGCGGCTACCGCCCGCCCGCAACTGGGCAGAGGGTGCAGGACGATTCGCCGAGGGAGTCGGCGCGGCCACTCGTTGCGCGGCCAGGAGCCATCCACGATCAGGTGGACGGTGCGCTGCTCCTCACCACTGAGCCGCAGCACGAAGTCGCGGGGGAGCGGCGGGTCCACCGTCGGCGTAGTGATCATGAAGCGCACCCGACCACGGGACGAGACAGCGGAGATCACGTCGGCGGCCGGCATCGTGCCGCGCAGCCGGACCCGGCCGATCCAGTAGACCTCCGCGAGGTGCTCCTGGGCGGCCCGGGTGATCCCCGGGTACTCGCTGCGGACCCAACGCTCGACCGCGCTGACGCAGAGCCCGCAGGCCCGCTCGCGCGGCTCCCGCGGACCCAACCCCCAGGCCCGCAGGTACGCCCCGACCGCGCCAGTGTCCAGCGGCAGCTCGAAGCGCCGTTGGATGAGCGTGGTGAGGCTCTGCCGCGTCCACAACTCCTCGTCCAGGCCGAACTCGTCGGGATGGACGCCCCGCAGCGTGTCGATCAACTCGAGTTCCTGTTCGCGGCTGAGCATTCCCGGCTCGCCCTGCCGCTGTCCGCGACGGACGGCTGCCACCGCCCCGTCACCACCGATGGTGTGGCGTCGGCACCAACTGGTGACCGAACGCCGTGCGTCTCTGAGTGCAACCCCCACGTCTTGGGCAACGAGCCCGAATCGCAACTGGTCACGATATGTGGGGAGAAAACTCTCTAAGCAACGTAATCGCCTGTGCCACGCAAAACGCCCACAAGGGACGAGAGGGGTGTTCAGGTCATACGCGACGTGTGTGACCGCCGTGATCGACTCGGGTTCCTGAAGGTCGGGGTGTCCCGGTTGCGGGGACGGCGCGGTTTTCTGAAAGCCGAGTCGATCAAGGCCTAGGGGTTGGCCCAGCCCGGGTTTGGGCGGGATCGAGCCGGGCTGGGTGGGGGTCGGGCCGGGCTGGTGGGGGTTGGGTGGGGGGCCGGGCTGGGCGGGGTCGGGCGGGGTCGAGTCGGGTCGGGCCGAGGCGGGTTGAGTTCGGTCACGCGGTGGCGGTCCGCCGGCGTTGATCGACTCGGGTTCCTGAAGGTCGGGGTGTCCCGGTCGGGCGGACGGCGCGGTTTTCTGAAAGCCGAGTCGATCAAAGCCTGGGGGCCGAGCCGAGCCGGGGCCGAGCCGAGCCGAGGCTGGGCCGAGCCAGGGCTGGGCCGAGCCGGGGCCGGGCCGAGCCGGGGCCGGGCCGAGCCGGGGCCGGGCCGAGCCGGGGCCGGGCCGAGCCGGGGCCGGACCAGGGCCGCGCCAGGCCGAGTCGAGGGTCGAGCCAGGTCGGGGCTAAGCCAGGGCTGGGCGGGCCGGGGGTCAGGCCGGGACCAGGGCTGGGCTGAGGGCGAGCCGGGGGCGGGTTGGTGGGGGCGCGGGTTGGGGAACTGATGGTGACATGGTGCGGCCCGCGTCACCGCCACTGTTCGGCGGGGACGCGGGCCGGGTGCGCCGTCCGGTCGGTCAGCCCTTGGCCTGCGCCTGGAGCTGCCGGAGGTTGTTCAGTTCGGTCTGCTGGGTGGCTTTCATGGTGTTCGCCACCCGCACCACCTCGGCGTTGTCTGTCGCGCCGAGCGCCGCGTCGATCATGTGGATGCCGCCGAGGTGGTGGTTGTACATCAGGGTCAGGAACTGCCTGTCGACCTCGATGCCCTGGGCGTCGCGCAGGGCGGTCATCTGTTGCGGCGTGGCCATGCCCGGCATCAGGCCGTCCTTGACGGTTGCCCCGTCGGACATCCACGACATCGGTGGGTTCGACCCGGTCGGGCTGAGGCCCCACTCGCGCAGCCAGGTCTGCATCGCGCCGATCTCGCCCTGCTGCCCGGTGGCGATGTCCACGGCGATCTGCCGCACCTCGGGGAGGGTCGCCGACCGGTACGCGATCAGGCTCATCTCCACCGCCTGCGCGTGGTGGGTCGTCATGTCCCGGGCGAAGCCCGCCTCGACCGAGGCGTCACCGGGTCGGGTGAGCCGCGGGGTGAGCAGACCGCCCGCGTACCCGAGGAGGAGCCCCACCACCAGCATGATGGCGAGCGCCAGCACGCCGTAGCGCGACGCCGGGGTCCGGCCGCCCTCGTCCGGGGCGGCCGGGATCTCGTCGTACTCGCTGTCGGTGGTTGCCGGAGCGGTCATTGCCGTCCTTACTGGGTGGGCTGCTGCTGTTGCTGGAGTTCACGTGGCGTGGTGCCGGTGGCGGTGATGCCGGTGTTGCAGAGCGCCGTCGGGCCCTCGACGGAGGCGTTCACCCGCAGGTCCTTGATGAACTCGTCGATCCGCGAGTCGTCGGCGTTGTCGACCTTGAGTTGGTAGCCCCAGGCCTGCAGCGAGATCGGCTTGTCCAGGCCCTCGTACGGGCTCATCAGCATCTTCTCGACGCCGCGTACCTTGCCGGCGAGCTTGTCGACCTGGTCCTTGGGCAGGTCCGGGCGGTAGGTGATCCACACCGCGCCGTGCTCCAGGCTGTGCACCGCGTGCTCGCTGGCGATCGGGGCGTCGTACACGTCGCCCATGCAGTTCTGCCAGGCGGCGTTGTGCACCCCGCCCACCGGCGGCGAGTACTTGTAGGTCAGCGGGCCCGACTTGTGCGACTCGTAGTCGAGGCTCGCCTTGTCGGTCTTGCGGATGTTGACGATGCCGTCGATGGCGTTGGCGCGCTTGTCCCACGGCTTGGAGCCCTGGAACGACGCCCAGGCGCCGTAGCCGATGATGCCGGCCGCGAGCACGCCGACCGCGACGAAGAGCGCGATCGGCCCCCACGCGCGGCCCTGGCTCACCTTGACCGGGGTGACCGGCTTGCGCGGGCCCTTGCCCCCGGCCCGGGGGGAGCCCGTCGGCTTGCCGGAACCGGCCTTGGCGCCGGACGCCGGCCGGCCCGCAGCCGGCTTCTTGCCGGTGCTGACCACGGTCGGGCGGCGCTCAGGGCCACCCGGGGTGCTGATGCTCATCGTGCCTCGTCAAGTCGGTCGGTCAGGGGAGTGGCGGGCCGGATGACGCGCAGGGGAGCCGCCGAGTGCCCGAGTCTACCCCCGATAACATGGTTGGGTGACTCCTGCAGAACTAGCCTCGGTCGTCCTTGCCGCCGCCCACGCCGTCTTCGAGCAGCGTGGGCTGGACCGCGCCGCGTTGCCGGCGAGCACGGTGGTGGAGCGACCGCGCAACCCCGAGCACGGCGACTACGCCTCGACGCTCGCGCTGCAGTTGAGCAAGAAGGTGGGCGTCCCGCCCCGGGAGCTGGCGACGGCCCTGGCCGATGAGCTGGGTCGGGCGGCGGGGGTCAAATCGGTGGATATCGCCGGGCCGGGCTTTCTGAACATTCGGCTCGACGCCGCCGCGGCCGGTCAGCTCGCGCGGGTGATCGTCGAGACCGGCGCGGAGTACGGCCGCAGCGACCGGCTCGCCGGCGAGAAGATCAACCTGGAGTTCGTCTCGGCCAACCCGACCGGGCCGGTGCACATCGGCGGGGTCCGTTGGGCTGCCGTCGGTGACGCGCTGAGCCGGCTGCTGCGGGCCACCGGCGCCGACGTCGGCACTGAGTACTACTTCAACGACGCCGGTTCGCAGATCGACAGGTTCGCCCGGTCGCTGCTCGCCGCCGCCAAGGGCGAGGCGGCGCCGGAGGACGGCTACGGCGGGGCGTACATCGCCGAGATCGCCGCCGAGGTGCAGGCCCGCCGGCCGGAGGTGCGCTCGCTCGACGACGACGCCGCCCAGGAGGTCTTCCGGGTCGAGGGCGTCGCGCTGATGTTCGACGAGATCCGCACCTCGTTGCGCGACTTCGGGGTGGAGTTCGACACCTACTTCAACGAGAAGGACCTGCACGACCGGGGTGAGCTGGACCTCGCCCTGGCCCGGCTGCGCCAGCAGGGGCATCTCTACGAGTCCGAGGGCGCCACCTGGCTGCGCACCACCGACTTCGGCGACGACAAGGACCGGGTGCTGCGCAAGTCCAACGGCGAGTGGACGTACTTCGCCGCGGACTGCGCCTACTACCTGGACAAGCGCGAGCGCGGCTTCGAGCGGGTCGTGATCATGCTGGGCGCCGACCACCACGGCTACATCGGCCGGATGAAGGCGATGTCCGCCTGCTTCGGCGACGACCCGGAGCGCAACCTGGAGATCCTCATCGGGCAGCTGGTCAACCTGCTGCGCGACGGCGCGCCGATGCGGATGAGCAAGCGGGCCGGCACCGTGATCACCCTGGAGGACCTTGTCGACGCGATCGGCGTGGACGCCTCCCGGTACGCGTTGGCCCGCTACTCCAGCGACTCCCCGATCGACATCGACATCGAGCTGTGGACCCGGGCGACCCGCGACAACCCGGTCTACTACGTGCAGTACGTGGCAGCCCGGACGGCGGGCGTGGCCCGCAACGCCGCCGAGGTGGGGCTGGTTCCGGGTGACGCCGACGCGTTCCGCCCCGAGCTGCTCGACCACGAGAAGGAGAACGAGCTGCTCAAGGCGCTGGCCCAGTTCCCAGCGGTGGTGGCGACGGCCGCCGAGCTGCGGGAGCCGCACCGGGTGGCCCGCTACCTGGAGGAGAGCGTCGCCGCCTCCTACCACCGGTTCTACGACAACTGCCGGGTGCTGCCGCTGGGCGACGAGGAGATCACCGACCTGCACCGCGCTCGGCTCTGGCTCAACAACGCCACCCGCACGGTGATCGCCAACGGCCTCTACCTGCTCGGCGTCTCCGCACCCGAGAGGATGTGACATGAGGGCTCACGAGGCCGGTGCGCTGCACGCGGACATCAGCAACCAGGGGCCCGCCTGGCTGCGTACCCCGGCCGACGTCAACGCCCTCGTGCCGGCGCTGTGGCCACGGTCGGTGACCCGCGGCGCCGACGGCGCGGTCGCCGTCGCGGGCCTGAGCGTCAGTGACATCGCAGCCGAGTTCGGCACCCCGGTGTACGTCCTCGACGAGGCCGACCTGCGCTCGCGCTGCCGCGACTTCCGGGCGGCCTTCCCGACCGAGGACGTGTACTACGCGGGCAAGGCGTTCCTCTGCCGGGCGGTGGTCCGGATGATCGCCGAGGAGGGGCTGCACCTGGACGTCTGCACCGGTGGCGAGCTGGCCACGGCGCTGTCGGCCGGGATGCCGCCGGAGCGGATCGGCTTCCACGGCAACAACAAGTCGGTCGCCGAGCTGGGCCGGGCGCTGGACGCGGGCGTGGGCCGGATCATCGTCGACTCGTTCACCGAGATCGACCGGCTCACCGCGCTGGCCCGCGAGCGCGGGGTCCGGCCTAGGGTGCTGGTCCGGGTCACTGTGGGCGTCGAGGCGCACACCCACGAGTTCATCGCCACCGCCCACGAGGACCAGAAGTTCGGCTTCTCCCTCGCTGGCGGCGCCGCCGCGAACGCCGCGTTCAAGATCCTCGACGAGGGTGTGCTGGAGTTGCGTGGGCTGCACTCGCACATCGGCTCGCAGATCTTCGACGCCAGCGGCTTCGAGGTCTCGGCCCGGCGGGTGCTCGCCCTCCAGGCGCAGATCCGCGACGCGCGCGGGGTGGAGCTGCCCGAGCTGGACCTGGGCGGCGGCTTCGGCATCGCGTACACCACCCAGGACGACCCGGCGACCCCGCAGGATCTGGCCAAGCGGCTTCGGAGGATCGTCGATTCGGAGTGCGCCGCGGAGAACCTGGCGGTGCCGCGCCTGTCGATCGAGCCGGGCCGGGCCATCGTCGGGCCGGCCGTGTTCACCCTCTACGAGGTCGGCACTGTGAAGGACCTCGACGGCCTACGGACGTACGTCAGCGTCGACGGCGGGATGAGCGACAACATCCGCACCGCCCTCTACGACGCGACCTACTCGGCGACGCTGGCCTCGCGGGCGTCGACCGCGCAGCCGTTGCTCGCCCGCGTGGTGGGAAAGCACTGTGAGTCCGGGGACATCGTGGTGAAGGATGAATTCCTGCCCGCCGACGTGCAGCCCGGAGATCTTGTAGCAGTGCCCGGCACCGGTGCGTACTGCCGAAGCATGGCCAGCAACTACAACCATGTGCCCCGGCCACCGGTGGTCGCGGTGCGCGACGGCCAGGCGCGCCTGATCGTCCGGCGGGAAACCGAAGAGGACCTGCTCGCATTGGATGTTGGATGACGTCACCTGTGCGCTTGGCGCTGCTCGGCTGTGGCACTGTCGGCCAGGAGGTGGTCCGGCTGCTGCACGAGCAGTCGGCCGACCTCACCGCGCGGATCGGCGCCCCGCTGGAGATCGCCGGCATCGCCGTCCGTCGGCTCGGCCGCGACAGGGGTGACCTGCCGGTCGACGAGGACCTCTTCACCACCGACGCGCTTGGCCTGATCAAGCGCGACGACGTGGACGTGGTGATCGAGGTGGTCGGTGGCATCGAACCGGCCCGGAGCTGGCTGGTCGAGGCGCTGCGCGCCGGCAAGAGCGTGGTCACCGCCAACAAGGCGCTGCTCGCCGAGGACGGCGTGGCCCTGCACGAGGCGGCGGCCGAGGGCGGCGGCGACCTCTACTACGAGGCGTCAGTGGCCGGGGCCATCCCGCTGCTGCGCCCGCTACGGGAGTCGCTGCACGGCGACCGGATCAACCGGGTCATTGGCATCGTCAACGGCACCACCAACTTCATCCTCTCCGCGATGGACGCGACCGGCGCCGGCTTCGCCGAGGCCCTCGAAGAGGCCACAGCCCTGGGGTACGCGGAGGCCGATCCGACCGCCGACGTGGAGGGCTTCGACGCGGCGGCGAAGGCGGCGATCCTCGCCTCGCTGGCGTTCCACACCCGGGTCGGCGCCGCCGACGTGCACCGCGAGGGCATCACCGAGGTGACCGCCGCGGACATGGCCAGCGCCCAGGCGATGGGCTGCACGATCAAACTGCTCTGCATCGCGGCCCGGGGTGTCGACCCCACCGGCCGGGAGACGGTCAGCGTCCGGGTGCACCCGGCGATGATCCCGCGCAGCCACCCGCTGGCCAGCGTCGGGGACGCGTTCAACGCGGTCTTCGTGGAGGCGGACGCGGCCGGGCAGTTGATGTTCTACGGTCGGGGCGCCGGTGGCGCACCCACCGCCAGCGCGGTGCTCGGTGACGTGGTCGCGGTGTCCCGCAACCGGCTCGCCGGGGTGCGCGCGGCCAGCGAGAGCGCGTACGCGGCCCTCGCGGTACGGCCGATGGGTGAGGCGTTGACCCGCTACCACGTGAGCCTCGACGTGGCCGACCGCCCGGGTGTGCTGGCCTCGGTGGCGGGCGTCTTCGCCCGGCACGACGTGTCGATCGCGACGGTGCGGCAGGGCTCGGCGGGCGGGCCAGCGGGCCGCGACGGCGACGCCGAGCTGGTCATCGTCACGCATGTGGCACCGGACGCCGCGCTCGCCGCGACAGTCGGCGAGCTGCGCGGTCTGGACATTGTCCGGTCGGTGACCAGTGTGCTGCGGGTCGAGGGCGACGCCTGAGTCGTTGCATCATCGACGGAACGGCTCGCGCGTCCCGCCAGGTGGGTAGGCGGGGGTGTGCCATTGACCACTCCAGCGGGCTGGTCCAAGGTGGCCCTGATATCGGGTGGGCGCAGCGGTAGAAGCGAGGAGAGCGACATGTGGCGGGGTCTGATCGAGGCGTACCGGGATCGGCTGCCGGTCACTGCGGCCACGCCGGTCGTCACGCTGCACGAGGGCAACACCCCGCTGTTGCCGGCGCCGGTGCTGTCCGCCCGGCTCGGTTGCGACGTGCACCTCAAGGTGGAGGGCGCCAACCCGACCGGCTCCTTCAAGGACCGGGGGATGACCCTCGCGGTGTCCAAGGCGGTCGAGGCCGGCAACAAGGCCATCATCTGCGCCTCCACCGGCAACACCAGCGCCTCCGCCGCGGCGTACGCGGCCCGCGCCGGGTTGACCTGCGCCGTGCTGGTGCCGCAGGGCAAGATCGCGCTGGGCAAGCTGGCCCAGGCGCTGGTGCACGGCGCGAAGCTGCTGCAGGTGAACGGCAACTTCGACGACTGCCTCGCGACGGCGGCCAAGCTCGCCCAGGACTACCCGGTCGCGTTGGTCAACTCGGTGAACATCGACCGGCTGCACGGCCAAAAGACCGCCGCCTTCGAGATCGTCGAGGCGCTCGGTGACGCGCCCGACATCCACTGCCTGCCGGTCGGCAACGCCGGCAACATCTCCGCGTACTGGATGGGATACGCCGAGGAGCTGGCCGCCGGCGCCACCACCCGCGCCCCGAAGATGTACGGCTTCCAGGCCGCCGGGGCGGCCCCGATCGTGACCGGCCAGGTGGTGCCGGAGCCGTCCACCATCGCCACCGCGATCCGGATCGGCAACCCGGCCAGCTGGACGAAGGCGTTGGATGCCCGGGACGCCTCCGGTGGCCTGATCGCGTCGGTGACCGACCGGGAGATCCTCTCCGCGTACCGTCTGCTCGCCCGTGAGGTGGGGGTCTTCGTCGAGCTGGGCAGCGCGGCCAGCGTGGCCGGCCTGCTGCAGCAGGCCGCGGCGGGCGCGGTGCCGCCCGGTTCCACTGTGGTCTGCACTGTGACCGGCCACGGGTTGAAGGACCCGGAGTGGGCGATCTCCACTGCGCCGGCGCCGGTGACCATCGCGAACGACCCGCTGGCTGCGGCGCGCGCCCTCGACCTGGCCTGAGCGCGCCACCTCCGGGTGGTGATCGGCGGCGGGTGACTGGACGGCGCGACGGTCCGGGGGCGGCGGGGGCCGAGGTATGCGAGTCCGGCACACTTTCGGGTATCCCCGCCCGCAATCTCGTTCAGGAGTGAGCCAGGCCGATGTCGCTGCTCGCCAGATTCAGCCTCGCCAACCGAGGGCTGATTGCCCTCATCGCGGTGGTGACCACGGTGTTCGGAGTGTTCGCCGTGCCGTCGCTGAAGCAGCAACTGCTGCCGTCGCTCGAGTTCCCGGCCGCGTTCATCGTGGCTCCCTACCCCGGAGCCGGCCCCGAGATCGTCGAGTCGCAGGTGACCGAGCCGATCGAGAACGCCCTCCAGGGCATCCCGGGGCTGGACCAGGTCACCTCCACCTCACGCGAGGGGGCGGCCACCGTCCAGGTGACGTACGAGTTCGGCACCGACCTCGACGACGTGGTCAACAAGATGCAGACCGCGTTGAGCCGGATCGACGCCCAACTGCCGGAGGGCGTCGACCCGCAGGTCATCGCGGGTAGCACCGACGACCTGCCGGCGGTGGTGCTGGCCGCGGCCGGCGCGGCGGACGAGCGGGCGCTCGCCGAGAAGCTGCGCGCGACCGTGGTGCCGGAGCTGGAGGGCATCGAGGGGGTACGCACCGTCGAGGTGACCGGCACCCGCGACAACGTCGTGGTGGTCACCCCGGACCCGGCGAAGCTGGCCGCCGCGAAGATCCAGCCGACGGCGATCGGCGCGGCGCTGAAGACCAATGGCGTGGCGGTTCCGGCCGGCGCGGTGACCGACGGCGCGTTGGCCCTCCCGGTGCAGGTCGGCACGCCGATCGCCACCCTGGAGGAGCTGCGCGGCATCGTTGTCGCCCCGGCCGCGGCACCGGTTCGCCTCGGTGACGTGGCGACGGTCGAGCAGCAGCTCGCACCGGCCACGGCGATCACCCGGACCAACGGCAAGGACAGCCTCGGCATCGCGGTCACGGCCTCGCCGGACGGCAACGCCGTGGAGATCTCGCACGAGATCAGGGACCGGCTCGACGATCTGAAGGACGCCTCCGGCGCGGAGCTGACGGTGGTCTTCGACCAGGCGCCGTTCGTCGAGAAGTCGATCGAGTCGTTGACGACGGAGGGCCTGCTGGGCCTGGTGATGGCGGTCATCGTCATCCTGGTCTTCCTGCTGTCGGTGCGCTCGACGGTGGTCACCGCGGTCTCCATCCCGCTCTCCGTGCTGGTGGCGCTGATCGCCCTGTGGATCGGCGACTACTCGCTCAACCTGCTCACCCTCGGCGCGTTGACGATCGCGGTCGGTCGGGTGGTCGACGACTCGATCGTGGTGTTGGAGAACATCAAACGACATCTGGAGTACGGCGAGGAGAAACGGCACGCCATCATCACCGGCGTCCGGGAGGTCGCCGGTGCGGTGACCGCGTCCACGCTCACCACGGTGGCGGTGTTCGCGCCGATCGCGCTGGTCGGCGGGTTCGTGGGCCAGCTCTTCGCGCCGTTCGCGATCACCGTGACGGTGGCTCTGCTCGCCTCGCTGCTGGTGTCGCTGACAGTGATCCCGGTCCTCGCGTACTGGTTCCTCAAGCCGCGCGGCGGCACCGCTGACGACGAGGCGGTACGGCACGCCGCGGAGGAGAAGGAGCTGCGCAGCCCGTTGCAGCGGGCGTACCTGCCCGTGATCGGGTTCGCCACCCGCAAGCGGTCGACCCGTTGGATCACCGTCGGGCTCGGCCTGCTGGTGCTCTTCGGCACGTTCGGTCTGGCGCAGAAGTTGGAGACCAACTTCCTGGACGACTCCGGCCAGGACACCCTCAACACGAGCCAGGAACTGCCGGCCGGCAGTGGCCTGGCGGCCACCGACGCGGCGGCCAAGCAGGTCGAGTCGGTGCTGTCCCGCACCGACGGTGTCGAGACGTACCAGGTGACAGCCGGCGGTGGGGACAACCCGTGGGCGGGCGGCGGCGGCAACAACGTCGCCAGCTGGTCGCTGGCGCTCGACGGTGACACCGACGCGAAGCAGATGCGTGAGGTGCTGCGCAAGGAGTTCGACAAGCTCGGCGCCGGTGTGGGTGAGATCAGCTTCGGTGGCGGGCAGGAGGCGTCGACCAGCCAGCTGGAGGTGATCGTCCAGGCCAGCGACCCGGAGACGCTGACCCGGGCCGCCGAGGAGGTGCGGGCCGCGATGGATGGCGTCCCGGACGTCGAGGACGTCTCCACCAGCCTGGCAGCGCGGGTACCGCGGGTCGACGTGGTGGTCGACCGGGTCGCCGCGGGTCGGGTCGGGCTCACCGAGGCCGCCGTGGGGCAGCTCGTGTCGCAGGCGTTCCGGGGAGCGCCGCTGGGTCAGGTAGCGCTCGACGGCCAGCAGCAGAACGTGGTGCTGCGGTTGGGCACGCAGCCGCCGACGACAGTGGAGGAGCTGCGCGCACTGCCTGTTGGTCCGGTCAAGCTGGGCGACATCGCGCAGGTCACCCAGGGCGAAGGCCCGCAGCAGGTCACCCGGATCGACGGTGAGCGCAGCGTGTCGGTGACCGGCGCGGCGACCGGGTCGAACCTGGGCGCGACCAGCCAGGAGTTGCAGAAGCGGCTGGACGGCATCAACGTCCCGGGTGCGAGTTTCACCATCGGTGGTGTCAGCGCGGATCAGGCGGATGCCTTCGCGGACCTGGGTCTGGCGGTGCTGGCCGCGATCGCCATCGTCTTCCTGATCATGGTGGCCACGTTCCGCAGCCTCACCCAGGCGTTGATCCTGCTGATCTCCATCCCGTTCGCGGCGACCGGTGCCATCGGTCTGCTGTTGGTCACCGGGACGCCGCTCGGTGTTCCGGCGCTGATCGGTGTGCTGATGCTGGTCGGCATCGTGGTGACCAACGCGATCGTGTTGCTCGACCTGATCAACCAGTACCGGGCGCAGGGCATGGGGGTCCGGGAGGCGGTGGTCGAAGGTGGCCGTCGCCGGCTGCGCCCGATCCTGATGACGGCGGTGGCGACCATCTTCGCGCTGCTGCCGATGGCGTTCGGGTTGACCGGTGAGGGCGGCTTCATCTCTCAGCCGCTGGCGGTCGTGGTGATCGGTGGTCTGCTCAGCTCGACGCTGCTCACGTTGATCCTGGTGCCGACGCTCTACACGATGGTGGAGCACACCAAGGAGTCGCTGCGGGCTCGGCGTGCACGGCGTCGTTCCGGAGGGTCGGCGGTGACCACGACGGAGACCGACGAGGTGCCGGCGCCGAACCAGGTCGCGGTGCCGAGCGGCGCGCCCGCCCCGGTCGCTGCCGAGGGTGTGCAGCCGGCCGGGCGACCCGCGCCGTCGGCCGCGTTGGTGGAGGGCACGGACCAGTTCGAGGTGCTGCGGTTGCCGCGTAGCCGTACCTCGCCGTTGCCTCCGGCGGAGCCGACCGAGTAGGTCGCAGCGCGCTTCGGAACGCCCCCGGCGGATTTTCGTCGGGGGCGTTCCAGGTTCATTCGACCGAAAACACTCCGACTCGACCACCCCATACTTTGTGTAACTTCTTGCATACTCCTCGTAGACGGGTGGGGAGTGTGGGTGAAGCGGGGCGGGCAGATGGCCGAGGGCGCGCGTGGGTGGGGGCGACGCGACCTGCTGCGCCGTGGCCTCCTGGTGGTGGGCGGTGTGGCCATCGGCGCCGGGACGTCCGAGGCGTGGTGGATCACTCATCGCCGGATGCCGATCGCCGGCGGCCCCGCCAGCACCACCCTCGGTAGCGGCCAACAGGATGTCGGCTCCGGCGCGCTGGAGGTCGTCTGGTCCGGGCGGACCAACCAACGCCTGGTGGCCCTCACCTTCGACGACGGCCCAGCACCACAGTGGACACCCATGGTGCTCGACACCCTGGCCCAGCACCGGGTTCCGGCCACCTTCTTCATGGTCGGGGCGCAGGTCCGTCGGCACGCCGACGTCGTCCGCGACCGGCTCGCCGGGCACGAGGTGGGCAACCACAGCTGGGAACACCGGGACCTGGCCGAACTGGACGCCGCCGAGGCGTACGACGACCTGCGCCGCAGTCACGACGCGATCACGGACCTGACCGGGGTGCCGCCGGCGCTCCTGCGCCCGCCCTACGGCCACCTGGGCGGGGCGGTGCTGCACGCGGCGGCCCGGCTGGACTATCGGCTGGTGCTCTGGTCGTTGCAGATGGTGGAGCGTCAGTTCCCCGACGATCCGGCCGGTCACGCCCAACGGATGGTGGCCGAGGTTCGGCCGGGAACGATAGTGCTCGGCCACGATGTGGGGGCGCGCCGGCGGCTGGTCGCGCTGCGGGGTCTGACCGACATGATCAACGGGCTACGGTCGCGCGGTTACACCTTCGTCACGGTTTCGGCGCTGCTGGGAGCAGGTGTGGCTCCGACACCGACCAGGTAGGGTCGCGCTCCGTGGCGTCCACCCTCTCGGTTCTGACCGGCAATCGGAGCTTTCGCAACCTGTTCCTCGCCGAGCTGGTGGTCTTCGGCGCCGACTGGTTCGTCATGGTGCCGCTGCTGGTGCTGCTGCCGCAACTGACCGGCAGCGGCGTCTGGGGCGCGCTGGTGTTGGCGGTGGACACCGGCATCGTGGCGTTGCTGCTGCCGTACACGGGCACGATCGCCGACCGCTTCGACCGCCGGAAGATCATGATCGCTGCGAACGTGGCCGCGCTCGCGGGCGTGTTGCTGCTGCTCGGCGTGCGCAACGCCGCAACGGCGTGGCTGGCGCTGGTGGCGATCGGTGTGGTGGCGGTCGCCAAGGCGTTCTACTCGCCGGCCGCCCAGGCCGCGCTGCCCAACGTGCTGGAGCCGCACGAACTCGCCGCGGGCAACGCCGTCGCCGGTTCTGCCTGGGGCACCATGACAGTGGTCGGTGCCTCGCTCGGCGGCGTGCTCAGCACCGCTGCCGGCCCGTACGTCTGCTTCTGGGTGGCGGCGGCGAGCCTCGCGGTGGCCGCGACCCTCGCCACCCGGATCCGCCGGCCGTTGCAGGCGCCCCGGGACACCGACCAACCGGCCCAGCGGACGTGGTCGGCGGTTCGCGAGGCGCTCGGCTACATCGGCCACCGCCCCCGGGTGCTCGCGCTGGTCACCGTCAAGTCCGCGGTGGGCCTGGGCAACGGCGTGCTGACGGTGTTTCCGCTGCTGGCCGGCGTGTACGGTGTGGGCCCGCTCGGCGCCGGCCTGCTCTTCGCCGTACGCGGCGCGGGAGCGTTGGTGGGGCCGATCCTGATGCGCCGGGTGTTGACCAACCGGGCCTGGCTGCTGCCCGGGCTCGCGCTGTCCATGTCGCTCTACGGCCTGTCCTACCTGGGCACCTCGGTGGTGCGATGGTTTCCGCTGGTGCTGCTGCTGGTCTTCGTGGCGCACTTCGCGGGTGGCAGCAACTGGGTGATGTCGAACTTCGCCCTTCAGGGTGAAGTTCCGGACCGGTTGCGGGGCCGCGTCTTCGCCACCGACATGATGCTGGCGACGCTGGCGATCTCGGTGAGTCAACTGGCGGTGGCCCTGGTGGTGGACTCGGTCGACGAACGGGTGGTGCTCGCCGGCTGCGGTCTGATCACTCTCGTGTACGCGGTCGGCTGGCGGATCGCCACCCGCCGGCTGTCGCTCACCGATCCGGCCGTCGAGCCGGTCCCGGACCCGGCCGGCTGAACTCGGCGGTCCCAGGCAGCGGGCGCGGGACCAGTTCGTCGGTCCCGGGCCCTAGCATGAGCGCGTGCCGACGAACTTCACCGCCGAGCCGGTCCGGGTCCGCGTCCCGGCGACCAGCGCCAACCTGGGCCCGGGCTTCGACGCGCTGGGTCTCGCGCTCGGGCTCTACGACGACGTGGCCGCCGAGATCGCCTCGGGTGGTGTCCGGGTGACAGTGACCGGGCAGGGCGCCGGTGAGCTGCCAGACGACGACCGGCACCTGGTGGTGAGCGCCATGCGCGCCGCGTTCGACGTGCTCGGGGCCCACCCCGCCGGGCTGAGCGTGGAGTGCGTCAACCGGATCCCCCAGGCACGTGGGCTGGGCTCCTCGTCCGCTGCGATCGTCGCCGGGGTGCTGCTGGCCCGTGCCCTCGTCGTCGATGGGGAGGACCGCCTCGACGACGCCGGTGCGCTGCGGCTGTGCGCCGAGATCGAGGGCCACCCGGACAATGTGGCGCCGTGCCTGCTCGGCGGTTTCACGCTGGCCTGGTCCGAGCCGGGCGGCGCCCGGGCGGTCTCCCTGCCGGTCGCCGAGGCGGTGCGGCCCACTGTTTTCGTCCCGGCAGAACGCGGTTTGACAGCGACCGCGCGGGCGGCTCTGCCGGCAACCGTGCCGCATGGTGACGCCGCGTTGACCGCCGGGCGGGCGGCGCTGCTGGTGCACGCGCTCACCACGGACCCGTCCCTGCTGCTGCCGGCCACCGTCGACCGACTCCACCAGGATTACCGCGCCGCTGGGATGCCAGGCACGTCTGCCCTGGTCAGCGCGTTGCGTGCGGCCGATGTGGCAGCTGTGGTCAGTGGGGCGGGGCCGACTGTGCTGGCGCTCAGCCAGCCTCCAGCGGGCTTCCCGGTGGGAACAGACTGGGAGATCTGGCAGTTACCGATAGACGTCAGCGGCGCGCGGGTCGCTCGGGGTAGACTTGGACACGCCGAGCGGGACCCTGTTGCCGCAGGTCGGAAGAGTTGATTACGCTCTAGACCTAGCACAGCCGCGAAGCACGCGATCTCCTGCGGGGCGGCGCACCCCCGAAGCTCTCGGCGGTCAGCCCGTCTACCCCTGCCAAAGGCCCACGCCGCACCGCAGTTTCCACAGGTCGCCGCAGACGGCGAGACCTGCTCACCGACGTTGGTGAGTCGGGATACCGACCGGCTGCTGTGTCACAGACTCCCGCGACGCGTCCTTGCGAGGCGGGTGCACCGAGGCCGCCCGGCCACCTGAGTTCCGACTCCGGGCAGTCCCGGCCTTATCGAGGGAAGGAATCCATTGAGCGACACCACCGACGTGACGTCGGATGTTTCCAACGTCGCTGGCGATGCCACCGCAGCCGCTCCCGCCCGTCGTCGGCGTAGCGGCACCGGTCTGTCGGCGATGCTGCTGCCGGAGCTGCAGAGCCTGGCTGCGTCGCTCGGCATCTCCGGCACGGCTCGCATGCGCAAGGGCGAGCTGATCGCCGCGATTTCCGAGCGGCAGGGCGGCAACGCCGCCGGGACCCCTCGACCACGGGCCGAGGTCGCGGCCGCGGCCGCCCCGACCCGTGAGGGAGTGCGCGCCGAGGTGCGGGAGACCGCCGACCGGCCGGCAGCCGAAGGACGCGGTGCCGAGCAGGCGCCGGCCGAGCCGGCCGCCGAGACCGAGGGCCGTAGCCGCACCCGGCGGAGCCGGACCGCAACGGCGGAGGCCCGTACCACCGAGGCTCGCCCCGCTGAGGCGCGGGCGACCGAGCCGCGGGCGACCGAGCCGCGGGCGACCGAGCCGCGGGCGACCGAGCCGCGGGCGACTGAGGCGCGGGTGACCGAGACGCGTACCGACGAGGCGGAAGCCGGCGAGCGGGCCGACCGTGGCGAGAACCGCCGCGACCGGGCCGAGCGTCCGGAGCGTGCCGAGCGGGGCGACCGTGCCGAGCGGGGCGACCGTGCCGACCGGGGCGAGCGCAACGACCGGACCGACCGTGCCGACCGAGGCGAGCGTGCCGACCGGGGCGAGCGCAACGACCGGACCGAGCGTGCCGACCGTGGCGAGCGGGCCGAGCGCAACGACCGGGGCGAGCGTGCCGATCGGGGTGAGCGGGCCGAGCGCAACGACCGGGGCGAGCGTGCCGATCGGGGTGAGCGGGCCGAGCGCAACGACCGACCCGACCGCGGTGACCGCAACGACCGCAACGACCGCAACGACCGCAACGACCGCAACGACCGTGGTCAGCGTGCCGAGCGGGACAGCGACGACGACGACGAGGGTGGCGGCCGGCGCGGCCGGCGCAGCCGCTTCCGGGACCGTCGCCGCGGGCGCGGCGAGCGCACCGAGACCGGTGCCGACACCGGCGGACGTGAGCCGCAGGTCAACGACGACGACGTGCTCGTCCCGGTGGCCGGCATCATCGACGTGCTCGACAACTACGCCTTCGTGCGGACGACCGGTTACCTGGCCGGCCCGAACGACGTGTACGTCTCGATGTCCCAGATCAAGAAGTACGGCCTGCGCCGCGGTGACGCGATCACCGGTGCGGTGCGGGCGGCCCGAGAGGGCGGCAACAGCGGCGACCAGCGGCGCGACAAGTACAACCCGCTGATGCGGCTGGACACGATCAACGGGATGGAGCCGGAGGAGGCGCGGCGTCGTCCGGAGTTCTACAAGCTCACCCCGCTCTACCCGCAGGAGCGCCTGCGGCTGGAGACCGAGCCGCACATCCTGACCACCCGGGTCATCGACCTGGTCATGCCGATCGGCAAGGGCCAGCGGGCACTCATCCAGTCTCCGCCCAAGGCGGGTAAGACGATGGTGCTGCAGGCGATCGCGAACGCGATCACCCGCAACAACCCGGAGTGCCACCTGATGGTGGTGCTGGTGGACGAGCGGCCTGAAGAGGTCACCGACATGCAGCGGTCGATCAAGGGCGAGGTCATCGCGGCCACGTTCGACCGTCCGCCGCAGGACCACACCACAGTGGCGGAGCTGGCCATCGAGCGGGCCAAGCGCCTCGTCGAGCTTGGACACGACGTCGTCGTGCTGCTCGACTCGGTGACCCGGCTCGGTCGGTCGTACAACCTGGCGGCGCCGGCCAGCGGCCGGATCATGTCGGGTGGTATCGACTCCACAGCGCTCTACCCGCCGAAGCGCTTCCTCGGCGCGGCCCGCAACATCGAGAACGGTGGGTCGCTGACCATCATCGCCACGGCGCTGGTGGAGACCGGTTCCATGGCGGACACGGTCATCTTCGAGGAGTTCAAGGGCACCGGCAACGCCGAGTTGAAGCTGGACCGGAAGATCGCCGACAAGCGGACCTTCCCGGCCATCGACATCAACCCGTCCGGTACGCGTAAGGAAGAGGTCCTGCTCGCACCGGAAGAGCTGGCCATCATCCACAAGCTCCGGAAGGTGCTGCACTCGCTGGACTCGCAGGCCGCGATGGATCTCCTGCTGGACCGGCTCAAGCAGTCCCGCACGAACATCGAGTTCCTGATGCAGATCGCGAAGTCGACGCCGGGGGAGTAACCATCCCCGCGTGACGACGAAGGGGCACGGCCATCGCGGCCGTGCCCCTTCGTCATGTCCCCCCGGCCGACATCCGCAGTCGGCGGGAGATGGCGCCCGCGGCGCGAGGTGGTGGAATTTTCCTTCGGTTAAGTCGACAGGTATTGAAACTTCTATTCATTGCCGGGTTGACTGTCGTCCATGCGTACCCGCAGACGATCCGCCCGCCGCACCGGCGTCCTGCTGCTGACGCCGCTGCTCGCCCTGGCCCTGTCGCCGCCGGCCACCGCCGCACCCACCATCGACCCGCCCACAGTGGCCTCGTCGTCAGTGGCCTCACCCACCATCGCCGAGGACGCGCCGCCCGCGTCCTCCCGCCCGGCCGGCTCGGTCAGCCTGGCCACTGCCCCGACCACCGGCGCTGGTGGTCTGGAGCCGGCCGGCGGGCTGGAGACCACGAAGGCCACCCGGCCGGTCGCGCCGGGCGTGCAGCTGACGTCCTTCGACCGGTACGACGCCGAGGGCTGGCTGCGCGCCGACGCGCTCACCACCGACCTGGCCGGCGGCTCCACCGTCGACTACGTCAACTCCGGCGCTGTCAGCCGGGCCGAGCCGCTGCGAAAGGCGGTGGACCAGACGCACGCCGTCGCCGCTGTCAACGGCGACTTCTTCGACATCAACAACTCCGGCGCCGCCCAGGGCGTCGGCGTCCGTGACGGCGAGCTGATCCAGTCGGGGGTCAGCGGTCACCGCAACGCGGTGGCGGTCACCACGAACGGGCTCGGGCGGGTGGTCGAGGTGAACTTCGACGGCAGCGCGACGCTGCCCACCGGGC
Organism: Micromonospora sp. NPDC048947; assembly: GCF_040649495.1. Lineage (NCBI taxonomy): Bacteria > Bacillati > Actinomycetota > Actinomycetes > Micromonosporales > Micromonosporaceae > Micromonospora > Micromonospora sp. NPDC048947. Next base: position 146,153 of record NZ_JBEZFO010000018.1, read on the forward strand.
CGGTCCCGCTGACCCAGTTCAACAACATGGTGCAGGCCGACGGCATCGGCGCCTTCACCGAGCTGTGGGGGACGTACTCCCGGCAGCGTGCCGTCGAGGGCGCGGACCGGGTGGTCGAGGTCACAGTGACCGGCGGTCGGGTGGCCGCCGTGGGAAGCGTGGCCGGCAGCGGCCCGATCGTCGCGGGGAGCACCGTGCTGCTCGGCCGCGACCTCGGCGCGGACGCGCTGTCCGACCTGCGCCCCGGTGACCCGGTGGCGGTGGCCTGGCGGCCGAAGCCCGCCGATGGCAGCACCCTGCACGCGGCGGTCGGGGGCGGCAACGTCCTGGTCCGCGACGGCGTCGTGCAGAGCATCGCCGACCCGACCCTCGCCCCCCGCACCGCCGTCGGGTTCAGCGCCGACGGCCGCAAGATGATCATGTTGACGGTGGACGGGCGTCAGGTCGACAGCCGTGGCGTGACGCAGACGGAGATGGGCCGGATGATGGCCGAACTGGGTGCCCACCACGCGCTCAACCTGGACGGTGGCGGATCGTCCACGCTGCTGGCCCGGGAGCCGGGCGCGCCCGCCGTGCAACTGGAGAACGGCCCCTCCGACGGCAGCGAGCGGGCCGTGCCCAACGGCCTGGCCATCTACGCGCCGAAGGGCAGCGGTCGACTCACCGGCTACTGGGTCGAAACGGCCAGCGACCCCACCGCCGCCCCGGGCGTCTCACCGGTGCGAGGCGGGCGGCCCGACCGGGTCTTCCCCGGGCTGACCCGCACCATCACCGCATCCGGCTACGACGAGACGTACGGCCCGGCGGCCGGCGCCCCCACCTGGCGGGCGACCCCGGCGGTACGCGGCCGCATCGACAGTGACGGCGTGTTCCACGCCGGCGCGCCAGGGGCCGGCACTGTCACCGCCGCACGGGGGCGGGTCACCGGCTCGCTGAACCTCACAGTCCTCGGCCCGCTGGCCCGGATCGGCACCACCGAGCCGCGGGTCGGGCTGACCGGCCAGGACGGTAACGCAGTCGTCGGCGTGGTCGGGTACGACGCCGAAGGTAACACCGCGCCGATCGAGCCGGCCGACCTCACCCTCGACTACGACAGGGACCTGCTGCGGATCACCCCCACCGGGGACGGCAACCTGTCCATCGCCGCGTTACGGGACACCGGCTCGGGCCTGGTGACCGTTCACGTCGGAGGCACGAGCGCTGTCCTGCCGGTCACCGTCGGGCTGACCGACGTGCCGGTCGCCGGTTTCGACGACGCCGCGTCCTGGCGGTTCAGCCAGGCCCGGGCCAGCGGTTCGGTGGCTCCGGCCCCCGGGCACACCGGCACCGGCCTGCGAATGTCGTACGACTTCAGCCAGTCCACCGGCACGCGGGCCGCGTACGCCGACCCGCCCGCCTGGATCGAGGTGCCCGGCCAGCCGCAGGCATTCGGGATGTGGATCCACGGCAACGGCACCGGGGAGTGGCCCAGCCTGCACCTGCACGACGCCCAGGACACCCAGCACGTGCTGCGTGGCCCACTGATCACCTGGACGGGCTGGCGCTACGTGGAGTTCGCGGTGCCGGCCGGGGTGCAGTACCCGGTGCGGGTACGCCGCTTCTACGTGGCCGAGACGAACGCCGCGGCGCAGTACACCAGCGAGGTGATCATCGACGACCTGGTGGCGAAGGTGCCACCGACTGTCGACGTGCCGGCGGTGGCCCCGCGTACCGATCGGGTGGTGGTCCGCGACGGCACCGTGGACGGCGCGCCGTGGCGGTTCGCGGTGCTCTCCGACGCCCAGTTCGTCGCCGCCGACCCGGACAGCGACCTCGTTGCCCAGGCCCGGCGGACGTTGCGCGAGGTGCGGGCGGCCCGGCCGGACTTCCTCCTGATCAACGGCGACTTCGTGGACACCGCCTACCCGGCGGACTTCGCGCTGGCCCGGCGGATCCTCGACGAGGAGTTGGGCGACGCGCTGCCCTGGTACTACGTGCCCGGCAACCACGAGATCATGGGCGCCCCGATCAGCAACTTCGCTGCCGCCTTCGGTGCCACCTCCCGGGTGTTCGACCACAACGGCACCCGGTTCGTCACGCTGAACTCGTCCACCGGGACGCTGCGCGGCGGAGGCTTCGACCAGGTACGGATGCTCCGCGAGACGCTGGACGCGGCGGCCACCGACCGGCGCGTGGGTTCGGTCGTCGTCCTGCACCACCACCCGCCGCGTGACCCCAGCCCGGCGCAGGCCAGCCAGCTCGGCGACCGCAAGGAGGCGGCGCTGCTGGAGCAGTGGCTGGCCGACTTCCAGCACCGCACCGGCAAGGGCGCGCTGTTCGTGGGCGGGCACGTCGGCACCTTTCACGCCGACCGGGTGGACGGGGTGCCGTACGTGATCAACGGTAATGCGGGCAAGACGCCGTCCACCCCTGCCGACCAGGGCGGCTTCACCGGTTGGACGGAGTTCGGCGTGGACCCGGTGACCCCGGCCGAGGCCGACCGGGCCCGTCGTGACCCGCTCGCCGAGGGCCCGCGCTGGGTGGACGCGGAGTTCCACGCGCACACCGATCGGCTCGCGCTGACCGCCCCGGCCAGCGTCGCGGTCGGCACCCCGGCGTCGGTGACCGCCACGCTGACCCAACCCGGTGGGCGTACGGTCCCGGTGGCCGCCCCGGTCAGCGCCGACTGGTCGGCCTCGCCGGGAGTGCACGTCGGCTCGGCGGCCGGGGTGCGCCAGTGGCACACGGCCCGATTCGACCCGGCCACCGGCACCCTGACGGCGCTGCGGCCCGGCGCGCCGATCCGTCTGACAGTCGAGGTCAACGGCGTCCGCGCCGAGGCCACCACCACCGTCACCGGGTGACCTGTCCGGACGGGCCCCCACGCGTGGGGCCCGTCCGGACGCCTCAGAAGTCGCCGTCGGCCACCTGGAAGACGGTGAGACCGAGAGATCGCCACATCTGGACCACCTGGACACGGTCGTCGAAGACGCCGGCCACCCGGTAGGTGTCCCGGATCTCCCGGTCGTAGATCTCCCGCTTGACGATCGAGTCCTTCCGGGAGTCGCCGACGGCCCGCAGGTGCAGGTCCAGGTAGGGCACTCGTACGTGCCGGGCCAGCCACGCCTCGGTGTCCGCGCGGGCGGAGGCGTCCCTCCCCGAGCAGAAGACCACCCCGTACCCGGCCGCGTGCATCGCCCGGACCGCCGCGATCACCGCCGGGTTCGGCGCGTCCTGGCCCACCCGGGTCATGTCGTACGGGCTGCGGGAGACGGCCAGCGCGACGGTGCCGTCGATGTCCACCAGGACGATCTCCGGTGGCTCGGTCGACGGCGGGTGCACCACGGCGGGGCGTCCGGTGCGGGCCTGCGGCACCGGCAACGGCAACTCCCGCCCCTGCAGGTACCGCTCGTGCAGCCGGCGGATCGCGTCCGCGCCGACCTGGTCGGCGGCCGGACGGGCGGCGTCGCGGCGCAGGCACTCGTCCAGCGGCACGTCGGTGAAGTCGTGCACCTCGAAGTCCGCGCCGTGGCGGGCGGCCAGCTCGGCCCAGCCCCGCAGGGTTCGCGCGCGCAGGTTGGTGTCGTCCACGCAGACGTCCGCTCGGGCCCGCAGCAGCGCCTCGACCTGAGCCTGCTGTACGGCTGTCACCTGCGCCTCGGCCCACTGCGTGAACAACCGCTCGCCGTGCAGCATCCGGCGCAGATCGTCCCGGTTGACCCGGAGCACCGACGGCTGGAGCGTGCGGGCGAACGTCGTCTTGCCGGAGGCGGGCAGTCCCCGGGTGGCGATCAGGCGGGTCATCGACGCACCTCCGGCTCGACGGGCGTACCCCGGCCGGGGTACCTGGCGGCGGTCCGCCGGACGCGCGAATGCCCCACCAGCCGGCGGGAATGCGGACGGGTAGGCACGTGTTGACGATGCCGGACGAGGTGTGCGGCCCGATTACCGGGTGGGCTCAGGCCCATGGCACACTGGTCAATCGGCCACCGGTTCCGGTTCACGCCCGAGCCCGTCGCGTACGGCGCGACGAGCGATGACGGCGACCCGGCGACCACCAACGAGAGGACCGAGGCGACATGAAGGCAAACATCCACCCGGAGTACGTGACCACCGAGGTCAGCTGCTCCTGTGGCAACACGTTCACGACCCGCAGCACCGCCAAGGGCGGGGCGATCCACGCCGAGACCTGCAGCGCCTGCCACCCGTTCTACACCGGTAAGCAGCGCGTTCTCGACACCGCCGGCCGGGTCGCGAAGTTCCAGCAGAAGTACGCCAAGGTTCAGGCCAAGAAGGCCAAGTAACTCCTCGTTCGGCGCCCGCGTCCGGTTTTCCACCGGACGCGGGCGCCGTCCGCGTTTTCCTCCACTTCCGCCCGGCCGCTGGCCCCCCGGCCCCGGCCCGGTCGTCGCGCACCGTCGAAGGAGCATCCGCAGCATGAGCAGCGAGCGTCTGGCCGGCCTTCTCGACGAGTACGCGGAGCTGGAGAAGCGGTTGGCCGATCCGGCCATCCACGCCGACCAGGCGACCGCGCGCAGGGTCGGCCGCCGGTACGCCGAGCTGGTGCCGCTGCACAAGGCCGCCGACGAGTTGGAGCAGGCCCGCGCCGATCTGGCCGCGGCTCGCGAGTTGGCCGCCGAGGACCCGTCCTTCGCGGGTGAGGCGGACGCCATCGCCGGGTCCCTGCCGGTGCTGGAGGAGCGGCTCGCCGAGCTGCTCATTCCGCGCGACCCGCACGACGCCAAGGACGTGATCGTCGAGATCAAGGCCGGTGAGGGTGGCGAGGAGTCGGCGCTGTTCGCCGGTGACCTGCTGCGGATGTACACCAGGTACGCCGAGCGGCACGGCTGGGTCACCGAGGTGATCGACGCGCAGGATTCCGACCTCGGCGGGGTCAAGGACGTCTCCCTGGCGATCAAGACCAAGGGGGTGCCGGACGGTGGCAACGGCGTCTGGTCGCGGCTCAAGTGGGAGGGCGGCGTGCACCGGGTGCAGCGTGTCCCGGTGACCGAGTCGCAGGGCCGGATCCACACCAGCGCCGCCGGAGTGCTGGTGCTGCCGGAGGCCGAGGACGTCGACGTCACGATCGACCAGAACGAACTGCGCATCGACGTGTTCCGCTCGTCCGGCCCGGGTGGCCAGTCGGTGAACACCACCGACTCGGCGGTGCGGATCACCCACCTGCCGACCGGCATCGTCGTCTCCTGCCAGAACGAGAAGTCCCAGTTGCAGAACCGGGAGCAGGCGATGCGGATCCTGCGGGCCCGGCTGCTCGCCGCTGCCCAGGAGCAGGCCGACGCCGCCGCCTCGGACGCGCGCAAGGCCCAGGTGCGCACCGTGGACCGCTCGGAGCGGATCCGCACCTACAACTTCCCGCAGAACCGGATCACCGATCACCGGATCGGCTACACCGCGTACAACCTGGACCTGGCGCTCGGCGGCGAGCTGGACGGGGTGCTGGACGCCCTCACCGAGGCCGACCGGGCCGCCCGGCTCGCCGGCGACACCGAGCTGACCCGCCGCTGACCGCAGCACCGAGCTGGCCCCAGCACGCCCGGTCGATCATGGAGTCGTGGTGGGTCGGTTGTGGTGTCGTGGGGCTTTTCTGAGGCACCACAACTCCTTGATCGACCCCGCCGGGTGGGGGCGATCAGCTCGCGCGGGGGCGGGTCTTGGCGCGGAGCATCTCGCGGTCGGCCTGCTCGAACGCGACGCTGAGCGCGTCGCGTAGCCCGCTGCCACCGGAGACCTCGGCGAAGCCGATGCTGACCCCGACCGGGGTGCCCGGGACCAACGACTCCCAGTCCTCCAGGCGGACCGCCGCCTCGATCCGGCGGGCCACCTCGGTGGCCTCGGTCATGCCGGTGTCCGGCAGCACCACAACGAACTCGTCACCGCCGTAGCGGGCCACGAAGTCGCCCCGGCGCATCACCCGGTTAATCACGCCGGCGATGCGTTGCAGCACCAGGTCGCCCGAGTGGTGCCCGTGCCGGGTGTTCACCGCCTTGAAGCCGTCCAGGTCGCAGACGCCGATCACCACCCGGTCGCCGCGGGTGACCACGGCCGTGATGTATCGCTCCAGCCGGCGGCGGTTCGGCAGCCCGGTGAGCGGGTCGGTCAACGCCTCGCCCTCGAAGCGGGCCGCCTCGCGGCGCATCTCCTCGTGGTCGATGCGGGCGGCGATGCCGTCGATGTAGACGTCGCGCAGTCTGTCGTTGCGCTGCGCGGCGAGCCGGAACGCCAGCCGATCGGCCCGGTGCGCCGCCAGGTGGTCCCCGGCGCGGGTCAACGCGATGCTGCGCAGCCGGGCCGGCTCGGCCGCCCCGAGCGTCTCGTTGGAGACCTGGACGGTGTCCAGTCGCGCGACCGCCTCGATCGGCCGACCGTCGGCGACGGCGAGGCACACCTGCCCGAGCTGACGCAGGTCGCGGGCGCGGGCGCTGTCCCCGCCGTGGGTGATCAACCGGGCCGGCTCGGGGCCCTCGGTCGCCACCTGGTCGCCGAGCGCTGCCTGTCGGGCCGCCGCGTAGCCGTACGCGGCGAGGCTGCTCGGGCGTAGCTGGCCGGCCCGGCCGGCGCGGACGAAGCGGGTCAGGTCGGCGGCCACGTCCCGGAGCACCCGCAGACACCCATCGCTGTCGCCGTTGTGGTCAAGGGCCACGGCGTTGCGCAGCCGGATGCCCGGCGCGGCGAACGTCTCCTCCGGGATCCCGGCGGTCAGCCCGAGCTGCCGGGCCCGTTCGATGGCGCCCAGGGCGTACCCGTGGAAGCTGAGGTAGCTGTAGGCCATGGCCAGGTCGTGCCAGCCCCAGGCGGTGTCCCGGTCCGGGTCGGCGACGGCGCCCAGCGCCCGGGCCGCTCGGACGAGGTGCATGACGCAGCGGTCCAGTGCGCCCTGGTGGTGCGCGGCGAGCGCAGCGAGGGCGTTGAGGTGACCGTGCAGATAGGGCTCGGCGAGGTCGCGGACCGCCGCCGACGCCTCTTCGATGGCCCGGGTGAACTCCGCGGTCCGACCGAGATTGATCAGCGCGGAGAGGCGCTGCACCATCGCGTCCGCTCGCGCCGCCGGGTCGTTGGTGGTGCGGATCACACGCTCCAGCAGGACGTACGCCTCCGCGGAGCGGCTGGCCTCCTGCAACGCCCGGGCGTGCGTCAGGGCGTCAACCTGGTCATCGACCCGGTCGAGCCAGCCCACCCGTCAACCTCCTGTCGTGCGCGCCCGGGCGCACCTGTTCGTCACGTCGCCCGCGACGCTTCATGATTATGTCGTGAGTACTTTGCCGCAACACCCCCCCGAAGGGACAGGCCCCATCCGGCCGTCCGCCGCGGTGGCCCGAGTGGCCCGCGCGCTCGCCGCCGCCGGGGTCGGGTCCGCCCGGGTGGAGGCCGAGTTGCTGATGGCGTACGTGCTCGGGGTTCCCCGGGGTCGGTTGGCTCTCGCCGACGACCTGAGCGACGACCAGTTGGTGCGGCTCGACGGGTTGACGCGCCGCCGCGCCGCGCGCGAGCCGTTGCAGTACCTGACCGGTCGGGCCGGGTTCCGGCACCTGGAGTTGTCGGTCGGCCCGGGTGTCTTCGTGCCCCGACCGGAGACCGAACTGTTGGCCGGCTGGGGTGTCGAGCAGGCCCAGGGTCGACCCGCCCCCGTGGTGGTGGACCTGTGCAGCGGCTCGGGCGCGATCGCGTTGGCGGTGGCCCAGGAGCTGCCGGGAGCGCGGGTGATCGCGGTGGAGCGGTCCCCGGAGGCGCTGGCCTGGCTGCGCCGCAACGCGGCGGAGCGCGCCGCGGCGGGGGACCGCCCGATCGAGGTGGTAGAGGCCGACGTGACAGCGCCGGACCTGCTGGCCGAGCTGGTGGGCCGGGTGGACGTGCTGCTCTGCAACCCGCCGTACGTGCCGGACGACGTGGTGGTCCCGCCGGAGGTGGCCGGGCACGACCCGGCGGAGGCGGTCTTCGGCGGCGCGGACGGTCTGGTGGTGATCCGGCCGGTCGTCGCCCGGGCGGCGGTGCTGTTGCGCCCGGGGGGCGTGTTCGGCGTCGAGCACGACGACACCCACGGTGCGGCGGTGCCTGAGCTGCTCGCTCAGGGCGACGGCTTCACCGCTGTCGCGGAGCATCTCGACCTCGCCGGGCGTCCCCGCTACGCGACGGCGTCCCGACGGGCGGACGGCCAGCACGCCCCGATCGGGGCGGCGTGGCAGACTGACTCCTCGTGATGCTCTACGACTGCCGGTCGCCCGCCGATCGGGACCGCGGCATCGCTGCGGCGATCGAGGCGGTCAAGAACGGCGAGCTGGTCGTTCTTCCGACGGACACCGTGTATGGGATCGGCGCGGACGCGTTCACCCCGTACGCGGTGAAGGCGCTGCTCGATGCCAAGGGCCGGGGTCGGCAGATGCCGCCGCCGGTGCTGATCGGCTCGCGGCACACCCTGGACGGGTTGGTCTTCTCGCTGCCCACTGCCGCACGGGACCTCGTGGAGGCGTTCTGGCCGGGTGCCCTGACGATCGTGGTCGAGCACTCGCCGAGCCTGCAGTGGGACCTGGGCGACAAGACCGGCACGGTGGCGGTGCGGATGCCGCTGCACCCGGTCGCGTTGGAGGTGCTGCGCGAGACCGGTCCGATGGCGGTCTCGTCGGCCAACAAGACCGGCCAGCCGGCAGCTGTCACCGCCGACGAGGCGCGTGACCAGCTCAGCTACTCGGTGCGGGCCTACCTGGAGGCCGGTCCCTGCCCGGATCCGGTACCGAGCACGATCGTGGATCTGACCGGTGAGGTGCCGCAGCTCCTGCGGGCCGGGGCGATCCCGTTGGAGAAGCTGCGCGACGTGGTTCCGGATCTCGTCGACGGTCGGGCGGTCTGAGTGCCCCCGTTCACTGTTCTGCACGTCTGCATGGGCAACATCTGCCGCTCGCCGATGGCGGAGCGGCTGCTGGCCCTGGCGGTGCGGGAGCGGCTGACCCGGCGTTCGCAGGACCCTGCCCAGGCCGAGGAGCTGGTGCACAGCCACAGCGCCGGCACGGGTGGCTGGCACGCGGGCGAGGAGATGAACCCGCCGGCGGCACGGCAGGTCACCGGCCGTGGTGGGGACGTGGAAGGGTTCGCCGCGCGCAAGCTGCGCTCGGACCACATCGACGCCGCCGACCTGGTCCTGACCGCCACCGCCGATCAGCAGGAGTACGTGGTGGCGCTTCGTCCGGACGCGGCGGCCCGCACATTCGTGCTGGGCGAGTTCGGTCGGCTGCTGGCTGCCGTGGACGCCGCCGCGCTGCCGCCGGGTGACGCCACCCCGGAGGCCGTGTACGCCCGCGGGGTGGCACTGGTGGCGGCGGCTCACGACGCGCGCCTCGGCGCCTCGGCGCTGACCACCGATGATCTTGATGACCCGTGGGGTCGTGGCGACCAGTGCTTCAGCAGGGTCGCCGACGAGATCGAGGAGACGGTCCACCCGCTGGCCGGCGCGCTGCTGCCCTGAGCGTGGTGCGAGTTTCCTCCGGGTTTGGGGAAAACCCAGGGCTAAAGGGGCGTTCCGGGTCATTCTGAACTGGTCCTAGCGTGACCGGCTCCTGCGGGGAGAGCTGATGATCCGGGCCCAATTCGACAAACTGCTGACCGTGGTGATCGCCGGAGTGCTGGCCGGGTTGGTGCTGGCCGCCGCCGCACTGCCAGCAGCCCTGGTCTTCGGGATCGGCTTCAGCGCCCTGTCGACGCCGTACTCGGAGCTGCCGAACACACTCCGGACGCCGCCCACCGCGCAGCGCTCCAACCTCTACGCCAACGACGGCACGACCCTGATCACCTCCTTCTACCAGGAGGACCGGGTGGACGTGCCGCTGCACGAGGTGGCTCCGGTGATGCGCCGGGCCATCGTGGCCGCCGAGGACGTCCGGTTCTACCAGCACAGCGGGGTCGACCTGCGGGGCGTGGTGCGCGCGTTCACAGTCAACAAGCGCGACGGCCAGACCCGGCAGGGCGCCTCCACGCTGACCATGCAGTACGTCCGCAACGTGCTCAGCAACGACCCTCGGCTGACCGAGGCGCAACGGGACGCCGCCACCGAACTCACCACAGTCCGCAAGCTCCAGGAGATGCGGTACGCGCTCGCGTTGGAGCGGGAACTCGACAAGGACGAGATCCTGACCCGCTACCTCAACATCGCCTACTTCGGTGCCGGGGCGTACGGCATCGCGGCGGCCAGCAAGCGGTACTTCTCCCGGTCCCCGGCCGAGTTGACACTGGCCCAGGCGGCACTGCTCGCCGGTCTGGTGCGTTCGCCGGACAGCGACGATCCGATCAACGGCGACGCCGACAGCGCCGTCGCCCGACGGTCGTACGTGTTGGAGCGGCTGGTGGAGACGGGGCAGGTGCCGGCGGACGCGGCGGCCGCTGCCCGCGCCGAACCGCTGCAACTGCGGCCCAGCGAGACCCCGAACGACTGCACGGGAGTGCCCGACGGGCACAACGACTGGGGCTTCTTCTGCGACTGGTTCACCCGCTGGTGGAGCAGCCAGTCCGCGTTCGGGGCGACCGCCGACGACCGGCAACGCGCACTGCGCCGGGGCGGCTTCTCCATCGTGTCGTCGCTGGACCCGGGGGTGCAGCGGGCCACCACCGAGCAGGTGCTGAAGATCTATCCGACGACCAGGGCCGAGGCGGTGCCCACCGCGGTGGTGCAACCGGGCACCGGGCGGGTGCTGGCGATGTCGGTGAACCGTGCCTACAGCGTGGCGGACAACCCGGTCGGGCAGAAGAACCGCCCGAACACCGTCAACCAGTTGGTCGCTGGCGGCGGCGCGATCGAGGGTTACCAGGGCGGTTCGACGTTCAAGCTCTTCACCCTGCTGGCCGCGCTGGAGTCGGGCCTGCCGCTGTCGACCAACTTCGTGGCGCCGACGCAGTTGCTCACCCGCTTCCCGGTGACCGGGGAGGCGAGCTGCGACGGACGGTGGTGCCCGGCGAACGCCAGCCCGTCGTCGATGGACGGCCCCCGCACCATGTGGAGCGCGTTCGGCCGCTCGGTGAACACGTACTTCGCCTGGCTCACCGAGAAGGTCGGCGCCGACCGGGTGGTGGAGATGGCCGAGCGGCTCGGCATCGTGTTGCGGGCCGAGTCCGACGCCAAGCTGGCCCGCTACGGCGCGAAGGACTGGGGTCCGTTCACCCTGGGCGTGGCCGCGACCACCCCGTTGGACCTGGCCAGCGCGTACGCCACAGTGGCGGCCGAGGGAACCTGGTGCGCGCCGCTGCCGGTGGTCTCGATCACCGACTCGGGCGGCCGGCCGGTCGACGCCGCCAAGCCGGACTGCCGACAGGTGCTCGACCCCGATGTGGCGCGGGCGGCCACCGACGCGGCCCGCTGCCCGGTCGGCGACCAGTCGATGTACGGACGCTGCGACGGTGCCACAGCACCCGGGTTGCGGGCGAAGCTCGGCCGTCCGGTGGCGGGAAAGACCGGCAGTTCGGAGCGGTACGAGACGGAGACGGTGGTGGCGTTCACCCCGCAGCTCGCGGTCGCCTCGATGGCCGCGAACCCGGACGATCCCCGGGACGCTGTCGGTCAGACGGTGCAGGCCCAGATGGTGAACGCGGTCGGTGAGGTGCTCGCCTTCGCCCTGCGCGACCAACCGGTCCGCGACTTCGTCCCGCCGAGCGAACGAACCGCCTTCCAAACCCAACCCCAAGCCGGCAACTAACCCCCACCCCACCACGCTCGCCGATCTTGCACTTTCTGCCGCGACAAAAGGCGCCAAGGTCTGCAAATCGCCAACACAAAGTGCAAGATCGCGGGGAGCGGGGAGCGGGGAGCGGGGCGGGGTTAGCGGGGTTGTTCGGCGTTGCGGGCTATGTTGCGGGCCATTCCGCCGAAGACCACAGCGTGGAACGGGGCCACCGACTTCCAGTAGGCGTGCCCCGGCAGGCCACGCGGCAGGAAGACGGCGCGTTGCTGGTAACGGCTGCTGCCGTCGTCGGCCGGCAGTACCCGCATCTCCAGCCAGGCCCGGCCGGGTAGCCGCATCTCGGCGCGCAGTCGCAGCAACTCGCCCGGGACGATCTCCTCGACCCGCCAGAAGTCCAGCGCCTCACCGACCTGGAGGCGGTGTGGGTCGCGTCGACCGCGGCGTAGCCCGACCCCGCCGACCAGCCGGTCCAGCCAGCCGCGGATCGACCAGGCGAGGGGGAACGAGTACCAGCCGTGTTCGCCGCCGACGCCCTCGACGACCCGCCAGAGCGCCGCGGGTGGCGCGTCCACCGTCCGCTCCCGGACGTCGGTGTAGGCGGTGCCACCGGACCACACCGGGTCGGTGGGCAGTGGCTCGGCGGGCGCGTCCGGGCCGCTCGCGTTCGACCAGCGGGTCTCCACCTGGGCGTCGCGCACCTTGGCCAGCGCCAGCGCCACCGCCTCGTCGAAGCCGGTCAGCCCGCCGGCCGGGTCCGGGACGTAGCGGGCGATGTCGTGTTCGTGGGCGATCGCCTCGTGGATCAGGCTCTCCACCAGCGGGCGGGCGATCTTGTTCGGCACCGGGGTGATCAGGCCGACCCAGTGCGAGGAGAGCGACGGGGTGAGTGGGCGGACCGGCACGATGATCCGCCGGCGCAGCCCGGCAACCCGGGCGTAGCGCTGCATCATCTCGCGGAAGGTCAGCACGTCCGGCCCGCCGACGTCGAAGCCCCGGTTGACCTCGGCCGGCAGGTCGGCGCAGCCGGCCAGGTAGTGCAGCACGTCGCGGACCGCGATCGGTTGGATCCGGTTGCCGACCCAGCGTGGGGTGATCATGGCGGGCAGCCGCTCGGTCAGGTAGCGCAGCATCTCGAACGACGCCGAGCCGGACCCGATGATCACTGCGGCGCGGAGCACCGCCGTGGGCACCCCGCTCTCCAGCAGGATCCGACCGACCTCGGCACGGGACCGCAGGTGTGGGGAGGGCACCTCCGCGTCGGACGCCGGCTCCGGGCCGCCCAGGTAGACGATCCGCCGTACGCCGGCCGCGCGCGCCGCCGCCGCGAAGTTGGTCGCCGCCGTTCGGTCGGCCGCCTCGAAGTCGGACCGGCCCAACGAGTGCACCAGGAAGTACGCGACGTCCACGTCGGCGAACGCGGCGGCCAGCGTCTCCGGTCGACTCAGGTCCCCTTCGACGATTTCGGCCGCCGAGGCCCAGGGCACGTCGCGCAGCCGCACCGCCTTGCGGGCGAGGCAACGCACTGTGTGTCCATCCGCGAGCAGCAGCGGCGTCAGCCGCCCGCCGATGTAGCCGGTCGCTCCGGTGACGAGGCATCTCACAGGTCCCAGTCTGCGGCCCCCTAGACTCGTTCGCTGTGGAGACCGAGACGAGCACCTTCTGGGGGCCGGATTTCGCGCAGCTCAGGGCCACCGATCCGGAGATCGCCGCTGTGGTCCTCGGCGAGCTGGACCGGTTGCGGGGCGGCCTTCAGCTCATCGCCAGCGAGAACCTGACCTCGCCGGCGGTGCTGGCCGCGCTCGGTTCGACCCTGACCAACAAGTACGCCGAGGGTTACCCGGGTCGGCGCTACTACGGCGGCTGCGCCGAGGTGGACCGGGCCGAGGAGATCGGCATCGCCCGGGCCAAGGAGCTGTTCGGGGCCGAGCACGCCAACCTCCAGCCGCACTCCGGGGCGAGCGCCAACCTGGCCGCGTACGCCGCGTTGGTGCAGCCGGGGGACACGGTGCTGGCGATGGACCTGCCGCACGGCGGGCACCTCACCCACGGCAGCCGGGTGAACTTCTCCGGCAAGTGGTTCCACCCGGTCGGCTACCCGGTCCGGCCGGACACCGAGCAGATCGACTACGACGAGGTACGGGACCTGGCGCGGGCGCACCGACCCAAGCTGATCATCTGTGGGGCCACCGCGTACCCGCGTCTGATCGACTTCGCGCGGTTCCGGGAGATCGCCGACGAGGTCGGCGCGTACCTGATGGTGGACGCGGCGCACTTCATCGGCCTGGTCGCCGGCCGGGCGATCCCGTCCCCGGTGCCGTACGCCGATGTCGTCTGCGCCACCACCCACAAGGTGCTGCGCGGTCCGCGCGGCGGCATGATCCTGTGCCGCGAGTCGCTGGCCCAGCGGATCGACAAGGCGGTCTTCCCGTTCACCCAGGGCGGTCCGCTGATGCACGCTGTCGCGGCCAAGGCGGTGGCGTTGCGCGAGGCCGCCCAGCCGGAGTTCCAGACGTACGCCCGGCAGGTGGTCAGCAACGCCCAGGCGCTCGCCGCCGGGCTGGCCGACGAGGGGATGCGCCCCGTCTCCGGTGGCACGGACACCCACCTCGCACTGATCGACCTGCGGGAGCTGGGGGTGACCGGCACCGAGGCCGAGCGACGCTGCGACGCCGCGTCGATCACCCTGAACAAGAACGCCATCCCGTACGACCCGCAGCCGCCGATGGTGGCCTCCGGCATCCGGGTGGGCACCCCGAGCGTCACGACCCAGGGGATGCGCGAGGGGGAGCTGCGCCAGGTGGCGACCCTGATCGCCCGTGCGGTGCGCACCGATCCCGGTGCCCCGGGCGGTTCCGACGAGCTGACCCGGCTGGGTGCCGAGGTGTCCGAGCTGGTAGCGGCGTTCCCGGCGTACCCCCGTGGCTGAGCCCGGGGTGGTCGAGCCGGGCACCGACCGGCGGTGGCGGCTGCGGCACCTGCCGGTGTTGCTCGGGGCGTCGGCGGCGCTCGCCGTTGTCGCCGCGGTGGTGGGCGGTGTGACCGGCGGCGTCACGGCCGCGCTCGGCGCGGCGGCCGGCGTGGGCGTCACGGTGCTCAGCTACACCCTCACCACCGTGGTGCTGGCTCGGGCCGACCAGGTCAACCCGCAGTTGCTGCTGCCGCTCGGCGTGGGCCTGTACGTGCTGAAGTTCAGCCTGCTGGGTGTGGTGCTGGTGGCTGTGGCGTCGACCGGTTGGCCCGGTTTGATCCCTCTCTGCCTTGGCATCGTCGCCGGGGTGGCAGTGTGGACAGCGGTACACCTCTGGTGGCTGACCGCGGTGCACGCTCGCCGGCCCCGCGGCTGACCTGGAGGTCGTCCCAACCAGCGGACGCGCCGCAATGTGTCGGCCTCCGGTCATTTTCCGACGGGCGGAAGGGGAGTAGCGTGCCCACAGACGACGGCGCCCACGAGAAGCCCACACAACGACGGTTGTGCGGGGGGTGAGGCACAGCCTCGTCTTCCCGGCTGATATCGTTCGCCCCGTCATGGCTGGTGACCAAACCCCCCGTCCCGCCGGTGAACCGGACGATTATCCGTCCGGCGCCGGTCAGGGTTGGACCGCGCTCAGCTACCTCATCGGAGGAATGCTCGTGTGGGGTTTCATCGGCTGGCTGGTCGACCAGTGGCTCGATACTGGTGGCGTCGCCACCGGCATCGGCGTCGTGCTCGGCGTGACCGGGGGGATCATCCTCGTCGTCCGTCGGCTCGGCACGCCTACTTAGGAAGGGACACGGTGTTCGGACAGGCGAACGTTCTGGCAGCGGGCCAGGCGGCATTCCCACCCAGTGTGGACGACTTCTACCTGCCCGCGATCGTGCCCTGGGGTGTGGAGAACGCCCCGTGGTTCACCAAGTTCACGCTGATGATCTGGGTCGCGGTCGGCGTTCTGATCATCTTCTTCCTGGCGACGTACCGGAACCCGAAGTTGGTGCCGACCAAGAAGCAGTGGTTCGCCGAGTCGATCTACGGCTTCGTCCGGAACAACATCTCGGTCGACATGATCGGTCACCAGGGCGTGCGGTTCGCTCCCTACTTCACGACGCTGTTCTGCTTCGTGCTGGTGACGAACGCGTTCGCGATCATTCCGTTGTTCCAGATCTCGCCGAACTCGCACATCGCCTTCCCGGCGATCCTCGCGGTGATCAGCTACGTGCTGTTCAACTACATCGGCATCCGGCACCACGGCTTCGGCAAATACTTCAAGCACGCCCTGATCCCGCCGGCACCGTGGTACATCCTGCCGCTGCTGATCCCGATCGAGGCGTTCTCGACCTTCATCATCCGGCCGTTCTCGCTGGCCGTTCGTCTCTTCGCCAACATGTTCGCCGGCCACATGCTCCTGCTGGTCTTCACGCTCGGCGGCTTCGCGATGCTCAACGCCAACGCCTGGCTGGCGCCGATCTCGGTGGTCTCCTGGGTGATGACCGTGGCGCTGACCCTCCTCGAGGCGCTGGTCATCGTCCTGCAGGCCTACGTCTTCACCGTGCTGAGCGCCAGCTACATCCAGGGTGCGCTCGCCGAAGAGCACTGATCCACGCACCAACCGTTGTCGTCCCGCGTGAGAGTCACGCGTGATAACCAGGAGGAACCACACCAATGGACGCTAGCGTTCTCGCCGAGGTCACCGGTAGCACCGCTGCCATCGGCTACGGTCTCGCCGCCATCGGCCCGGGCATCGGCGTTGGCCTGGTCTTCGCCGCCTACATCCAGTCGACCGCCCGGCAGCCCGAGTCGTCGCGCATGACCCTGCCGTACGTCTGGATCGGCTTCGCCGTCATCGAGGCGCTCGCGCTGTTCGGCATCGCCTTCGGCTTCATCTGGGCCGGCTGATTCCGCCCCTTCCGACCGGGAGGTCACCCATGTTGTTCCTCCTCGCCGCCGAGGGTGGTGAGTCAGACCACAACCCGATCATTCCGATCTGGCAGGAGATCGTGGTCGGCACGGTCGCCTTCGCCGTGCTCTGCTTCGTGCTGATGAAGTTCGTCTTCCCGCGTATGGAGCAGACGTTCCAGGCTCGGGTCGACGCGATCGAGGGCGGCATCAAGCGCGCCGAGGCCGCCCAGGCCGAGGCGAACCAGCTGCTCGAGCAGTACCGTGCCCAGCTCGCTGAGGCCCGGACCGACGCCGCCAAGATCCGTGACGACGCGCGGGCCGACGCCGAGGGCATCCGTCAGGACATCCTCGCCAAGGCGCGGGAAGAGTCCGACCGGGTCATCCAGGCCGGCAAGGACGCGCTCGCCGCCGAGCGGGCCACCATCGTGCGCGAGCTGCGTGCGGAGGTCGGCACGATCGCGGTGGACCTGGCCAGCAAGATCGTTGGCGAGTCGCTGGCCGACGAGGCGCGGCGTAAGGGCACCGTCGACCGGTTCCTGAGCGGTCTCGAGAGCACGGGGGCCCGCTGATGCAGGCCGCCAGCCGGGAGTCGTACAAGGTCGCGGCCGAGCGCCTCGACGCGTACGTCCGCGGCGCGGAGCCGTCGGCGGTGGCCTCCACCGCCGACGCCATCCTCTCCGTGGCCACCCTGCTGCGGCGCGAGCCGCGGCTGCGCCGGGCGCTCTCCGACCCGGCCCGGTCTGGTGCGGATCGCGGCGCTCTGCTCGGCGACATGCTGGGCGGGCGGATCGGCGCTGACGCGCTCGACCTGCTCGTGTCGCTGGTCTCCGGCCGGTGGTCGGCACCGTCGGAGCTGCTCGACGGCACCGAGCGCCTCGGCGTGGAGGCGCTGCTGGCCAGCGCCGACTCCGCCGGGGAGCTGGGCGAGGTCGAGGACGAGCTGTTCCGCTTCGGCCAGGTCGTGACCGGTCAGTCGGCGCTGAGCAACGCGCTCGCGGACCCGGTCGCCCCGGTCGAGCAGCGGACCACCCTGGCCCGCGAGCTGCTCGCCGACAAGGCCCTTCCGGTCACCGTCCGCCTCGTCGAGGTCGCGCTCGGCGGGTTCGGGGGACGTTCCTTCACCGGAGCGCTCACCCGGCTGGTCGAGCTCGCCGCCGAACGGCGTGACCGGCAGGTGGCGTACGTGACCGTCGCGGCCCCGTTGAGTGACGAGGACGAGCGTCGGCTGGGTGCGAGCCTCACCGCGATATACGGTCGGGAGGTCTCCGTCAAGCAGACGGTCGACCCCGCCGTCCTCGGTGGCGTGAGCGTCCGGGTCGGTTCCGACCTGTACGACGGCACCATCCTGCGCCGCCTCAACGAGACCCGCAACGCGCTCGCGAAGCGCTGATCGGCTGCACCGCCCCGTGTTGGGGCGGTGTGTCGCCCAGCAATGCGGTGGTTCCGCCGCCTCACCGTTGGGGCGGCTCCGCCGCCGCAGCGCCCGGATTGACAGACGCCATTCGGACCGGTTGGTACTAGGTATCCCGGGCCCCTGAATTTTAAGGAAGCAGAGGATGGCCGAGCTGACCATCTCGACGGAGGAGATTCGCGGCGCCCTGGAGCGCTACGTCTCCTCTTACTCGTCCGACGTCTCCCGCGAGGAGGTCGGCACCGTCGCCGACACCGGCGACGGTATCGCCCACGTCGAGGGCCTGCCCTCGACCAAGACCAACGAGCTCCTGGAGTTCGAGGACGGCACGCTCGGCGTGGCGTTGAACCTCGACGTCCGGGAGATCGGCGTCGTCGTCCTCGGTGACTCCGCCAAGCTGGAGGAGGGGCAGCGGGTCAAGCGCACCGACCGGGTGCTCTCCGTGCCCGTCGGCGATGCCTTCCTCGGCCGCGTGGTCAACGCGCTCGGCCAGCCGATCGACGGCCTCGGCGACATCGCCGACGAGGGCTACCGCGAGCTGGAGCTGCAGGCTCCGAACGTGATGTCCCGGCAGTCGGTGTTCGAGCCGCTGCAGACCGGCATCAAGGCGATCGACGCGATGACCCCGATCGGTCGGGGCCAGCGGCAGCTGATCATCGGCGACCGGAAGACCGGCAAGACCACTGTCGCCCTGGACGCCATCCTCAACCAGCGGGACAACTGGCGCACCGGCGACCCGAAGAAGCAGGTTCGCTGCATCTACGTCGCCATCGGCCAGAAGGCCTCCACCATCGCCTCCATCAAGGGGCAGTTGGAGGAGGCGGGCGCGATGGAGTACACCACCATCGTGGCCTCCCCGGCGTCCGACCCGGCCGGCTTCAAGTACATCGCCCCGTACACCGGCTCGTCCATCGGGCAGCACTGGATGTACGGCGGCAAGCACGTCCTGATCGTCTTCGACGACCTGAGCAAGCAGGCCGAGGCGTACCGGGCCGTGTCGCTGCTGCTGCGTCGCCCGCCGGGCCGTGAGGCGTACCCGGGCGACGTCTTCTACCTGCACTCGCGTCTGCTGGAGCGTTGCGCGAAGCTCTCCGACGAGCTGGGTGGCGGCTCGATGACCGGTCTGCCGATCATCGAGACGAAGGCCAACGACATCTCGGCCTTCATCCCGACCAACGTCATCTCGATCACCGACGGCCAGATCTTCCTGGAGACCGACCTGTTCAACCAGGGCGTCCGTCCGGCGATCAACGTCGGTACCTCGGTCTCCCGGGTCGGTGGCGCCGCGCAGGTGAAGCCGATGCGTAAGGTCGCCGGTTCGCTGCGTCTCAACCTGGCCCAGTACCGCGAGCTGGAGGCGTTCGCCGCCTTCGCCTCCGACCTGGACAAGGCCTCCCGGGCACAGCTGGACCGCGGTGTCCGGCTGGTCGAGCTGCTCAAGCAGCCGAACTACTCGCCGTACCCGGTGCAGGAAGAGGTCGTCTCGGTCTGGGCCGGCACCGAGGGCAAGCTGGACGACATCCCGGTGGGTGAGGTCCGGCGCTTCGAGTCGGAGTTCCTCCAGTACCTGCGGCACAAGCACGCGGGTGTGCTGGCCGGGATCGCCGACAACCAGTGGGGCGACGACATCGTCGGCTCGCTGGACAAGGCGATCAGCGAGTTCAAGCAGGTCTTCCTCGGCAAGGACGACGAGCGCAAGGTCAACGACGCGCCGGCCGCGCCACTGGAGGGCGAGGAGAACCGCGAGACGGTGACCCGCTTCCGCGACGGCGCGACCGACCGCCCGGCCGAGAGCTGATCCCATGGCGGCCCAGGTACGCGTTCTTCGTCAACGGATCCGCTCGGCGAAGTCGATGAAGAAGATCACCAAGGCGATGGAGCTCGTGGCGACGAGCCGGATCGCCAAGGCCCAGGCCCGGGTGCAGGCGTCCCTGCCGTACGCCCAGGCCATCACCGGCGTGCTCACGGCGCTGGCGTCCAACGCGCGGATCGACCACCCGCTGCTCACCCCGCGCGAGCGGGTGCGCCGGGCGGGCGTCCTGTTGGTCACCAGCGACCGTGGCCTGGCCGGCGGCTACAGCGCCAACGCGATCAAGATGGCGGAGTCGCTGATCGCGCGGCTCAAGGCGGACGGCAAGGAGCCGGTGCTCTACGTCATCGGGCGTAAGGGCGTCGGGTTCTACCGGTTCCGCAACCGGCCGATCGAGGCCAACTGGACGGGCTTCAGCGAGCAGCCCTCGTTCGAGGACGCCCGCACTGTGGGTGAGACGCTGATCAAGGCGTTCACGGCCGGCGCGGACGATGTCGACGGCGGTGCAGGCGCGGACGGGGTGCTCGGCGTCGACGAGTTGCACATCGTCTACACCGAGTTCCACTCGCTGATGACGCAGAACCCGGTCACCAAGATCATTGGTCCGATGCAGGTGGAGGACCGGCC
The DNA here is from genome assembly GCF_040649495.1 of Micromonospora sp. NPDC048947. Taxonomy (NCBI): domain Bacteria; kingdom Bacillati; phylum Actinomycetota; class Actinomycetes; order Micromonosporales; family Micromonosporaceae; genus Micromonospora; species Micromonospora sp. NPDC048947. Next base: position 166,531 of record NZ_JBEZFO010000018.1, read on the forward strand.
GCGCTCCGAGGGGCTGCTGCCGGCGTACGAGTTCGAGCCGGAGGCGGAGGCGCTGCTCGACGCGCTCCTGCCGAGGTACATCAACACGCGGATCTACGCGGCGTTGATCGAGTCGGCGGCGAGTGAGTCGGCGGCACGGCGGCGGGCGATGAAGAGCGCCACCGACAACGCCGAAGACATGATCGAGAAGTACACGCGTGAGATGAACTCGGCTCGCCAGGCCGGGATCACCCAGGAGATCAGCGAGATCGTCGGCGGCGCCAACGCGCTGGCCGCGTCGGGAAGTGAAGTGTGATGACTGCACCAGTAGAGACCAAGACGGCCACGGGTCGCGTGGTCCGGGTCATCGGCCCGGTCGTCGACGCCGAGTTCCCGCGCGACGCCATGCCGGCCCTGTTCAACGCCCTGAACGTGACGGTGAACCTGTCCGGCGGTGAGAAGACGCTGACCCTGGAGGTTGCCCAGCACCTGGGTGACAACCTGGTCCGTGCCATCTCGATGCAGCCGACGGACGGCCTGGTCCGTGGCGCGGAGGTGCGCGACCGCGGCAAGCCGATCACCGTTCCGGTGGGCGACGCGGTCAAGGGCCACGTGTTCAACGCGATCGGCGAGGTGCTCAACCTCAAAGAGGGCGAGACCCTGACCCCGGACGACCACTGGGGTATCCACCGCAAGGCCCCGGCCTTCGCGGACCTGGAGCCGAAGACCGAGATGCTGGAGACCGGCATCAAGGTCATCGACCTTCTCGCCCCGTACGTCAAGGGCGGCAAGATCGGCCTGTTCGGCGGCGCGGGTGTGGGCAAGACGGTGCTCATCCAGGAGATGATCACCCGGGTTGCCCGTAACTTCGGTGGTACCTCGGTCTTCGCCGGCGTGGGTGAGCGCACCCGTGAGGGCAACGACCTCATCGCCGAGATGACCGAGTCCGGCGTCATCGACAAGACCGCGCTTGTCTACGGCCAGATGGACGAGCCGCCGGGCACCCGGCTGCGGGTGGCGCTGTCCGCGCTGACCATGGCCGAGTACTTCCGGGACGTGAAGAAGCAGGAGGTGCTGCTCTTCATCGACAACATCTTCCGCTTCACGCAGGCCGGCTCGGAGGTCTCCACCCTGCTCGGCCGTATGCCGAGCGCCGTGGGTTACCAGCCGACCCTGGCCGACGAGATGGGCGAGCTCCAGGAGCGGATCACCTCCGTCCGGGGCCAGGCCATCACCTCCATGCAGGCGATCTACGTGCCGGCGGACGACTACACCGACCCCGCCCCGGCCACCACGTTCGCCCACCTGGACGCGACCACCAACCTGGAGCGGTCGATCTCCGACAAGGGCATCTACCCGGCCGTGGACCCGCTGGCGTCCTCGTCCCGGATCCTCGCCCCGGAGTTCGTCGGCAACGAGCACTTCCAGGTGGCCACCGAGGTGAAGCGGATCCTGCAGCGCTACAAGGACCTGCAGGACATCATCGCCATCCTCGGCATCGAGGAGCTCTCCGAGGAAGACAAGATCACCGTGGCTCGCGCCCGGCGGATCGAGCGCTTCCTGTCGCAGAACACCTACGCGGCGGAGCAGTTCACCGGCGTACCGGGCTCGACGGTCCCGATCAAGGAGACCATCGAGGCGTTCCGGAAGATCAGCGAGGGTGAGTACGATCACTTCCCCGAGCAGGCGTTCTTCATGTGCGGCGGCCTCGAGGACCTTGAGAAGAAGGCTGAGGAGCTGATGAAGGGCTGACCAGCCCTCATCCGACTCGTAGCAAAAGACTGCCCCGGCAATGCCGGGGCAGTCTTTTGTTCATGTTCGCGTCCTACCATCGTCGCGGTCCGTTACTCGTGGTCGTCACTTTGGAGGCTCCCGAGCTACGGTTCGTTCCGCGCTCACCTGAACGAGCGTTGATCTTTGCAACCTTTCGGCGACGTGCGCCCGTCTTCCTCGTCGTGGGCGTAACGAACGGAGATGCTCGTGGGTAAGGCCGGCAAGAGGGGCCGCAAGCCGTCCATCTGGCGAGGTGTGCCGCGGTGGGCCAGGATCTGCACCGTGTTCGGCACGGTGCTGGCCGTGCTCAGCGGCGCCGTGCTGGTCGGCACCGAGGTGCTGATGGCCCGCTACGAGGGGTCCGTCGGCAAGGCAGACCTCTTCGGCGACCAGGCCGCGGGCGCCCAGGCGAAGAAGAGCGACATCAAGGGCCCGCTCAACATCCTGCTCGTCGGCATCGACCCGCGTACGCCGACAGCCGCGCCGCTGGCCGACTCGATCATGGTGCTGCACGTGCCGGCCTCGATGGACCGGGCCTACCTGTTCTCGCTGCCGCGTGACCTCTACGTGCGGATCCCGGCGTTCAAGAAGGCCGACTTCCCGGGTGAGACCACGAAGATCAACGCCGCGATGTCGTTCGGCAGCAAGGTGCCGGGGGCCAACCCCGACGCGGCACGGGGCTTCGAGTTGCTGGCCACCACAGTGCAGAACGTCACGGGCATCAAGCGCTTCGACGCGGGCGCGATCATCAACTTCACCGGTTTCCAGAAGATCGTCGACGCCATGGGCGGTGTCGACATGTACATCGAGCGCGACGTGAAGTCCGAGCACAAGCAGCCGGACGGCAAGCCTCGGCCGGGCAACACCCGTGGTGAGGGCTACGTCGGCCCGCAGGCGCTCTACAAGAAGGGCAACCGGCACCTGAGTGGGTGGCAGGCGCTGGACTACGTCCGGCAGCGCTACCCGAAGAACGGCGTTCCGGATTCCGACTACGGCCGGCAGCGCCACCAGCAGCAGTTCGTCAAGGCCATGGTCGGCCAGGCGTTCAGCGCCGACGTGGTGTCCAACCCGATCAAGCTGGACAAGGTGCTCCGCGCCGCCGGCCAGTCGTTGATCTTCAACGGTCGAGGCAACAGCGTGGTCGACTTCGGCCTCGCCCTGAAGGACATCCGCCCGAACACCATCGAGATGATCAAGCTGCCCGGTGGCGGGGTCTTCGAGGGTCAGAAGTACCTGGGCGAGCAGTTCCAGGACGGCGTTCCGGACTTCTTCACCGCCCTGCACAACGAGCAACTCGACCCGTTCCTGCTGGAGCACCCGGAATTTGTGAACAAGGCCAAGTAGTCAGGGCGGCGTTGTCCCCACCCGCGTTGGGCGCGCCGCGTCGTCAGGCTAGACTTTCGGCAATCCGTAGCCGCAGCAAGGAGACAGCGTGGCACAGCAGCTTCACGTCGAGCTCGTCGCCGTCGAGGAGAAGGTCTGGTCCGGTGACGCCGAGATGGTCGTCGCCCGGACGACCGAAGGCGAGCTCGGTGTCCTGCCGGGGCACGCGCCGCTGCTCGGCCAACTCGCCGAGCCCGGCCAGGTACGCATCAAGCTCGCCGGCGGTGAGCAGGTCGCCTACGAGGTGGCCGGCGGCTTCCTCTCGGTGAGCGCCGACGGTGTCACAGTGCTGGCCGAGAGCGCAACCCCGGTCTCCGCGCAGAGCCGCTGAGCCACACCGGGGATGGAGATCGTCGAAGGATTCGGAATCGGCGTTGTCGTCATCCTCGGCGCGCTACTGATCCTCTTCGTCCGGCGAGCTCTGGTCACCCGCAGCGGTGGCATCATCCGGCTCAGCGTCCGGGTCTCCACCATGCTCGACGGCCGCGGCTGGTCGCCCGGCTTCGGCCGGTTCGCCGGTGACGAGTTGCGCTGGTACCGGATGTTCAGCTTCGCGATCCGGCCCAAGCGGGTGCTCTCCCGCAAGGGGTTGGCAGTGGAGCGCCGCCGGTTGCCCGAAGGTCAGGAACGGTTCTCCATGCCGGCCGACTGGGTGATCCTCCGCTGTACCAGTCACCACGCACCGGTGGAGATCGCCATGGCGCGATCGACAGTCACCGGTTTTCTCTCCTGGCTCGAGGCCGCCCCTCCGGGGGCGGTCTCGCCGCGTATGGCCTCCCAGGACTGGCCGGCTGCCTGACCTGCTCTTCGGTGGTTGCTCTTCTGGGTTTCCGGGGGAGCCCGCCCGGCTCCGGGCGGTCAGGCTTGATCCCTGCGCCGGGCGGGCTCCCCCGGAAACCCCTTCGTGGGCACTGTCCGCCGTTCTGGCGCGTTTTTCATCACCTGCCGTTACCGGTGCGGCTGAGTCCCGCCTGTTCAGTGGCCGGGCGCGGGTGATCGACTCGGGTTCCTTGAAATCGCGGTGTCGTGGTGGCCAGGATGGCCCGACTTCATGGAACCCGAGTCGATCTAGACGCTGACTCGCCCTGGCCCTGGCGGAGGTCGCCCGGAGGACGAGTCGGCCCTGGCTACGCGTGGTGGCCGGCAGAGTGGGAACCCAGACCTTGACGTGGTGCGGAGCGCCCGACGTTCAGCGCTTGCCGCCCGGCACCCATAGCACGTCTCCTGCCGGATTTGCCGTTCTTGACAGGATAAACAGCAGATCGGAGAGCCGGTTGAGATACTTTGCCGGGAGCGTGCTGGTTCGTTCCGGATCGTGGCTCACCAGCGCCCACGCTGCCCGTTCGGCACGCCGGGCGACGGTCCGCGCCACGTGCAGCAGCGCCGCACCTGCGGTGCCGCCGGGGAGGATGAAGGAGTCGAGCTTGCTCAGGCGTGCGTTGTACTCGTCGCACCAGCCCTCCAGGCGCTCGACGTACTCCTCGGTCACCCGCAGCGGCGGGTACTTCGGCTCCGGCTCGACCGGGGTGGCCAGGTCGGCGCCGACGTCGAACAGGTCGTTCTGCACCGACCCCAGCACGCCGCGAAGCTCCTCGTCGAGGTCTCCCAGCGCGAGCGCGACGCCGATCGCCGCGTTGCACTCGTCGACATCCGCGTACGCGGCGATCCGCGGATCGGTCTTCGGCACCTGCTCGTTGTTGCTCAGCCTGGTCATGCCGGCGTCGCCGGCCTTTGTGTAGATGCGCGTGAGGTGGACGGCCATGACGCACAGCCTACGGATTCCCGACCTGACGATCCCGGCGCGGCCGGACAGCACCGCCGGCTGGCCGGTGGTGGTGGGCCCCGGCGACGCCGGCGATTCGGCGGTCAACGATGTCGACGTCATCCGGGTACGCGGTGACGGCCGACTGTCCGGCACCGTGCACGTTGTCGGTGCCAAGAACTCGGCGTTGAAGTTGATGGCCGCCGCGCTGCTCGCGCCGGGCCGCAGCGTGATCACCAACGTCCCCCGGATCACCGACATCGCGATCATGGGGGAGGTGCTGCGTCGGTTGGGCTGCGACGTCCAGTTCGACGTCGACGACCCGGTCGACCCGATGGTCGCCAGGGGCGGCGTGGCCCGGTCCCGGTCGGTGACGATCGACGTGCCCGAGCAGCCGGGCGCGGAGGCCGACTACGACCTGGTCCGACGGTTGCGCGCGTCGATCTGCGTGCTCGGCCCGTTGCTGGCCCGCCGAGGGTACGTGCGGGTGGCCCATCCCGGCGGCGACGCGATCGGGTCGCGGGGGTTGGACATGCACATCTCCGGGCTGACCCGGATGGGCGCGGAGATCTCCGGTGAGCACGGGTTCGTCATCGCCTCCGCCCCGCACGGTCTGCGTGGCGCTGACATCGTGCTGGATTTCCCCAGCGTCGGCGCGACCGAGAACCTGGTGATGGCGGCGGTGCTCGCCCAGGGCACCACGATGATCGACAACGCGGCCCGGGAGCCGGAGATTGTCGACATCTGCACGATGCTCAACCAGATGGGCGCGCGCATCGTCGGCGCGGGCACGTCCACGTTGCGGATCACCGGTGTGCCTGGTCTGCGTCCGGTGCGCCACGCCACGGTGGGGGACCGGATCGTCGCCGGCACCTGGGCGTTCGGCGCGGCGATGACCCGGGGCGACGTGACGGTGACCGGGCTGGACCCGGCCTTCCTGGAGGTCGCCCTGGACAAGGTGGTGGCCGCAGGCGGGCTGGTGGAGACCCGGGGAGACGGCTTCCGTGTACGGATGGACGAGCGACCACGGGCGGTGGACGTGGTGACCCTGCCGTACCCCGGCTTCGCCACCGACCTGCTGCCGATGGCGATCGGGCTGGCGGTCGTCAGCGACGGCGCCTCCCTGATCACCGAGAACATCTTCGACGGCCGGTTCATGTTCGCCAACGAGATGATGCGGCTCGGCGCGGACATCAAGACCGACGGGCATCACGCGGTGGTCCGGGGACGGGACCGGCTCTCCGGTGCCCCGGTGCGGGCCACCGACATCCGGGCCGGCGCGGGGCTGATCATTGCCGGGCTCTGCGCGGAGGGGGTCACCGAGGTCTCCCACGTGCACCACGTCGACCGGGGCTACCCGGACTTCGTTGCCGACCTGCGTGCGCTCGGGGTGGCCGTCGAGCGGGGCACCACGCCGGAGGAGCCGGCACTGGAGATCTGACGCCCCCGCCACTTAGTCATCGTTCAGTCTCGCCGACTAGGGTGCAGGCAGGCACTCAATCGCAGCGAGGGAGAAGTAGATGGCGGGTCGACTCGCGGTCGTCGGGGCCGGGTTGATGGGTTCCGGCATCGCCCAGGTGGCGGCGCAGGCGGGCTGGCAGGTGACGCTGCGCGACCTGGACGACGCGGCCACCACCCGGGGTCTGGGCGGTATTCGGAAGTCACTGGAGAAGTTCGCCGAGAAGGGCAAGATCGAGGCGTCCGAGGTCGAGGCGACGCTGGCTCGGATCACCCCGACCACCGACCTGGAGGCGGCGGCGGACGCGGACATCGTGGTCGAGGCGGTATTCGAGCGCCTGGAGATCAAGCACGAGGTGTTCCGCGCCCTGGACAAGATCTGCAAGTCGGACGCGGTGCTCGCCACCAACACGTCGGCAATCCCGGTCACCCAGATCGCCGCGGTGACCGAGCGGCCCGAGGCTGTCGTCGGCACGCACTTCTTCTCCCCGGTGCCGATGATGCAGCTCTGCGAGCTGGTACGCGGTTACAAGACCAGCGACGCCACGCTGGACACCGCGCGGGTCTTCGCCGAGGAGATCGGCAAGACGGTCGTGGTGGTGAACCGGGACATCGCCGGCTTCGTCACCACCCGGCTGATCTCCGCCCTGGTGATGGAGGCGGTCAAGCTGGTCGAGTCCGGCGTGGTGTCCGCGGAGGACCTGGACACCGCCTGCCGGCTGGGCTTCGGGCACGCGATGGGCCCGCTGGCCACCACCGACCTGACCGGGGTGGACGTGCTGCTGCACGCCTCGAAGAACATCTACACCGACACCGCCGACGAGAAGTTCTTCCCGCCGGAGCTGCTCCAGCGGATGGTCACCGCCGGTGACCTGGGCCGCAAGACCGGCAAGGGCTTCTACACGTACTGAGTGGTGGCGGCCGGGGGGGGGGGCCCCCCCCCCCGGCCCCGCAGCCCGCGCGCGTGGTGGGGCCCCGGGAGGTGGTGAGGCAGACCACCCCACCGCTCACCCACCACACAACCCCCACCCACCCCCCCCCGCCCACCAC